>NZ_JBXGSI010000006.1:0-264253 GCF_056790315.1 Sphingobium sp. VMM
GAGATTACAACAACCATAAAGGCAGTAAGGATATAAATAACGGTCGCGGCGAGCAGATTACGCTTTTTCATATCAGTAATATGCGCCCCACGATGGGGCGCCGCAATGTCAGCTCATGGGCAAGGCGATAGTTTCGATTAGCGGCAAAAACTGGTCGTTACTTAGCTGTCAAAGCCGGATATCGTCATTGCGAGCGGAGCGAAGCAATCCACTGGCGCGAGATGGATTGCTTCGCTCCGCTCGCAATGACGGAGATGCTCGCGTCGCCGATACTGTCCTACATGCCCGATTTCTGATCTACCCTGCGCGATGGACCAGCGCCTTTCTTCGCATCGCCGCCTCTGCCTCGCCTGTAGCCTCATCGATGCGCGGCAGGCGCCTATGTGCCGCGTCGCCGTCGCTTCGCCGCCGCATGACGGGCGCGCGCCACTGACCCGCACCCCCACACCCCCGACGCGCGGCAGGCGCGTAGTCGACGCGTTCCCGGCGCGTTGGCGGTGCAAAGACCCCGGAAACCCCGTTTACACTGTGAACTTCGACGGGCGCGTGGCCCTATGCTGTTACCCGTCCTGCCGCCTGTCGCGTCGCAATCGTCGTGCGGTCCGTCGCGCCCGGCATGACGGGGCGGGGTGATTGCGCTATGGCCTGCGTGCCGGTCCGATCGATCCCCGATCCATCGGGACGGCGAAAATTTTTATCCCGTCCCGCCCTTGACCGGCGAAACGACTTTTCCATATGCATGCCGCTAGCACTCTCCATCCGCGAGTGCTAACAAGTGAGAGAGTTCATCGGGAGAAGGACAAGGCGGGGCACAATATCGCACGGGGGCATTCCTCTTGCGGGCCACGCCGGACCCATCCCAGCACAAAGGGAAAGGCAATCATCATGGCATTCCGTCCGTTGCATGACCGCGTTCTCGTTCGCCGCATTGAAGCGGAAGCGAAGACGGCCGGTGGCATCATCATCCCCGACACCGCCAAGGAAAAGCCGCAGGAAGGCGAAATCGTCTCCGTCGGTTCGGGTTCGAAGGCCGAAGACGGCAAGGTCACGCCGCTGGACGTCAAGGCCGGCGATCGCGTGCTGTTCGGCAAGTGGTCGGGCACCGAAGTCAAGGTCGACGGTGAAGACCTGCTCATCATGAAGGAATCGGACATTCTGGGTATTGTCGCCTAAGCGATTTCCCGAATTTCGGTTTTCCATTTTTCCCCATTTTTCGAAGGAATTAGATCATGGCAGCGAAGGACGTAAAGTTTTCGCGTGACGCTCGTGAGCGCATCCTGCGCGGCGTCGACATCCTGGCCGACGCGGTCAAGGTGACCCTGGGCCCGAAGGGCCGCAACGTCGTCATCGACAAGAGCTTCGGCGCCCCCCGCATCACCAAGGACGGCGTCAGCGTCGCCAAGGAAATCGAACTGAAGGACAAGTTCGAGAATATGGGCGCCCAGATGGTCCGCGAAGTCGCTTCGAAGACCAACGACATCGCCGGTGACGGCACCACCACCGCGACCGTCCTGGCCCAGGCCATCGTGCGCGAAGGCATGAAGTCGGTTGCCGCCGGCATGAACCCGATGGACCTGAAGCGCGGCATCGATCTCGCCGTCGCCAAGGTTGTCGAGGACATCCAGTCGCGCTCGAAGCCGGTTGCCGGTTCGGCCGAAGTGGCCCAGGTCGGCATCATCTCGGCCAATGGCGACAAGGAAGTCGGCGAGAAGATCGCCGAAGCCATGGAAAAGGTCGGCAAGGAAGGCGTCATCACCGTGGAAGAGGCCAAGGGTCTCGACTTCGAGCTGGACGTTGTCGAAGGCATGCAGTTCGACCGCGGCTACCTGTCGCCCTACTTCATCACCAACCCGGAAAAGATGGCCGTCGAGCTGGCTGATCCCTACATCCTGATCCACGAGAAGAAGCTCTCGAATCTGCAGTCGATCCTGCCGATCCTGGAAGCCGTGGTTCAGTCGGGCCGTCCGCTCCTCATCATCGCCGAAGACATCGAAGGCGAAGCGCTGGCGACCCTGGTCGTCAACAAGCTGCGCGGCGGCCTGAAGGTTGCTGCGGTCAAGGCACCGGGCTTCGGCGACCGCCGCAAGGCCATGCTGGAAGACATCGCCGTCCTGACCAAGGGCGAAGTGATCTCGGAAGACCTGGGCATCAAGCTCGAAAACGTCACCCTGGGCATGCTGGGCACCGCCAAGCGCGTCACCATCGACAAGGACAACACCACCATCGTCGATGGCGCCGGTGATGCCGACTCGATCAAGGGCCGTACCGAGCAGATCCGTGCGCAGATCGAAGTCACCACTTCGGACTATGACCGTGAAAAGCTGCAGGAACGCCTGGCCAAGCTGGCTGGCGGCGTTGCCGTCATCAAGGTTGGCGGTGCGACCGAAGTCGAAGTGAAGGAGCGCAAGGATCGCGTCGACGACGCCCTGCACGCGACCCGCGCTGCCGTCGAAGAAGGCATCGTCCCCGGTGGTGGCACCGCGCTGCTCTACGCGACCAAGGTTCTCGAAGGCGTCGCTGGCGCCAATGACGACCAGACCCGCGGTATCGACATCGTTCGCAAGTCGCTGACGGCGCTGGTTCGCCAGATCGCCGCCAACGCCGGCCATGACGGTGCTGTCGTCTCGGGCAAGCTGCTCGACCAGACCGACACCTCGTTCGGCTTCAACGCGTCGACCGACACCTATGAAAACCTGGTTGCCGCCGGCGTCATCGACCCGACCAAGGTCGTGCGCACCGCGCTCCAGAACGCTGCCTCGGTTGCTGGTCTGCTGATCACCACCGAAGCCGCGGTTTCGGAACTGCCCGAAGACAAGCCCGCCATGCCCGCCATGCCGGGTGGCATGGGCGGCATGGGCGGCATGGACTTCTAATTCGGTCGCGACCGAAACGAAGTTCTCGCTCACGCGACAAGAAAGGGGCCGGTGGAGCGATCCACCGGCCTTTTTCATGCCCGTCGTTTCTGCTGTCCTACAGCCTGTTTCCGGCCCCATATGACGGTGCCTTGGCCGGGGAGGGGTAGGGGGATATTGTTGATCGGGCAGCGGAATTGATCTGCTTTGGTGGGCATCGGATTTACCAAATCTCAAGGCTGATCCGCCACTATGCTGGCACGTGTCACGCCTCGTCCGCCATCTGTGCGCAGTCCTGCGCGCGCGCTTTGCGCCCCGTACCCAGCAGAATGCTGAGGTGCAGGACAGCCTCGTCAAAGCGCTTTATGCCTCCCCGGCATCGCTGCTTTCCGGCGCGATTTCAGGTGGTTCGCTCAGTCTCGTGATCGCCTGGCAGGCCCATGTCCTGACCATGCACATCATTGCCGCGCTGGTCCTGATCGTGGGAATCAGTCGCTCCATTTCGGCCGTCTATTTCCAGCGTGCGCTGGCGCATCAGGATGGTCCGGCGCGTCCGATCTGGGGAATCGCCTATGAAATGGGCGCCTGGATCTATGCCGCGCTGCTCGGGCTTCAATCGCTCGCGACCCTGACGATCAGCCAGGATGCGACCCTGCATGTGCTGGCCGTCGGCATGGTCGCCTCCTATGCGGGCGGCATTTCCGGCCGCAATGCCGGCCGGGTCCATGTCGCGGTCGGCCAGACCTGCTTCACCATGCTGCCGACCTCCATCGGCCTGCTGATCGCTGGTGGCGTCGGCTATGTCGTCCTTGGCGTGCTCTGCTTCCTGATGATCTTCGCCATGGCGGAAATCACCAAGACCACGCACCGCATCGTGCTGGAAGCGATGCAGGGCAAGCAGGAGAAGAGCAACCTTGCGATCAAGTTCGAGCGGCTGGCCCGCTATGACAGCCTGACCGGGGTGGAAAACCGCATGGCGATGCAGATGCGGCTGCGCGACCTGTTCGACAATCGCATTTCCGATGCGGATCAGACCGCCGTCCTGTGGATGGACCTCGACCGGTTCAAGGAAATCAACGACACGCTGGGCCATATCGTCGGCGACCAGCTGCTGTGCCAGGTGGCCGAGCGGCTGACCCGCGCGCTCGACCGGCGCGGCCATGTCGCGCGTTTCGGCGGCGACGAGTTCGTGCTGATCTGCCCCGGCGTCAGCCGCATCCAGGCCGAAGTGATCGCCGGCGACATCACCCGCATTCTGGCCGGCGATTTCGAAGTTGGCGGCCATCACCTGACCATCTCCGCCTCGATGGGTATTGCCGTCGCGCCCGAAGATGGCGCCGATGGCGACGAACTGCTGCAGCATGCCGATCTGGCGCTCTACAAGGCCAAACATGCCGGGCGAAACCGCCATGCCCAGTTCGACTGGACCATGAAGGAGCGGCAGAACCGCACCTATGAGCTGGAGACCGGGCTGCGTAGCGCGCTCGCCAATGGCGAGCTGCAACTTCATTATCAGCCGATCTTCGATACCGAGACTGGCCGGATCACCATCTGCGAGGCGCTGATGCGCTGGCAGCATCCCGAACTGGGCTGGATTTCCCCCGCCGAGTTCATCCCGATCGCCGAAAGCTCGGCCCTGATCGAGCCAATGACCAACTGGGCACTGGCCCAGGCGTGCCGCGACGCGATGGGCTGGGACGAGGATATCCGGGTCGCGGTCAATATCTCGCCCGCGCTCATCAAGACCGACGGCCTGCCGCGCGCAGTCATCTCCGCTTTGCTCCAGTCGGGGCTCAAGGCGCGCCGGCTGGAGCTGGAAGTCACCGAATCCATCTTCCTGGAAGATGACCGCCGCACCCATCTGATCCTCAGCGAATTGCGCCGTATCGGCTTGCGCCTCGCGCTCGACGATTTCGGCACCGGCTATTCCTCGCTGGGCGCGCTGCGCACCCATGAGTTCGACACCATCAAGGTCGATCAGAGCTTCATGCGCGGCGTCGGCGAAAATCCCCGCGACCGCGCCATCGCCCAGTCCGTCGCCTATCTGGCGCGCGCGCTGGAGGTGGAGACGGTGGCCGAGGGGATCGAGACCGAGGAACAGTTGCGCTACGCCCGCGAAACCGGCTTCACCAACGTCCAGGGCTTCGTCCTCAGCCGGCCGGTCCCGATCGGCGAGTTGCAGGCCCTGCTCAACCGCAACAGGGCCGATGTCCATGACATGGCGGCGCTGATCCGCCAGCGCCGCCTGGCCTGATCCTTATTTGGTCAGCCGCGTCTGGGCCGACGCCAGCCGGCGCATCATGCGGATATCCTTGAGGTCGGTCTTGAGCGCCGAAGCGGCCCAATTCTCGACAATATCCTTCAGTTCGTCATGGTGCAGCGGATCGACCCGGCGCCCGGCTTCATAGACGCCGACATGGCCGGCATGGTGCGGGCGATTGCGGGCGACGAAATCACGCACAGCCGCTTCCCCCTCGCCATCCTCGACCAGCGTATGGACGATGCCCATGTCGAACATCTCCTCCGCGGTGAAGACCTTGCCCGACAGGATCATGCGCTCGGCCGCCAGCCGGCCCAGCTTGCGCGACAGGATCGAATAGGCACCCATGCCGGGGAACAGGCCGAACAGCATTTCGGGCAGGCCGAAACGGGCGCTGCGCTCGGCGATCACCACGTCGAAACAGAGCAGCGCCTCGAACCCGCCGCCCAGCGCATCGCCCTGCGCCAGCGCGATCGACACCACCGGCATGTCGCCATTGCGCCAGGTGCGATGGACGACGTCGATGCAGGCATGGCCATATTGGACCAGGCCGGGCAGGTCGCCGCGCTCGATGCAGCCGGCGAACAGTTCGAGGTCGCCGCCCAGGTTGAACACGCCGGGGAAGCGGGAACCCGCGACCATATATTTGACCGGCAACTGGCCGACATCGAACAGCCGCTTGGTCTCGGCATACCAGTAGCGGACGTCGCGCAGCATGGTCATGCTGAAATTGGGTCGATTGGCCGGCGTCATGAACGCCCAGAGCGTTTCGGATTCGGCCTCCCACTGCACGTCGATCTGGCCCAGGTCGAACAGTTGGGAAGGGGCGGGAGATGACGTTACGGCATCCTCGCCAAAGCTTTCGATCTCGAATGCCGCTTCGACCTCGGTCGCGCGCTCGTCAGCTGCACTAAAGCGTCCTGAATCAATCATGTGCGCCCCATTTTTCTCTTGAATCTGAACCTTCGACGGTCGGCGCTTATGATGCAGTGCGGGACAAATAGTTGACAGATCATTAACCATTTTTATCCGCAACTGTTGCCCGGAAAGCGCGGTAAATGCGCCGAAATGGAGATTGTTGTTGCGATATCGCAACAGAAATTTTCGTTTCCCCTTTTCAGCCCGTCTGCTCAGCCCTTTGTTAACCATTGTTAATTAGGGCGGTCGCATGGACATGCATCGCCTTCCGGCCCGCAAGAATGTGACACTCACGCTACAGGATGCGCAGGGCCAGCCCTGGACCTTGCGCCTGTCCACCGATTGTCTGCGCTTCATCGGCCGCTATCGCCGGGTCGAGGGGTTCGACATCGACGCGATGACCCTGTTCGACGGCGTCCGCCGGGCCGGCTGAAACGGCGCTCCGACCGCGCTGCTCTTGTGCGCGCGGGCGTTCGCTCCTAGAGCGCGGCGATGACCAAGCCCCGCTTTTCCTTCTCGATCGCCGCCACCGACGGCAAGGCCCGCACCGGCGCGATCCAGATGCGCCGCGGCGAGATCCGCACGCCGGCCTTCATGCCGGTCGGCACCGCCGCCACCGTCAAGGCGATGCGCCCGGCCGAAGTGCGCGCCACCGGCGCCGACATCATCCTGGGCAATACCTATCATCTGATGCTGCGCCCCGGCGCCGAACGCATGGCGCGACTGGGCGGACTGCACGGCTTCATGGGCTGGGACCGGCCGATCCTGACCGACAGCGGCGGCTATCAGGTGATGAGCCTCAGCGCCCTTACAAAGATGAGCGAGGAGGGGGTCGCCTTCTCCAGCCATCTCGATGGCTCCAAGCATATGCTCAGCCCCGAGCGCTCGATGGAGATCCAGCGGCTGCTCGACAGCGACATCGTCATGGCGTTTGACGAATGTACCAAGAATGGCTGCACCCATGATGAAGCTGCCAAGTCGATGGAGCGGTCGATGCGCTGGGCCAAGCGCTCGCGCGACGGCTTCGATGCGGGCGGCGACCATGCCGAGCGTGCGGCGCTGTTCGGTATCCAGCAGGGCTCGCTCAACGAAGGGCTGCGCAAGATTTCAGCGGAAAAGCTGATCGAGATCGGCTTTGACGGCTATGCCGTGGGTGGCCTTGCAGTGGGCGAGGGGCAGGAGGCGATGTTCGCCACGCTCGACTTCGCGCCCGACATGCTGCCGCAGGACAAGCCGCGCTACCTGATGGGCGTGGGCAAGCCCGACGACATCGTCGGTGCAGTGGAGCGCGGCATCGACATGTTCGACTGCGTGTTGCCGACCCGGTCGGGCCGCAATGGCCAGGCCTTTACCTGGGCCGGCCCGCTCAACATCCGCAACGCCAAGTTCAACGAGGATCTGGGCCCGCTCGATCCGCGCTGCGGCTGTCCGGTCTGCGCGACCTGGAGCCGCGCCTATCTCCATCATCTGGTGAAGTCGGGCGAGATGCTGGGCGCGATGCTGATGACCCAGCATAATATCCACTTCTATCAGGAACTGATGCAGGGCCTGCGCGACAATATTGCGGCGGGCACATTGTCGACCTTCACGGCCGATTTCCGCCGCGACTATCAGCGGGTCTGACGCTTTTTCAGGGAATGACGCTGATCGCGATGCTGTAGCGGCCCGCTTCGGCATCATGATCGAGCGGGGAGCGGAGCTGGCGCGACAGGCCGGTCAGCACCCGGCCATAGCGTTCGTTCAGCAATAAAGTCATTTCCGGCCCGGCGCACAGCGCGGGCGACGCCATCTGCAACAGGGCGCGGTCGTTGCGATCGGCCTCCAGATGCACCGAAATCCGCATCGTTGCGCGCGGATCGGACAGCATCGCCAGTTCGACCAGTTCGGTCACCAGGAAGGCGACCGGAACGGCGACATCCTGGCTGATGTGCAGATCATCGTCGCTGTCGATCTGGATACCGAAACGGCGCGCCTCATGCGGGGCAGTGCCGCGCAGGCTGGCGGACAATTCGCTGATCAGCGGACGCACGCCGACGCCGCGATTTTCCTCCAACTCGGCAAAATGGTTGCGATGGACGACCGACAGGGCGTCGACCCGGCGCTGGATCGACCCATAGGCCGACACCGCTTCGGGCTCATGCGCCGACCGGGCGTGCAGGCTGATCAGGCTGGCGATGATCTGCAGGTTGTTCTTGACCCGATGATGCACCTCGCGCGTCAGCTTGCGCTGGGTGTCGAGCGCGGCGGCCATTTCCGCCTCATGGGTGGCGACATCCTCACTGATCTCGCGGAATGTGTCGCCCAGGTCGCTGATCTCGTGCGCGGGGGTGCGGATGCGCCGCAGCGGCTCCAGCACTTCGCCGGGCTGATAGGCGGCAACCTGGCGCCGCAACAATACCAGCGGGCGGATCAGCAGCCGATTGACCACGAACCAGCCGATCGCCGCGGCCGCGAACCACATCACCAGCGGCAGGAACAGCGACAGCAGCCGGGCGATCGTCGCGGGCGGCTCGCGCACCGTCATGGTCAGCAATATGTCGGGCGGGTCGAGCCGGGCAGACAGGCTGCTGCTATGACCGTCGATCCGGCTGCCGGGGCGGCTGACGATCATCTGCCGCTCGCCCTGGCGCAGGCTCAGTTGCCGGTTCTGCAGCGCGGTGGCCGGATCGGCGACGCTTTCGAGGTGCGGCCGCGAATAATAGGCCAGCGCCGCGACGCGGTTGTCATGGCTGTGGGTGCGCGAGAGCAGAAAGTCGCCGGACGACAGCAGTTCGACGCGCGGGCCGATGAAGCGGCGCGCGGGCGGAATGCCGGCCGGTTCCGGCGTGGCCGATCCGCACAGCTTCTTGCCCGATCGGTCATAGATATAGAATCGGATGCCGTTCCGGTCCTGCGCGGTGAGGAAGAAGGAGAGGCGGTTGCAGATTTCGCCGTCCGCCTTGCCATCGGCCAGCGCGTTGACGGTCAGGCCCAGCGCGGTGCGATCAGCGTTCAGATCTGCGGTCAGCTTGCGCGCGCTCTGCGTCACGGCGACACGCAGCAGCGCCTCCTTCTCCAGGTCAGCGGTGCGGATCGCCTGCAGCGACGCCACCAGCGCGATCAGCCCCAGCGGCAGCAGCGCGAGCGTCAGGATGAGGAACATCTTGACGCCGGTGGACCGGAGATAGACGCCGAACATGGTCATGGGGGATCGAGAGGGTCCTTGTCTGGGCGGCAGAGAAATGCCGCCCCGACCAGCGTTGATCAGTCCAGTTTGCTGAGCAGGTCCAGCATTTCGGCGGGAATATCTTCGTCGACCGTGCGCTGATAGACGGACTTGAGCACCTGGGACACCTGGGCCTCGTCCTTTTTCGCGGCCGCGCGGCGCTTGCGTGGTTCGGGCGCAGTCTTCATGTCGCGGTCGCGGATGGTCGTGCCGACGTCAATATCCCCTCCCATCCTGTCCCGTTCCGTTGTTGAAGAAACCAAAATCAGCCCCTTTGAAGCTAAATCCGTGACGCCAGCCTGTCCGCTATTTCGCCGCAACGCATAGCGGCGTCAATTCACCAAGCTGGGCAAATTTCACCAAAAAGCCGTTACCGTCGAAAAAACCGAACGAGAGTGAAACAAATCTTGGTGTCGATGGTTCCGGCATTCGAAGCATTTTTTGCACCGTCGGTCATTCGGCGGCAGGGGGAGAGGGGCTTGCCAGCGCGGCATCGTCATCCCATCCTCCGGTGGAGCCGATGTTTCGGACAACAGGCCCGACAGGGCAGGGAGAAGACTTACCGATGTCGCTTGGACAGCAACTGCACCCCCATCTTCCTTTCTTGCGGCGCTATGCGCGCGCGCTGACGGGCAGCCAGACTCATGGCGATGCCTATGTCCGCGCCACGCTGGAAGCGATCGTCGCCGCGCCGGAGGAGTTTCCCAGCGGTGTCGATCCTCGCCTCGGCCTCTACAAGACCTTCCATGCGATCTGGTCGTCCTCGCATCTGGATGACGAGCCCGGCTTCTCGGGTTCGATCGGGCAGGAGGCGATCGCCCATGCCCGCCTGGCCCGGCTGACCCCGCTGCCGCGTCAGGCGCTGCTGTTGACCGCGCTCGAAGGCTTCACCACGGAAGATGCCGGCTATCTGATCGGTCTCGACACCGCCGATGTCGAGGCCCTGGTCGAGGAAGCGCTGGAGGAAATCGAAGCGCAGACCCGTGCCAAGGTTCTGATCATCGAGGATGAGCCGATCATCGCGATGGATATCGAGACGATCGTGCGCGACCTTGGTCATGACGTGACCGCCATCGCCGTCACCCGCGAGGATGCGGTGCGCGAGGCGCTGGCGGAGCGGCCCGGCCTGGTGCTGGCCGATATCCAGTTGGCCGATGATTCGAGCGGCATCGACGCGGTGAAGGACATTCTCGCCGAATTCTCGGTGCCGGTGATCTTCATCACTGCTTTCCCCGAACGGCTGCTGACCGGCGAACGGCCCGAGCCGACCTTCCTCATCACCAAGCCGTTCCAGCGCTCGACGGTCAAGGCCGCGATCTCGCAGGCGCTTTTCTTCGACGAAGCGACCGCTCCGGCCTGACCTGTCTTCCCGCCGGCCGATCCTTTGTGACGGTCGGCGGAACCCTCCCGGCTTTAACGCGTTAAATATGCGTAACGATTCGGAGAGGGCCGATGGCCGACGAGGAGCAGCATATCTCGACGCAGGACGCACGGGGCGGCGCCACGCCGCACGTCGTTCGCTATGTGCTGGGCATTTCGCTCGCACTGGCCGTGATCGTGATGCTGCTGGTTCTCTGGCGGTAAGGCAGTGGAAAAAATGGGCGTTTCTAGGGGTATCTTGGGAATTGGCCTTTGGCGGTAATCGAACTAGGGTGCGGATGCATATATGGCTTTGACGACTTCGGTTCATGCAGCGAGGGCGACAGTCGAAACGGGGGTTGCTGCCGTGGATGAAGGGCTGAACCAGGCGCCGCGCGAGGCACTGTCGGACGGCGAGTTCAAGCGGGAACTGGCCGCGGTCATTCCGCATCTGCGCGCCTTCGGGCGCTCCCTGTCGGGCAATCGCGACACCGCCGACGATCTTGTCCAGGAAACCCTGCTCAAGGCCTGGGCCGCCCGTGCCCGCTTCCAGGCCGGCACCAACATGCGCGCCTGGACCTTCATCATCCTGCGCAACCATTATCTCTCGCAGATGCGCCGCTCGCGTTTCCGCGGCGACTGGGACGACCTGACCGCCGACCGGCTGCTTGCCGCGCCTGCGGGGCAGGACAAGCATGTCGAACTCAGCGACATGCAGCGCGCCTTGCTGCAATTGCCCCAGCCCCAGCGCGAGGCACTGATCCTGGTTGGCGCGGGTGGCTTCGCCTATGAGGAAGCTGCGGAGATCTGCGGCGTTGCGGTCGGTACGATCAAGAGCCGCGTGGCCCGCGGTCGCGCCGCGCTCGAGCAGATATTGGAGGAGGGCGCGTTGCCCTCGCGCCGGACGCAGGAAACGACCGACACGGCGGTGCTGGACGAGATTATGGACGATGTCGATCGCCTGAGCCGGGGTCGCATCTCCGACAATCTGGTCGACCATGGTGCCGACGACGACGGCGATGACGACATGGGTGGCAAGACCGTCGAGGATTGAGGGCGGGATGCACTTGCCCCGGCGTGATCGGGAACGATCCGCCCGGCTTGTCGGTTGAAAGGCCATGGGAAGGACGGAAGCCATGGGCAGCGACCCGCAACATCGACAGGATCGGACCGGGCGACGCTCGGATCGTCCGCAAGGCAGCGGCGGTATCGTCTTCGCGCTGGTGGCGCTGGCCCTGATCCTGGCGATCGGCTTCTTCTACCTCACCAACGAAAGCCGCGAAGATCGGCGCGCCGACGCCATTACCCAGGCGGCGGATTCGGTCGATAATGGTGCCCGGATCGTGGGTGAAGCTGCGCGCAATGCGGCCGACAAACTGCGCAACAACAACTGACACGACACCGTTGTCTCGCGACGCTGACGCATCCTGGTGTCGCTTTCATTTACAGTCATTGGCGCCATCTTCAGATTTTCTTTGTCATTTTCAGGCAGGGTCTGAGCCCTGTCGGATTTCCTTACAGCTTGTTGTAAGGCTGGGCCGACTCCAGTTGGCGGCCCTTCCCGACCGGAGGGGCGGTGCTGCGGGAAGAAGCGATACGATGATCAGGCTGTTCAAACATTATGTCCCTCATGCGGTGCTGCTGCTCGGCCTGCTCGATTTCCTGCTGCTGATCGGCGCGGCGGAAGCGGGCTGGATCCTGCGCGCGCATCAGATCGGCATGGATGTCGAGCCGATCGCGACCCGCATCGGCCCGCTGCTGAGCTTCGCCTTCGCCATCCAGACCGGCATGATCGCGGTGGGCGTCTACAGCCCCGAAGCACTGCAATCGATCCGCTTCGCCTTCGCCCGCCTGCTCGTCGCCATCTCGCTCGGCGTCATCTTCCTCTCGGTCATGTATTTCCTGCTGCCCGGCATCACCCTGTGGCGCTCCAACTCGCTCTACGCGATGGGGCTGGCGATGGGGCTGCTGCTGCTGGCGCGGATGCTGCTGGGTTCGCTGCTCGGCGGCGAGGCGTTCAAGCGCCGCCTTGTCGTGCTGGGGGCCGGCCGGCGGGCCAACCGCATCCGCGACCTGGAACAGAAGCGCGGCGCCGGTTTCCTGGTGGTCGGCTATATCGCCATGAATGACGGCGACCAGGTGGTGGAGGAGGCGATCAACCGCACCGCCATCTACAACATGTCCGATTATGTGGTGCGTCTGAACGCCAGCGAAGTCGTGCTGGCGCTGGAGGAACGGCGCAACGCCATCCCCATGTCCGACCTGCTGCGGATCAAGACCACCGGCGTCCATGTCAACGATCTCTCGACCTTCCTGGAGCGCGAGACCGGGCGCGTCGATCTCGACAGCGTCAATCCCAGCTGGCTGATCTTTTCCGATGGCTTTTCCGCCGGTCGTCGCCTGTCCAGCATCGCCAAGCGCATCTTCGACATCATCGCCAGTTCGATCCTGCTGCTGCTGACCGGCCCGATCATCCTGTTCGCCGCCTTGCTGGTGAAGCTCGACAGCCGTGGCCCGGCTTTCTACCGGCAGCAGCGCGTTGGCCTCTATGGCCAGGAATTCTGGATCGTGAAGCTGCGCACCATGCGCCAGGATGCGGAGGTCAAGGGCCAGGCAGTCTGGGCGGAGAAGGATGATCCGCGGATCACGCGCCTGGGCTATTGGCTGCGCAA
Source organism: Sphingobium sp. VMM (assembly GCF_056790315.1). Taxonomy (NCBI): domain Bacteria; kingdom Pseudomonadati; phylum Pseudomonadota; class Alphaproteobacteria; order Sphingomonadales; family Sphingobiaceae; genus Sphingobium; species Sphingobium sp. VMM. Next base: position 13,267 of record NZ_JBXGSI010000006.1, read on the forward strand.
GCTGCGCATCGACGAACTGCCGCAGAGCTGGACCGTGCTGAAGGGCGAGATGAGTTTCGTCGGTCCGCGCCCGGAACGGCGCCAGTTCGTCGAGGATCTGGAACAGCATCTGCGCTATTATGCCGAACGGCATATGGTGAAGCCGGGCATCACCGGCTGGGCGCAGATCAACTATCCCTATGGCGCGTCGATCGAGGATGCCCGCCATAAGCTTGAATATGATCTTTATTATGCCAAGAATTACACGCCCTTCCTGGACCTGCTGATCCTGATCCAGACGGTGCGGGTGATCCTCTGGCCCGACGGCGCGCGCTGAGCGGCAGGCCATGAGCGCGCTGCTGCAATTCATCGGCGACTGGGGCCATGCACTGGCCGCGGTCCTGTTCGCCGCGCTTGGCATCTTCATCCTGCGGCGCCGGGACGATGCGGCCGAGCCGCGCATGCTCGCCAGCGCGCTGCTGCTGACCTCCTGCTGGGCGCTCTATGTCTCGTTCGGTGGCGTCGACAAGCCGCTGTCGGGCATCGGGGAAAGTGTCCGCAACGCCGCCTGGCTGATGCTGCTGTTCGTCATGCTGCGGCGCGGGCCGGCCTCGCGCGGCGGCGCGCTAGTCGCCGTCGGCCTCGTCTATCTCGCCGTCGCCGGCCTCATCTTCCTCCAGACCTCGACCGATCTCACCTGGCGGCAATTGCCGGTCCGCAGCGACCTGCATCAGATGCTGGTGGCGGTGTCGCTGGTGCTGCGGATGATGACCGCGATCGGCTGCCTGCTGCTGGTCCATCATCTCTATACCGCCTGGCCCTCGCGCGATCGCGGGCGGGTGTCGCTGTTGCTCGGCGCGCTGGCGGCGATGTGGACCTATGACCTCAATCTCTATGTCATCGGCTATTTCGCGATGGACCGGGTCAACGAACTCTATGCGCTGCGCGGGCCGCTGATGGCGCTGTTGGCGCCGGTGATCGCCATCGGCATGCGCAAGGAAATGGCCGGGCGGCTGCAATTGTCGCGCACCATCGCCTTCCAGTCGCTCTCGCTGGTCGCGGTCGGCCTCTATGTCGTGGTGCTGACCGCGGCGGCGGTGCTGATCGAGATGATCGCCGGCCCCTATGCGCGGGTGGTGGAGATTGGCGCGGTCTTCTTCGTCGCGGTGACCGCGCTCGTCCTGCTGCCCTCGCCACAGATGCGCGCGCTGTGGAAGGTGCAGGTCGCCAAGCATTTCTTCCAGCATCGCTACGACTATCGCACCGAATGGATGCGCTTTGGCGAAACCATCGGCCGGCCGGGCGAAAATGCCCCGCCGCTGGGCGAGCGGGTGGCCAAGGCGGTCGCCGACATCACCGATTCCCCCGCTGCCTTGCTGCTGCTGCGCACCGATGACGGTCGGCTGGCGTTCGAGGCGCAATGGAACTGGCCGCAGGAGCCGATTGCCGGCATGTCCCTGCCGCTCGACCAACTGGAAAGCTGGGAAGGGAGCGGCTGGATCGTCGATGTCGGTCGCATCCGCGATGGCGACGCCACCTTCGACCTGCCGCTTTGGCTGATCGAGGATGCCCATGTCTGGGCGCTGGTGCCGCTGCTCCATTATGGCCGGCTGATCGGCGCGATCCTGCTTGCGCCGCCGCCGATCGACCGCCGCCTCGACTGGGAGGATTTCGACATGCTGCGCGCCGCCGGGCGTCAGGCGGCGACCCATATCAGCGAGGCGCAGGGGCAGCAGGCGCTCGACGACGCCCAGCGCTTCGACGAGTTCAACCGCCGCTTCGCCTTCATCGCGCATGACATCAAGAATCTGGTCAGCCAATTGTCCCTGCTCTCGCGCAATGCGGAGCGGCACGCCGACAATCCCGATTTCCGCGCCGACATGCTGCTGACGCTCAAGGAGTCTGTGGGCAAGATGAACGACATGCTCGCCCGCCTGTCGCAGCATAACAAGGGCCGGCCCGAAGAGCCGCGCCCGGTGGCGCTGGGCCCGCTGGTCGAACAGGTCGTGCGCAGCCGCGCCCGCCAGCGCGCGATCACCGTCAGCGGCGACGTGCCGGTCGCGCTCGCCGATCCGGCGCGGGTCGAGCAGATATTGGTCCATCTGCTGCAAAATGCGATCGATGCCAGCGATGCCGATCGCCCGGTCGAACTGCATCTGGGCAGCGCGCATGGCCAGGCGACATTGGCTGTGGTCGATCAGGGCTGCGGCATGACCGCCGAATTTATCCGCCGCGATCTGTTCAAGCCCTTTTCGTCCAGCAAGGCCGGCGGCTTTGGCCTCGGCGCCTTCGAGGCGCGCAGCCTGGCCGAGGCGATGGGCGGGCGGATCGACGTGGAAAGCAAACCCGGCGTGGGGAGCCGTTTCACCCTGCGCCTGCCGCTGGCGCCCGCGCCGGCGTGCGATGATGTTCAAGGAAAGGCCGCCTGATGAGCGACACCCGCCCCAAATTGCTGATCGTCGAGGATGATCCCGGCCTGCAGCGGCAATTGCGCTGGGCCTATGAGGATTATCAGCTCTTCATCGCCGGCGACCGGCTGGAAGCGATCGAGATGCTGCGGATGGAGGCGCCCGATGTGGTGACGCTCGACCTGGGCCTTCCGCCGGACCCGGACGGAACCAGCGAGGGCTTTGCCACGCTGGAGGAGATATTGCGCATCAAGCCCGATACCAAGGTGATCGTGGCGTCGGGCCATGGCGCGCGGGAAAGCGCGCTCAATGCCATTTCCGGCGGTGCCTATGATTTCTACCAGAAGCCGGTCGACATTGACGAGCTGGGCCTGATCGTCCGGCGCGCCTTTCACGTCCATGCACTGGAACAGGAAAATGCCCGCCTCGCCGAAGCCGCGCCGGAGGGGGGCAGGGTGCTCGGCCGGATGATCACCGGCGCGCCGGAAATGATGCGGGTCGCCCGCACGATCGAGCGGGTCGCCAGCGCCGATGTCTCGGTCATGCTGCTGGGCGCCAGCGGCACCGGCAAGGAATTGCTGGCGCAGGGGCTGCATGATGCGAGCCCGCGTCGCGGCGGTGCCTTCGTCGCGATCAATTGCGCGGCCATCCCCGAAACCCTGCTGGAATCAGAACTGTTCGGGCATGAAAAGGGTGCCTTCACCGGCGCGGTCAAGACCACCCCCGGCAAGATCGAGCAGGCGCAGGGCGGCACCCTGTTCCTGGACGAGGTCGGCGACATTCCGCTGCCCTTGCAGGTGAAACTGCTGCGCTTCCTGCAGGAAAGGGTGATCGAACGGATCGGCGGGCGCCAGCCGATCGCGGTGGATACGCGCATCGTGTGCGCCACCCACCAGGATCTCGACGCGATGATTGCCGCCGCCAGCTTCCGCGAGGATCTCTATTATCGCCTGGCCGAGATCGTCATCCGCATCCCCGCGCTGCGCGACCGGCCGGGCGATCCCGCGCTGCTAGCGCGCCACTTCCTCACCCGCTTCGCGCAGGACATGAACCCGCAGGTCAAGGGCTTCGCCCCCGATGCACTCGCGGCACTCGACGCCTGGGGCTGGCCGGGCAATGTGCGCGAGCTGGAAAATCGCGTGAAGCGCGCGGTCATCATGGCTGATGGCAAGCATGTGACGGCGGCCGATCTCGACCTAGACGGCGATCGGGCCGAAGGCAGCGAGGTCGTCAATCTCAAGGCGGCGCGCGAAATGGCCGATCGTCGCGCCATTCGCCGGGCGATCGCGCGCACCGACGGCAATATTTCCAGCGCCGCCAAGATATTGGGGATCAGCCGGCCGACCCTCTACGACCTGCTCAAACAATATAAGATGCAGGGCTGATCGATGCGGCGCTCACGCCTGATCCTGCTGGCGGGCCTTGCCCTGCTGCTGCTGGCGCTGGCCGGCCTGTGGCAGTGGCGCGTGCATGAGGCGGACGGCAGTGCCGCGCTCGCGCGCGGGCTGGCCGCGCTGGATGCCGGTGATGCGCGCACCGCCCGGATCGAGATGATGAACGCCATTCGTGGCAATCCGGCGTCGCTGCCGGCGCGGCTGGGCCATGCCCGCGCGCTGGTGCAGTTGGGTGATGGCGCCGGGGCGCAGGCCGATCTGCTGCGCGCGCGCAAGCTGGGCGCCAGCGTCGGCGACACGAATGGACTGCTGGCGCAGGCGCTGCTGTTGCAGGGCGATGCCGATGGCGCCCTGCGCGCCGTGCAGGCGGGCGAAGGCAAGTCGGCCGAGGCGGCCCGTGTCGCCGCCCGCGCCTGGCAGGCCAAGGGCGACAATGACGCCGCGCAGCGCGCCTTTGACGATGCGCTGCATCTCGCCCCGCGCGCAGCCCGGACCTGGGTCGATCTTGGCCGGTTCCGCCTGACATTGGGCGATCAGGCCGGGGCGATTGCGGCCGCGGACAAGGCGCTGACGCTGGCACCGGGCGATCCGGATGCGCTGACCCTGCGCGGCATGCTGATCCGCGATCAATATGGGCTGGTGGCGGCGCTGCCCTGGTTCGAACGGGCACTCGACGATCATCCCAATGCGCTTGCCCCGCTCACCGAATATGCCGCGACACTGGCCGATGCCGGCCGCGCGAGCCGCGCGCTCAGCGTCAGCCGGCGCATCCTGGCGCTCGATCCCGGCAATCCGCGCGCCTGGTTCCTTCAGGCGGTGATCGCGGCCCGCGCCGGGCAGATCGATCTTGCCCGCACCCTGCTGGCGCGCACCGATGGCCGGCTGGATGGCGAGCCGGCGACCCGGCTGCTGCGCGGCGTGTTGCACCTGTCGGATGGCAATGCCGTGCTGGCGGCCGATGCGCTGGGGCCGCTGGTGGCGATGCAGCCCGACAATCGCGTGGCGCGCACGCTGCTCGCCCGCGCTTCCTATCTGACCGGCGACTATGCCGGCACGGCGGCGACGCTCGCCCCCCTTGTCGATCGCCATGATGCCGATCCCTATGTGCTGACGCTGGCCGCCCGCGCGCAGGAGCAACTGGGCGATCGCGCGCAGGCCGATGCGTTGCTGGCCCGCGCGTCCTGGCCGGTGCGTCCCTCGTCGGACCTGCTGGGGGGCACGAACGCCGTCATGACGCCGCCGGCCGATGTCGCCACCGCGGCCGACAATATCCCCTATATCCGCGCGTTGCTGATGCAGGGGCGCACGGGCGAGGCGGTCGACCGCGCCGGGCTGCTGGCGCGAGCCAATCCCGGCGCGCCGGCCGCTCATGTCGTGCTGGGCGATGCGCTGGTCGCTGCCGGCCGGCCGGCCGATGCCGCCCGCAGTTTCGAGGCGGCGGCCAATATCCGGTTCGATCGCAATGCCGCGCTGCGGCTGGTCGCGGCCTGGAGCGCGGCGGGCGATCCCGCCCGCGCGCTGCAACTCGTCCGCCTGTTCCTGGCGCAGAATCCGATGGATGTGGAGATGCAGCGACTGGCGGCCGGGGCGGCGATGCAGGCGCATGACTGGCGCGGCGCGCTGCGCCTGTTGCAGGCGGTACAGGCCCAGACGGGCGGCCATGATGCGCTGCTGATGGCCGATCTGGCCCGCGCGAGCCTGGAAACGGGATCGCCCGGCAAGGCGCGCCTCTATGCCGCCCAGGCCTATCGCCTGATGCCGGCCAATCCGGTCACCGCCGATATCTACGGCCTGGTGCTGCTGCGCACCGATGCGCAGGGGCCGGCGGCGATCGATCTGCTGGAAAAGGCGGTCGCCCTCGCGCCGCAAAACCCGCCTTTCCAGTTCCATCTGGGGCAGGCCTATGCCGCCGCCGGGCGCAAGGCGGAGGCGAAGCGCGCTTTGTCGCGCGCGGCCGCCGCCCATTTCCCCGATCGCCAGCAGGCGGTGAAGGCGCTCGCTTCATTGTAAAAAAAAAAGCGCCCCGCGGGGCGCTCTTCTTCAGACCTTCTGGCTGTCCAGTTCGTCGAGCCGGATGCCCAGCCGCCGGATCTGTGCCGCGACCGGCGGCCACACGCTTTCCAGGAAGCGGCTGCGTTCCGCCTCGCGCAGCTTGCGGGTCGCGCCATCGGCGACGAACATGCCCACGCCGCGTTTCACGACGACCAGCCCGTCATCCTGGAAGCTCTGATAGGCCTTGGCCACGGTCAGCGGATTGGCGCCCTGCTGCGCGGCAAAGGCGCGGACCGAGGGGAGGAGGTCGCCATCGCGATAGTCCCCATCCAGGATGGAGGCGGCAATGATCTCGCGGAGGCGGAGATAGACGGGTTTGGATTCGTCGCTCATAAGTGCATCAGTGCCATAATACAGCCGTGCAGGTCAATGGACCTTGTTACGTGAAAGCCCGTATTTTCGGCAATTATCTGTCCCATGTCGATACGATATCGTTATAATCTGGCCGGGGCCGTTCTTCCAGCGCGCGTGAGGGCGTGCCGATGAAGACGAATCCGGCCAGCCGCTCGTCCTCGCTGCCAAAGGCGTCGCGCACATCGTCATTGAAGCTCGGCCATCCGGTCAGCCAGCCGCCGGCAAAGCCCAGCGCATGGGTGGCGTGCAACAGGTTCATGATCGCGGCGCCGGCCGACAATTCCTGTTCCCAGACCGGGATCTTGCTGCTCGCGATCGGCTTGGACAGCGCCACCACCAGGGTCGGCGCCTGATGCGCGAACTGGTGCATCGCCTCGATCTCCAGCCGCCCGGCCTCCGGCTTCTCGGCGCGATAGGCGGCCTCCAGCAGCGCGGCCAGCTTTTCCCTTTTGTCCTGCGGCACGATCACGAAGCGCCAGGGCGCCAGCTTGCCATGATCGGGCGTGCGCAGCGCGACTTCGAGGATCTGGCGCAGCTGCGCATCGTCCGGGCCGGGCGCGATCAGGTCGCGCGGCTTGCCGGAACGGCGGGTCTGCAGCAGGGTGAGGGGGCTGGAAAGGTCGTTGAACATCGGTTGCCAAATGGGAGGCTTTGCCGCCGGACGCAAGGGTGAAGGGCGCACTTCCTATCGCTTCAATCCTGCCCCAAACCCCTCTTTGACTCTGCCCACCTTTCCCCTCTAGGGTCCGTGCCATAACGCCGCCGCTCTTGCCGGCCGGCACAAAAAGACAATTTCAAGGGGGTCCGATGGCGACCGCAATCACCGTACCGGCGGAGGCAGGCAAGACCTGGCTCGGCCATCCGCGCGGCCTGTTCCTGCTGTTTTTCGCGGAAATGTGGGAACGTTTTTCCTATTATGGCATGCGTGCCATCCTGATTTTCTACCTCACCAAACATTTCCTGTTCGGCGAGGACAAGGCCTATATCCTCTACGGCGCCTATACCTCGCTGGTCTATATCACCCCGGTGATAGGCGGCTATCTGGCCGACCGGTTCCTTGGCCCGCGCAAGGCGGTGCTGGTGGGCGGCGTGTTCATCGCCATCGGCCATTTCCTGATCGCCATCACCGAAGGGCCGGGGGGGCAGGATGCCTTCTATCTCAACGGCTTCTATCTGGCGCTGGCCAGCATCATCGTCGGCACCGGCTTCCTGAAGGCTAATATCTCGGTGCTGGTGGGCGAACTTTATGCCCGTGACGATCATCGTCGCGACCCGGCCTTCTCTATCTTCTACATGGGCATCAACCTGGGCGGCGCCAGCGGACCGATCGTCTGCGGCCTGCTGGGCGAGCTGTGGGGCTGGAGCTGGGGCTTCGGCGCGGCCGGCGTCGGCATGCTGCTCGGCCTCGTCATGTTCGTCTGGCTGCGGCCCTGGCTGCTGGGCAAGGGCGAGCCGCCCGCGCCGGAAAAGCTGCGCGCGCCGGCGATCGGCACGATCTCGCAGGAATGGACCATCTATGCCAGCGCCGCGCTGGGCGTGGCGGCGATCTGGATGGTCATCCGCTATGCCGAACTGCTGGGCTATACGCTGCTGATCTTCTCCGCCCTGACGGTCGCCTACATCCTTTGGCGCTCGGTCACGGTGCTGACCAAGGTGGAGCGCGACCGGATGTTCGCCGCGCTCTTCCTGATCGCGCTCAATCCGCTCTTCTGGGGCCTGTTCGAACAGACCGGCTCCTCGCTCAACATCTTCACCGACCGCAATGTCGATCGCGTCATCCTGGGCTGGGACGTGCCGGCCTCTTTGTTCCAGTCGGTCAATTCCATCTACATCATCCTGCTCGCGCCGCTGTTCGCGGTGCTGTGGACCTTCCTCGACGAGCGCCGGCTGGAGCCATCCTCGCCCGCCAAGTTCGGCATCGGGCTCATCCTGTGCGGTGCCGGCTTCCTGGTGCTGGTCGCGGGCGCGGCGATGGCCGGCCAGTCGCTGACGCCGGTGATCTTCGTCTTCCTCATCTATCTGCTCCACACCATGGCGGAACTCTGCTTCTCGCCGGTCGGCCTGTCGGCGATGACGCGCCTGTCGGTGTCGAACATGGTCGGGCTGGTGATGGGCACCTGGTTCCTGGCGATGGCCGCGGGCAATTTCATCGCCGGCCTGATCGCGCGCGCCACCGGCAGCGGGGAAGCGGGCGACGTGACCCAGGTGCTGGACGTCTACAGCCGCATCGGCTGGTTTTCCGTGGTGGTCGGCGGCCTGGTGCTGCTGGTCTCGCCCTATGTGAAACGCATGATGCATCTCGATCTCATTGCCGCTGAAAAGGGGAAACAGGCATGAACGCACGCAGCAAGCTGCTGCTGGGGCTGGCGCTGGTCGCGACCGGCATGACCGCGCCGGCGGTCGCCAAGAAGGAAAAGGATCAGCCCGCACCGGCGTCCCAGGGCAGTTCGGCCGAGCCGGACAATCCTTACCCTTCGACCTACAAGCCCTATCCGGGCGTCGCGACCGCGATCCGCGGCGCAACCATCTTTGACGGTGAGGGCGGGCGGATCGACAAGGGCGTCGTCTTCCTGTCGGGTGGCAAGATCACCTCGATCGGCGGCCCCGACACGCCGATCCCGGCCGACATCGCGGTGTTCGACGGCACCGGCAAGTTCGTGACGCCCGGCGTCATCGACATTCACAGCCATCTGGGCGTCTATCCCTCGCCTGCTGTGGACGCGCATTCGGACGGCAATGAAATGACCTCGCCGGTCACGCCCCATGTCTGGGCCGAACATTCGGTCTGGCCGCAGGACCCCGGCTTTGGCCGTGCGCTCGCCAATGGCGGCGTCACCACGCTTCAGATCCTGCCCGGTTCGGGCAATCTGTTCGGCGGTCGCAGCGTGATCCTGAAGAATGTCCAGGCCCGCACCATGCAGGGGATGAAGTTCCCCGGCGCGCCCTATGGCCTGAAGATGGCCTGCGGCGAAAATCCCAAGCGCGTCTACGGCGCCAAGGGGCGCGAGCCCAGCACCCGCATGGGCAATATGGCGGTCGATCGCCAGACCTGGATCAAGGCGCGCGAATATCAGAAGAAGCGCGCCGCCGGTAAGGACCAGACCCGTGACCTGGGCATGGAGACGCTGGCCGACGCGTTGGAAGGCAAGATCCTGGTCCAGAACCATTGCTACCGCGCCGACGAGATGGCCAATGTGATCGATATGTCGAAGGAGTTCGGCTACAAGGTCACCGCCTTCCACCACGCGGTCGAGGCCTACAAGATCGCCGACCTGCTGCGCGAGAACGGCATCTGCGCCGCCATGTGGGGCGACTGGTATGGCTTCAAGATGGAAGCCTATGACGGGATCAAGGAAAATGTCCCGCTCGTCCACCAGGCCGGCGCCTGCGCCATCGTCCATTCCGACGACGAGAATGGCATTCAGCGGCTGAACCAGGAAGCGGCCAAGGCATTGGGCGCGGGCCGTCGCATGGGGCTGAATATCCCTGACGAGATCGCCTGGACCTGGCTCGCCATCAACCCGGCCAAGGCGATGGGCATCGCCGACCAGACCGGCAGCCTGAAGGTCGGCAAGATGGCCGACGTCGTGCTGTGGAACGGCAATCCGTTCAGCACCTATACCCGGCCGGAAAAGGTCTGGGTCGACGGCGCCTTGCTCTATGACGCCAATGATCCCAAGCGGCGCCCGGTAACCGACTTCGAACTCGGCCAGATCGGCGCGGGAGACGTGAAATGACGATGAAGACCGCAATCCGCGCCGCCGCCGCGCTGCTGGCCGTTGCCGCCTCGCCCATGGCCCTGGCCCAGACCATCGCCATCACTGGCGCCACCCTAGCGATCGGTGACGGGTCGGAACCGATCCAGAATGGCACCGTGGTCATTTCCGCCGGCAAGGTGGTGGCCGCCGGGGCCGGCGTTGCCGTGCCGGCTGGCGCCAAGACCATCGACGCCAGCGGCAAATGGGTGACGCCCGGCATCGTCTCGGGCTTCTCGCGCGTGGGCCTGGCCGAAGTGCCCGGCGTCAAGGAAACCAACGACATCAACGCCCGCACGCCTTTCTCGGCCGCGATCGATGTTGCACCGGCAATCAACCCGCTGGCCAACCCGATCGCGATCAGCCGCACCGCCGGCGTGACCCGCGCGGTGGTGGTGCCCGCGACCGGCAACGGCATCTTTGCCGGGCAGGGCGCCGTGGTCGATCTGGGGGCCGACATGGACCCGATCACCAAGGCGCGCGCCTTCCAATATGTCGAGATGGGCGAAGAAGGGGCGGAGGATGCCGGCGGCAGCCGACCGGCCGCCTATCTCACCTTCAAGATGATGCTGCGCGAGGCGCAGGATTATGCCAAGGCCCCGGCCAGCTATGATGGCCGGTCGAAGGACGCTTTGCTCAACCGCGTCGATGCCGAGGCGCTGGTCCCGGTCGTCACCGGCGCCATGCCGCTGATGATCCATGTCGAAAGCGCGCGCGACATTCTCGGCGTGCTGGCGCTCAGGAAGGACTTCCCGGCGCTGAAGCTGATCCTCGCCGGCGCGACCGAAGGCTGGATGGTCGCCAGCCAGATCGCCGCCGCCAAGGTGCCGGTGATCGCCGGCGGGCTCGACGACCTGCCCTCCAGCTTCGAGAAGCTGGCGGCGACCCAGAGCAATGTCGGCCGCATGGTGAAGGCCGGCGTGCCCGTCGCCATGGGCCTGATGGACCGGGACGAAGCGCTGCAACTGCGCCTCGCCACCCAGCAGGCGGGCAATATGGTCGCGCTCAACAAGGTGCCGGGCGCCACTGGCCTCAGCTGGGGCCAGGCGCTGCGCAGCATCACCTCCGCCCCGGCCGAGGCGATGGGGCTGGGCGACCGGATCGGCTCGCTCAAGGCCGGCAAGGCGGGCGACGTGGTGATCTGGGACGGCGATCCGCTGGAAATGGAATCGGCGCCGGTCGCGGTGTGGATCGACGGCATCCAGCAGCCGATCGACAACCGCCAGACCAAGCTGCGCGACCGCTACGCCACCCCGACCGAGGGCAGCCTGCCCAAGGCCTATGAATGGTAAGATGGGGAAGGGGGCCACGGCCCCCTTTTTCATGCCGCGCACATCTGCCGGCAAAATGCGGGGGCCATGGCACCAAAGGCAACCCTGCCTCGTTGGGGCAGGACGCAACCGCGATAGGAGAGGCCCCATGCCCGATGAACTGAACGAAGCCCTCGAGCGGTTCCAGATGTTTGCCGCCCGCTTCAAACTGGATGATCTGATCGATGCCGAAAGCGGCTTCACCGGCAACGACGCCGCGCTGCTGGCGGGCGAAGTCGAAATGGCCATCCAGACCAGAGGCATGCAGGACAGCCCCGAGCCGGATATAGACGGCAGCCTGTTCTAGGGGCCGTGAATCCAGCTGGGCGACGATAGAAGCGCACTATCTGGGCAAACTGCCCCCGGACGTAGCGGCAAGAACAATCAGCTATTCATGGAAGTCGTGCTGTGGACTGTTCGAAAGGGCAGTCCATGGCGCGACCTGCCGACCCATTCGATTAACCGGGAAAGGCGCCGCCTCTGGCTCTCGGTCATGGTCGACTTCTGACAGGAATGCTGCCCTCCCTGCGCGACAGGCGCCGCATGATCTCGCGCGATCAGTAGGTCATCTGGCCGGTGACATTGCCGCCGTCGAGATAGCGGCAGACCAGTATCTCATCCTCGCCGCTGGCCACGGTGACGAGCGCACATCCCACCTGCGTCGTGTCGCGCCAGATCACCTGCGTGTAATGGCCGACATCTTCCCACTGGCCCGATGTGCTCACATCGGTGAACACGCCATTCTTGAACGCCGCCTTCTCGTCGATCCACATCGTCACCATGTCTTCGGGCGTATAGGCGCCCTTGCTGCCCCGCCACAGATTCTCGCCCTCGGCGACCAGCGAACCATCATGTTCGAGATCGCTTAGCGTCTGGAGATTGGCGCCCCATCGCGCCGCGTCGGCGGCGAGCGCCGGGCTCCAGCTAAGGTTGGGCACGCCAATCTGGCCACGCTCCGCATTATGGGCGGCCAGGACGCGCTGGTCGAAATTGTCGAGCCGGTTCTGCGCCTGTACCGGTGATGCGGCGATAAGGCCCAGCAGAATGGCGGCTGACCGTTGTATCGAGGGGCGCGTGAGAAGCTCCAGCATCATCAACCTCTCCTTGTTCTGATGGTAGATCGCGCGGGGCATCAGCCGAATTTTTCGAGCAGATATTGCGAGACCCAGATCTGGGTGCCAGCCAATTGGGGCAGCGCCAGCCTGATCCGCTGGTCAAAGCGCAGCTGCCGCGCCAGCCCATCGCCGATGGCCGCCCCGGCGGCCATCTCGTGCGGGTTGAAGCTGTTCCGCACCCGGTGCAGGGCGTCGCGCACGCGGTCGCCTTCCTCGCCGGTCAGGGTCGCGGGTAATGGCCCACCATAAGGGGTGCCGCTTGCGATCAGGCCGAGCAGGTTCGCAAAATCATCGGGTTGCATCTCTACCCAATGATGAGGCTGGAGAATGGCCTTCGGGCGGAAGATCACGGCGGTTGCCGTCACGATCCCTCCCGTCAGATAGACGGTCGGGCGTTGCTGGGGTGGGGGTTCCGTCGCAATCTGTGGCGCCAGCACCGGAGCCACGGTGTCGCCGTAAAATTCCGATGCCCTTTGGCCGACGGTGGCGGTGCGGACGTCCGGCCAGCGAAGCTTGACCGCGCCGGCCATCGTCTTGGCTCCATAGGGTGCCGAAAGGGCGACAAACTGGCCATGCTGGTCATAATAGCCGCCCTTGATAGTGCCGCTGGCGATGTTGACGTGCATCACATTGCGGCGATCAGCGGGGCGCACGATCCAGTCATAGCCCAGCCGCGCCTGATCCTTGATCGAGATGATTTCGGGGGTGATGCCCGTTCGTGCGGGAAGGGCGGCGATGAATTGCTCCACCCGGCCTGGCGCGAAGTCGATCAGGCCGCCCGAGACCAGCACGGCAATGTCGCTGGTCTGCAATCCATGCTGGGACTTCAGCCGATCGATATGGCCAGCCACGATGTCGACGCTCTGGGCGGCCATGGCGTCATCCGCTGCGGGGCCAAGTGGGCTGGCCAGTTCGGTTTCCACGAAGGCCTTGCCGGTGGGTTCCGGCGCCATGCGCTCGAAGCCTGAAAGCTTTCGTCGGCCCAGCTGGTCACGGTCAAACCGGTAGGCTGCGACGCTCATTCCGCCCCGCCGGATTTCGACGACGCCATAGGTTTTTTGCCGGTTCGCCTGCGCATTCGCCCTGGCTGGTATCAGGCCCGGTATCAGGGACAGGCCTGTGACCGATGCTGCCGTTGCGCCGATGAATGCGCGCCTGCTCCAAGCCATCGCTGTCCCCCATGTCCAGGCAGATGTCGGGGTCAATCCCGGCGCGCTGCGACAAACGGATTGCTATGACGATGTCGGGTGCGAAACAATCGGGCTATTCCGGATGGCCGATGGCGGAAAATCCTTAGGGGCGATGGCGCCGGGGCCGTGGCGTCTGTCCTACAGCGCCGGCTTTCCGCTATACCGTCGCCGGCTCTTTCCCATCGTCCGCGCGCATCCATGGTCTCGCACGATAATTTCCATCATCGGCACGAAAATGTCAGGATGTGCGGGAAATATGCGAAGTTAAGCGCGGCATTTCCTATTTTGCCGCGCCGGGTTCAGCCGCTGGTGGCGCCCCACACGTCGCTCGCCTTCACGAAGCCCTTCTGGCCCTTTACGTCGAATGCGCACCAGCCGCTCGAGCAGGAACCGATCCGGCCGACCACGCCCTTTTCGGCGCGGAACAGGGTGCGGCTGGTTTCGCTCGCGCCCTCGTGCATCGGTGCTTGCGCCGCGGTGACGATCGCCGTGGCGGTATCGCTCAGCAGGCGGACATGCATCCAGCCCTGGGCACCGTCAGGGTCTTCCACCTTGCGCCACAGGCCCAGCACCTGCACCACTTTCACCGGCAGGTCGCGGCGCTGATAGACCCAGTTGGACGGGTAATCGAGGCTGGGGCCGACGCGCATCCGCGCCTCGTCATGCGACAGCGACGCCCAATAGGGCACCGGCTTGGCCGGGGCCGCCGCCGCGCCGCTCATATTGGTCAGTGCCGCGATCATGCCCGCGCCCAGCAGCAGGCGCTTCATGCCCGACCCTTTGCCCATATCACCCATGGTCTTTCCATACGCTTGTCCGGCCGGTCGCGACAAGCTTTCAATCGCAGGCGGCAGCATATCCGCTTGACCGGCGGGGCAGGCGGGAATAGCGGCCATGCTATGGCCAGGAAACCGCGCCCCGCAACGCCGCGCGTCATCGTGACGCGTCGCCTGCCCCCCAATGTGGAGGCGCGCATGGCCGAACTGTTCGACGCCAGCTTCAACACCGGCGACATTCCCATGAACCGGGCCGAACTCGCCGCCGCCATGGCGCAGTGCGACGTGCTGGTGCCCTGCATCAGCGACCAGATCGATGCGGAACTGATCGCCGGCGCGCCCGACCGGCTGCAACTGATCGCCAGCTTCGGCAGCGGCGTCGACCATATCGACCTGGCCGCCGCGCGGACCAGGGGCGTGATCGTCACCAACACGCCCGGCGTGTTGACCGAAGACACGGCCGACATGACCATGGCGCTGATCCTCTCCGTGCCCCGCCGCCTGGCGGAGGGGGAGAAGCTGGTGCGCTCGGGCCAGTGGCATGGCTGGAGCCCGTCGGGCATGCTGGGGCACCGCATCGGCGGCAAGAAGCTGGGCATCATTGGCATGGGCCGCATCGGTCGCGCCGTCGCCCGCCGCGCCAAGGCGTTCGGCCTCTCCATCGCCTATCATAACCGCCATCGCCTGCCGTTCGAGGTGGAGCAGGAGTTGGAGGCCAGCTGGCATGACGATCTCGACGCGCTGCTGCGCGAATGCGACATCGTGTCGATTCATTGCCCGCTCAATGCCGACAGCCGCGGCCTGATCGATGCGCGGCGGATCGGCCTGATGCGGCCCGACGCCTATCTCATCAACACCTCCCGCGCGGAAATCACCGACGAGCCGGCGCTGATCGCCGCGCTTGCCGAAGCACGGATCGCCGGCGCCGGGCTTGACGTTTACACCCATGAGCCGGCGGTCGATCCGCGGCTGCTGGCGCTCGCCAATGTCACCCTGCTGCCCCATGTCGGCTCGGCGACCTTCGAGGGGCGCGACGCCACCGGCGCGCGCGTCATCGCCAATATCCGCACCTGGGCCGACGGCCACCGCCCGCCCAATCAGGTGCTTGAAGGCTGGGTCTGAACGCTGCGCGCGCGGAACAATGCGCGCCTTCCTCCGTTTGGAAACATCAGAGAAACGGAAGGAATCCCACCATGATTCGTCTTGCCATCATTGCCCTTGTGATCGCGGCCGTGCTCGCCGTCCTCGGCTTCGGCGGCGCCGCCGGCACCTTCGTCGGCATCGCCAAATTGCTGTTCGGCATCGCCATCGCCCTGTTCCTGATCTTCCTTGTTCTGGGCCTTCTGGCTGGCAAGGGCATCAAGGACGCGATAGACTGACACGCATGATCGAGATTGGCGCTGGAGTGGATGAAACCGGGCGGTTGCTGCGCGATGAGGCCGGCTTCCTGCTCCAGCGTGATCTTGGCGGCACCTGGCGATTGGTGCTGCTGCGGGTGCCGGTCGACCATGTGGAAAAGCGGTTCCGGGTGCGCGGCTATTATGCCGGCGACGACATTGTCGAAGCGGACGGCGTAGCCGCCGCCTGAACCGGCATCGGGCCATCTTGCCAGAATCGTTGCGCCGCGCGATCAGTTGCGCCCATGCGCAAGATCATTACCCTGATGCTCGCCGTTGCGGCGCCCGCTCTGGCTCACGCCCAGACTCCCCATGACCAGCTGACCAAGGTGATCGACGATCACTGGGCATGGTATCTGTCGGTCCATCCGGTGGAGGCGACGGCGCGCGGCGTGCGCGACTATGACGACCAGATTTCCGACCTGTCGCTTGGCGCCCGCGATGCCCAGATCAAGGCGGAACAGGGCTTCGTCACCCGGCTGGATGCGGTGCCGGAGACAGGGCTGGACGCCGCTGACAAGGTCAATCGCGCGGTGCTGCTATGGATGCTGCGCGACGATATCGCCAGCGACAAGCATCAGGCCGAACGGCTGATGCTCTTCACCACCTATTATAGCTGGCATCAGGGCTTTTCCGGCATGGCCGACGGCCTGCCTTTCTACACCCGCGCCGATTATGAGAGCTATCTGAAGCGCCTGGCCCTTTACCCGAAGCAGAATGGCGATGGCATGGTGATCACTCGCCAGGCGATCAAGGGCGGCTATGTGCTGCCCTGTTCGGTGCTGGGCGGCTTTGCCAAGGGGATCAGCGGCATCGTCGCCGGGGCGCCGGAAGGAACGCGCTTCTACGAGCCCTTCACCCGCACCAAGCCGCGCGACATCAGCGATGCCGACTGGGCGGCGCTACAGGCGCGCGCGGTGGCGGTGATCCGCGATGTCATCACGCCGGAATATGGCAAATGGCACGACCTGTTCGTGGCGGACTATCTGCCCAAATGCCGCAAGAGCGACAGCGCATCGACGCTGCCGGGTGGCGCGGCCTGGTATGCCAGCCGGGTGCGCACCCACACCACCACCGACCTGACCCCCGATCAAATCCACCAGATCGGGCTGGATGAGGTCGCCCGCATCGGCAAGCGGATGGACGCGATCGCGGCCAAGGCGGGCTATCCCAGCCGTGCCGCCTTCATCCAGCATCTGCGTACCGACCCCAGCTATTACGCGAAGACGCCCGAGGAATTGCTGCGCGTCGCCGCGCGCCAGGCCAAGATGATCGACGGCCTGCTGCCGCGCTATTTCGCCACGCTGCCGCGCCTGCCCTATGGCATCAAGCCGATCCCGGCGGCCGAGGCGGAAGGGACGACCACCGCCTATTATGGCCCCGGCGCGCCCGAAGCGGGGATATCGGGCACCTACTGGGTCAATACGTCGAAATTGGACCAGCGGCCCTTCTGGGAATTGCCGGCACTGACCGCGCATGAGGCGGTGCCGGGCCATCACAATCAGATCGCACTGCAGCAGGAATTGCCGCTGCCGCCCTTCCGCAAATATCTCGCCGGCTTCACCGCCTATGTCGAGGGTTGGGCGCTCTACACCGAATATCTGGGCGAGGAGATGGGCCTCTACGACACGCCCGAAAAGATGATGGGCCGCCTGTCCTATGAGATGTGGCGCGCCTGCCGGCTGGTGGTGGACACCGGCATCCATGCCAAGGGCTGGGACAAGGCGAAGGCCGTCGCCTTCATGAAGGCGAACAGCGCCCTGAGCGACGCCAATATCGATGCGGAGGTCAATCGCTACATCAGCTGGCCGGGGCAGGCGCTGGGCTACAAGCTGGGCGAGATCAAGATCCGCGAGCTGCGGGCGCGGGCGGAACAGCAGCTCGGGCCCAAGTTCGACCTGCGCCGTTTCCATGATGCGGTACTGTCGCAGGGGGCGGTGCCGCTTACCGTGCTGGAAAGCCAGATCGACGGCTGGATCGCAGCGGAAAAGGCGCGCTGATAAAGGCAAGATATGGGGCGGGGCGGGCGTGATTTCCACGCCCCGCGCACAATAAAAGTGCGGCCCTTGTGCGCGTCGCTGCGAATGATTTTCAGTAAGCAAAAATGGCGGAAATAAAGGCGGTTTCGACCATTTTGTCCCTTTTACTTGGCGGTGGCAATCTGTATGCCACCGCTCATCGGGACACACTTGCTTCGACCATAGGTTGGGGCGCCTCCCTCCACCTTGCCGCGTCTTCGTGGCTTCTGGTGGGAACGCGACGCTTCCTTCCGCATGGCCGGGCCTATGCGAGGAGACGCATATCTTATGACCGCCACCGGACAGGATACTCTCGGCACGCGCGACACGCTCAATGTCGGCGGCAAGGACATCGCCTATTATTCGTTGGAAAAGGCTGCTGCGAAGCTTGGAGACGTTTCGCGCCTGCCTTTCTCGATGAAGGTGCTGCTGGAAAATCTGCTGCGCTTCGAGGACGGCGTGACCGTCACCACCGACGATATCAAGGCGATCGTCGACTGGCAGAATGACAAGGGCAAGGCCGAGCGCGAGATCCAGTATCGCCCGGCGCGCGTGCTGCTGCAGGACTTTACCGGCGTGCCCTGCGTCGTCGACCTGGCCGCCATGCGCGACGCGATGAATGCGCTGGGCGCCGATGCCAGCAAGATCAACCCGCAGGTGCCCGTCCACCTCGTCATCGACCACAGTGTCATGGTCGACGAGTTCGGCACGCCCCGCGCGTTCCAGGACAATATGGAGATCGAATATCAGCGCAACATGGAGCGCTACGACTTCCTGAAATGGGGCAGCAAGAGCCTTGCCAACTTCTACGCCGTGCCGCCGGGCACCGGCATCTGCCATCAGGTGAACCTGGAAAATATCGCCCAGGGCGTCTGGTCGAGCGAAGGCTCCGACGGCGCCACCATCGCCTATCCCGACACCTGCGTCGGCACCGACAGCCACACCACCATGGTCAATGGCCTGGGCGTGCTGGGCTGGGGCGTGGGCGGGATCGAGGCGGAGGCCGCGATGCTGGGCCAGCCGGTGTCGATGCTGATCCCCGAAGTTGTCGGCTTCAAGTTCACCGGCAATTTGAAGGAAGGCGTCACCGCCACCGATCTGGTGCTGACCTGCACCCAGATGCTGCGCGCGCGTGGCGTGGTCGGCCGCTTCGTCGAATATTTCGGCCCCGGCCTTGCCACGCTCAGTCTAGCCGACCGCGCGACGCTGGCCAATATGGCGCCCGAATATGGCGCGACCTGCGGCTTCTTCGGCATCGACGACAAGACGCTGGACTATATGCGCCTGACCGGCCGCAGCGACGAGAATATCGCGCTGGTCGAGGCCTATGCCAAGCAGCAGGGTTTCTGGATCGATCCGTCGATAGAGCCGATCTTCACCGATACGCTGGAACTGGACCTCTCGACCGTGGTGCCGAGCCTCGCCGGCCCCAAGCGCCCGCAGGACCGCGTCGCGCTGCCCGAAGTGGACGATGTGTTCAACGCGGACATGGTGAATACCTACAAGAAGGCGCAGACCCGCGTTCCGGTCGAGGGCAAGGATTATGATATTGGCGATGGCGACGTCACCATTGCCGCGATCACCAGCTGCACCAACACCTCCAACCCCAATGTGCTGATCGCCGCCGGCCTCGTCGCCAAGAAGGCGAATGAGCTGGGCCTGAAGCCCAAGCCCTGGGTCAAGACGTCGCTGGCGCCCGGTAGCCAGGTCGTCACCGACTATCTGGAAAAGGCGGGCCTCCAGGCGCATCTCGACGCGATCGGCTTTAACCTCGTCGGCTATGGCTGTACCACCTGCATCGGCAATTCGGGCCCGCTCGCCGAGCCGATCAGCAAGGCGATCAACGAAAATGGCCTGGTTGCCGCCGCCGTCATTTCGGGCAACCGCAACTTCGAAGGTCGCGTCTCGCCCGACGTGCGCGCCAACTTCCTCGCTTCGCCGCCGCTGGTCGTCGCCTATGCGCTCAAGGGCACGGTGATCGAGGATTTCATCACCACCCCGATCGGCACGAGCAAGGATGGCGAAGCGGTCTATCTCAAGGACATCTGGCCGACCAATGACGAGGTCGCGACCACCCTGGCGGGGGCGGTCGACCGGGAGATGTTCCGCGCCCGCTACGCCAATGTCTACAAGGGCGACGCCCATTGGCAGGCGATCGAGGTGACCGGGTCGGACACCTACAAGTGGCGTGCCGGGTCGACCTATGTCGCCAACCCGCCCTATTTCGAGGGGCTGACCATGACCCCGGCGCCGGTCACGGACATCATCGGCGCCATGCCGCTGGCGATCTTCGGCGACTCGATCACCACCGACCACATCTCGCCGGCCGGTTCGATCAAGGCGACCTCGCCCGCAGGCAAGTGGCTGAGCGAGCATCAGGTCGCCCAGGCCGACTATAACAGCTATGGCTCGCGCCGTGGCCATCATGAAGTCATGATGCGCGGCACCTTCGCCAATATCCGCATCAAGAATCTGATGCTCGACGGCGTCGAAGGCGGCATGACCAGCTATCAGGGCGAAGTCATGCCAATTTATGACGCGGCGATGAAGCACAAGGCCGACGGCACGCCGCTGGTCGTGATCGGCGGCAAGGAATATGGCACCGGATCGTCGCGCGACTGGGCGGCCAAGGGCACCAACCTGCTCGGCGTGCGCGCCGTGATCGTCGAAAGCTTCGAGCGCATCCACCGCTCGAACCTGGTCGGCATGGGCGTGTTGCCCCTGGTGTTCAAGGACGGCCAGACCCGCGACACGCTGGGCCTCAAGGGCGATGACAGCTTCACCATCACCGGTGTCGCCGACCTCAAGCCCCGCCAGGATGTCGAAGTGCAGGTCACCCGCGCCGACGGTTCGACCTTCAGCTTCACCGCGCTCTGCCGCATCGATACCGTCAACGAGCTGGAATATTTCCTCAATGGCGGCATCCTGCAATATGTGCTGCGCAAGCTCGCCGCCTGAGCGCTTGATCGGTTGACGCGCTGAGCTAAGGAATGAGGGCTCTCTCCGTGAGGAGGGAGCCCTTTTCATTTGGGGGTGGATGGTGGCGCTGTTCGTGGAGATCGTCGGCTGGGCCGGCGCGATATTGGTGCTGATCGCCTATGTCGGCGTCTCGACCGGGCGGCTGTCGGGCGGGTCGGCGACCTTCCAGTGGCTCAACGCCGTCGGCGCCGCCTTCTTCATCCTCAACACCTGGTGGCATGGCGCCTTTCCCTCGATGGTGCTCAACATCATCTGGGCGGTCGTCGGCTTTTCCACCCTGTGGCGCATCTTCCGTAGGAGAATGTCCCCGTCATGACCCGCTTCATCGATCTCAGCCACGCCATCGAACATGGCATGACCACCTATAAGGGCGTCGCCGCGCCGCATATCTGCGATTACTGGACCCGCGAACAGTCGCGCGCCAACTATGCCGATGGCAGCGCGTTTCAGATGGGACGGATCGACATGGTGTCGAACACCGGCACCTATCTCGATGCGCCCTTCCACCGCTTCGAGGAGGGCGATGATCTCTCCATGCTCGACCTCGACCGGCTGGCCAGCCTGCCGGCGATCGTGGTGCGCAGGCCGTTCGAGGCCGTGGGCCTGGCGACCGACGCCGCCGATCTGGATGGGATCGATGTCGCCGGCCGCGCGGTGCTGGTCCACACCGGTTGGGACCGGCACTGGCGCACGCCCGCCTATTATGAGGATCACCCCTTCCTGACCGAAGCGGCGGCGCAGATGCTGGTGGCGCGCGGCGCCCGGCTGGTCGGCATCGACAGCCATAATATCGACGATACGCGGCCCGGCACCGGCCGCCCGGTCCATCGCGAGCTGTTGGGGGCGGGCGTGCTGATCTGCGAACATATGACCAATCTGGCCATGCTGCCGGATGCCGGCTTCGCCTTCACCGCGGTGCCGCCCAAGATCGTCGGCATGGGCACATTCCCGGTCCGAGCCTTCGCGCAAGTCAATTTGACATGATCTTTTAGCGTAGCCTTCAGGCATGACATCGCTGTTAGCCTTCGGCTTTCGCTTGAACTGAGAGGCGTTAGCGCCGATACTATGACGATCGGCCGAGAAAGGCCGTCCAAGGAGATTTTACCCATGGCCAATTGGTCCGACCCCCGTTCCGACATCGCAGGCTTTGGCAATGCCAGCGCCGCGCGCAGCGAGGCGTTCGATGCCGGGCTGCGCAAATATATGCTGTCGGTCTATAATTATATGGCGAGCGGCGTGCTGCTGACCGGTGTCGTCGCGATGCTGTTCGCGTCGAGCGGTCTGGCGCTCCAAATCCTCGCCGGCCCCGGCATCCTGAAATATGTCATCATGTTCGCGCCGCTGGCTTTCGTCATGGTGATGAGCTTTGGCATCAACAAGCTGTCGACCGTCGCGATGCAGAGCCTGTTCTGGGCCTATGCCGCCGTGATGGGCCTGTCGCTGTCGTCGATCTTCCTGGTCTATACCGGCACGTCGATCGCGCAGACCTTCTTCGCGACCGCTGCGGCCTTCGCCGGCCTCAGCCTGTTCGGCTACACCACCAAGAAGGATTTGTCGGGCTTCGGCACCTTCCTGATCATGGGCGTGGTCGGCCTGTTGGTCGCCAGCCTGATCAACATCTTCCTGCGCTCCAGCATGATGGATCTGGTCATCAGCGCCGTTGGCGTGCTGCTGTTTGCGGGCCTCACCGCCTATGACACGCAGAAGATCAAGAGCATCTATGCTTATGTCGCCGGCACGGAGATGATGGGCAAGTCGGTGGTGATGGGGGCGCTGAACCTCTATCTCGACTTCATCAACATGTTCCTGTTCCTGCTGCGCCTGTTCGGCGATCGTCGCTGATAGCGGTCGAACGGCAAGTCAAAAAAGGCCCGGCGGACATCTCCGCCGGGCCTTTTGCTTTGTGGGGAAGGGGGCAGGCTCAGCCTTGTTTCTGCATCTCGGCGATCAGGGCGTTGTCCATCTCCTTCTGCCTTTTATAGGCTGGGCGCTCGCGCAGCCGGGAGGCATAGGCCTCGAACGCCGGGCGGCTGGGGATGGTGCCGAAGGCGAGCCCCCAGTCGATCTGCGCGCCGACATAGACGTCCGCCGCGGTGAAGGTGCCGCCGCAGATCCAACTGCGGCCGGTGACCGCCGTTTCCAGCGTATCGAGCGTGTCGTCGAGCGAGCCATAGCCCGCGCTGCGCTCGCGTCCCTCGGGCAGGACGAAGCCCATCGCCTTGTTGGTGACGGCGGCCTCCACCGGTCCGGCAGCAAAGAAGAGCCAGCGATAATAATCGGCCCGGTCATCGGTCGCCGGCGCCAGGCCGGCGGCCGGGAAGGCGTCGGCCAGATAGGCGCAGATGGCGGCGCATTCGGTCACCACCTTGCCGCCATGGACGATCGCCGGCACCTTGCCCATCGGGTTGATGGCGCGATAGTCGGCGGTCTTCATCCCGCCGGCATAATCCAGGATCACCGCCTCATAGGGGGCGCCGACCTCCTCCAGCATCCAGCGGGCAATCTGCCCGCGGGACATGGGGTTGGTATAGAGAAGAACCGGGTCCGCCATCATGCATTCTCCTTGGAAAGTGGCCGGAACATATCATGAACAATATGCTCCGGCCAGCCGGATCATTGAGCCGGTGCGGTGGCCGCCGCCGCAGGCTTGTCGCGATAGCGATCGAACCAGGCGATGATAGCCGCCGCCTTGGCCGCCGATTGCGACGGGCGGGCGGCGATGCCGCCATGGCTGGCACCCGGCACCTTCACCAGCGCGGTCGGCACGCCCCGTATCTGCAGCGCGCCATAATATTGCTCCGCCTCGCTGACCGGGGTGCGATAATCCTCGCTGCCCACGACCACCAGGGTCGGCGTCTTGACGTTGCCAACCAGGCTGAGCGGCGAGCGGTTCCAATAGCCCATCGGATCTTCCCAGGGCTTGGCCGGGAACCAGTAGCGCGAGGTGAAGAGGGTATTGTCCATGGTCAGCGCCTCGCTGATCCAGTTGATCACCGGCTTCTGCGTCGCGGCGCCCTTGAACCGGTCGGTCTTGCCGATGATCCAGCTGGTGAGCACGCCGCCGCCCGAACCGCCGGTGACGAACAGATTGTCCGGATCGGCCACGCCCGCAGCGATCGCGGCATCGACCGCGGCCATCAGGTCGCCATAGTCGTCGCCGGGATATTTATGATGGATCAGCTGGGCGAATTCCTCGCCATAGGAGGTGGAGCCGCGGGGATTGGTGTAGAGCACGGCATAGCCGGCGGCGGCATAAAGCTGGTCGTCGGTCGAGAAATGCGGGCCATAGGCGGTGTGCGGGCCACCATGGATTTCCAGCAGCAACGGCACGCGGGTGCCGGCCTGATAGCTGGGCGGGGTGACGAGCCAGGCCGGCACGGTGCGGCCGTCGGGCGCGGTGACGGCCAGTTCCTTGACCTGGCCCAGCGCCTTGTGGCCCAGGAAATCCTCGTTGAGGCGGGTGAGTTGGCGGCTCTTGCCACCGCTGCTGACCGACAGGTCGGCCGGGCGCAACGCCGATCCGCTGGTGAAGGCCAAAGTGCCATTGGCCGCGACGCTGAAATCGCCGCCGCTATAGGGCCGGTCGAACGCCGTGCCGGTAAGGCCACTCGCCAGTTCGGTGACATGGCCGTCGAGGCTGATGCGGGCGAGGCGGTTGACGCCGCGCTCGTCATATTGGGCATAGAGCGACTTGCCGTCGGCCGCCCAATAGGCGCGGTCGATGCTGCGGTCGAAACTGGCGGTGATCGCATGGGCGCCGCTGCCGTCGCGGTTCATGACGTAGAGGTAAGTGTTCTGGTAGGAGAGGCGCTTGTCGTCATAGCCGAGATAGGCGACCTTGCTGCCGTCGGGCGATACGACCGGCGCCACATCCGGGCCTTCGCGGCTGGTGAGTGGGCTGATCGCGCCCGAGGCGATGTCGAGCGCATAGATTTCCGGGTCGAAAACCTTCTGCTGCCAGTCGGGCTTGCGCACCGCGCTGAACAGGATGGCGCGGCCATCGGGCGTCCAGCTCAACGGGCCGCCATCCTGATAGTCGCCAAAGCTCAGCTGCCGGGCCGGGCCGCCATCGGCCGACACCAGGAAGATATGGTCATAGCCGGCCTGGACATAACCGCCGCCATCATTGCGATAATCGACCCGGTCGATCACCTCCAGCGGCTTGGCCCATTCGGCGCCCTCCGGCTTGTCGGGCGCCTTGCCCAGCTTCATCGGGTCGGCGGGCACGCGCATGATATAGGCGAGGGACTTGCCGTCGGGCGACCAGGTGACTGACTGCGGGCCGTCGGGCAGGGTGGTGACGCGCACGGTCGCGCCGGTGTCGAGCCAGCGCACGAACAATTGCGGCTTGCCCGCATCGGCGGCGATATAGGCGATGCGCTTGCCATCGGGCGACCAGCGCGGCTGGCTGGCGTCGGTGACCAGCGGGCGCTGCGCGCCGGTGGCGGTGTCGACCAGCCAGATCGCGCCCTTCTGCCGGTCGGTCATGATGTCGCCCTGGCGGCGGACATAGGCGACGCTCTTGCCGTCGGGGCTGATCTGCGGATCGGTCGCGACCTGCAGCGCGAAGATGTCGCGGCCCTCGAACCTGGACGACGGGGCAGCCGACTGGGCGGCGAGCGGCAGGGGGGAGAGGGCGGCGCCGAGCAGCAGCGCGGCCAGTAGCTTGTGTCGCATGAAAACCTCGAAACGGAAGAATGGCGCGAGACTTGCCGGATTTTCCTTTCGTTTCAAGTGCAAGTCGTGGCCGGGGCGCGATAGCTGGTGCCGCGCCCCGACCAGAGCTTCAGCAGCCCGCGCCCATCGCGCCGGCCAGCATGCCGCCAAGGCCGCCCTTGCATTTCTTCTTCTTGGGTGGCGAATTGTCGCCGGAGGCGTCGGCGCTGTCGTCACTGCCCTGGCTCATCATCGATCCCATGTCCGGCCCGTTGAGCATCCACATGGTGTTGGAGCGATAGCGCACACGGGCGATCCATTCTGGTTTCCAGGCGATCTTGGGATCGGCCGGGCGCGGTGGATAGGCGAAATTGGCTTCCGGGCCATAGGCGTAGAGGCTGCCCATCAGCATCTCGCCGCCCGACTGCACCACCTGTGACGGCACGGTGCAACTGGTCTGGCTGGGCGGCATGACGATCTTGTCGACGATCAGCTTGCGCACGGCACCGGGGGATAGCCAGTCCCATACCGGCCCGCCGAACGCCTGGCTGGCCGATGACGCCCACCACACCATGTCGCCGCCCTGCTTGGCCGCGAACACCCAGGCATAATAGCCGGTCGCATTGGGCACCGCGTTCCAGCTCAACTGGGTGGCGCCGCCCGCCGCCGGGCTGGCGCGGCCCGTGATCGGCGGCATGAAGTCCTGGTTCAGCGCGAACTTGATCTCGGGCGAATAATTGCCGGCGATGCGATGGTCGCCGATCAGCGAGGAATTGCCCGACAGCGTCTTGCGCGTCTGACCATTGGGCCATTCGCCATAGGTCTTGCTGTTGGTAAAGCGGACCTGCCATTCCTGCGGGATCGCCGCGCCGGTCATGTAGAGGCCGGGCGGAAACTGGCCGCGCGCGACCTTGGCGAAATCGATCACCACCGGCTGGTTCGGCCCTGCGGTCGCGCCGCATCCCCAATAGATGAGCAGCCGCCCCTTGGGCTTCTCACCGGGCAGCGCCGGCTCGTCGCTCGGCGTGACCTTTGGCGTGACCAGCGGGACGGAGGCGCCCAGCCGGGCGCCGGCGGGCATATAATGTTCGGCCGCCGGCGAGCCGCTCGCGGTCTGGGTCGATCCCAGGCGCAGCACCAGTTCATGGATCGGCTGGTTGCCGCCGCCCATCATCATCGACATGGCCCCGCCCATGCCACCGCCGCCCGCCATTGCGGCCATGCCGGACATGGTGCCGGCATCCATCGCATAGCGGGCGATCGGTCCGCCGGCCTGCTGGCTGGCGCCGGGCGTGGCGAGAAGGACGAAGCTGATGCTGAGCAGCGCGGCGCGTGGCGCGGCGGACCGCAGATGAAGCGAAGTGGACATGCATTCCCCTATGAAAGCGTGGAAGACATGCGACCTTTCTGTTCTGGAGTCGGCTTAGCAGAATTTAAGGGGGGCGGGGAGAGGGCGGCTAAGTGCGCGCGAAATGCCCATGGCGCAGGAAATGCACGACCTGATCGGCGACGGGGCGGGTGTAGATCATCGCGGTGTGGGCGACGGGCAGGGTGATATGGTCGCCTTCGCCCGGACAATGGGTGGCGGCGACGCTGACCTTGCCGTCATTGGGCGCGCGGAAGATGCGGCTGGGGAGCAGGCCATTCATCGGCCGGTCGCCCGCGATGATGCCGAGCGGATAGTCGACCTCACCCAGCGCCGCCAGCGTGATCGCATCGCGGCGAGTGCGTAGCAGCGCGCCGGCCTGGTTCAGGATCAGCGGATGAAGGTGCAGGCGGTAGAGAAGGTCGGCAATCTCGCTGCCACCATTGGGCGTGCCTAGCATGACGACGCGGCCGAGATGATCGGGGCGATGGCGCGCGAGCCAGGCGCGGAGCATGAGGCCGCCCATCGAATGACCGACACAATGAACGGTCGTAGCATGATAGGCCGGGCTGGCGATGATGCGGGCGTGGAGATGATCGACGACGCGGGCCAGCGGCCAGCGCCAGCTGGGATAGCCGATATTGGCAACGTCGTAGCCCTCCCCGCGCAGCCGTCGGGCAAGCAGCGCGGTCTGCACCTGATGACCGCCAAAGCCGTGGAGGAGGATGACGGACTGGGTGTGGGGCTGCATGATGGCATGGGTGTCATGCAATGCTTACGCAGGCAAGGGCATGTGGGTTTAGGGGGAGGGTGCTAACGACCAGAAGCGGCTGTGAATTCCTCCCTGCAAGGTTCGGCAGAGGCACGCGACTCTGCCGAACCTTGCAGGGGAGGATGGTCTGGAAGCGACCACCCCCGTCATCGCGAGCGACGATGCCGGGCTTTGACGGCTGACGACCAGAAGCTACCTTCACCATCTTCGTCATCCCGGACTTGATCCGGGATCCATTCAGCGCTCCCCATCCGCCGTAGCGCAGAATGGATCCTGACTTCCGTCAGGATGACGGTGGCTGTGACTGGCAAGTAACGACCATTCTTCGTCACTCGCTTAGGCCATACGCATCGTTGAAACCGGCCACTCATTCAGATGGTACGTCAGATGCTGAACGACGAAATTTGGTAGGAAGCCGCCGCCTATGTTAGGCTCCGATATGGGCGTCTTACACCGATCGGCAGCATCAATAGGATTTTATGGAGATGATCTCGACCCGACAGAGATAACAGAACGACTTGGTGAGCCGACTATCGCCGTGAAGATGGGCGGAACATTTCAGACCCTCGGAGGCAGGGACAAGATCGCCCGCACGGGGTCATGGCAGGTGACTGCAAAAGATCAGCAGCCGGCTGATCTCGATCGACAAATCAACGATCTGTTAGATGGTTTGTCTGATGACATCGTATCGTGGCAGGCTTTCTCGCAGCGATTTAGAAGTCGCGTATTTTGCGGCCTCTTTCTTGAAGATAGCAACGAGGGCCTTGCACTCCGTTCTGAAACGCTCGCTCGTCTTGGAGATCGCGGTTTGTGCCTCCATCTCGATATTTATAGCGCACCAGAGCTAGGGTGAATGTCCGAAACTGCTGCAACTGTTGTAGAACGATTTGTCCGCACAACGTCAGCTTCCGCCGATTGTCTTCCCAACAGCCGACAGTCAGCAAACCACCCAAGTTGGCCTTCCCTTTTCTTCTCCGCGCCTCCGCGTGATTCATTTTCGCGCGGAGCCGCGGCGGCACGGAGATAGTGGATGAGGGCTAACCGCCTGTGCGGCAATGACGGAAAAAGAGGGGAGCAGCAGCTGCGCGGGGATGTGGCTCTTTGTGGCGCGTGCCCCTCCACCGTGCTGCGCACGGTCCCGCTCCTTGTGCCGGGGAGGAATAAAAAAGGCGGCCCTCTCGAGCCGCCTTTCCCGTGGGCCTGTGAAGCCGCTTATTTCGTGCCTTCCGGCGCCTTGGCCTTGCCGCCCTTCTTGCCGCCCTTCTTGGGCGCGGCGGGGGTGATCTGGAAGGCGAGGGCTTCGTCCTTCATGTGGACATGGACCTCGCCGCCATGGACCAGCTTGCCGAACAGCAATTCCTCGGCCAGCGGCTGCTTGATCTTCTCCTGCATCAGGCGGCCCATCGGGCGGGCACCATAGAGCTTGTCATAGCCCTTCTTGGTGAGCCAGGCCTTGGCCTCCTCGTCCAGCGTGATGTGGACGTCGCGATCGGCCAGTTGAAGTTCCAGTTGCAGCACGAACTTGTCGATGACGCGGGCGACGATTTCCGGCGGCAGATAGCCGAACGGCACGATCGCATCGAGGCGGTTGCGGAATTCGGGGGTGAAGAGCTTCTTCACCGCGTCTTCCTGCACATCCTCGCGGGTCAGCTCGCCAAAGCCGATCGATTCCTTCGCCATGTCCGACGCACCCGCATTGGTGGTCATGATGAGGATGGTGTTGCGGAAATCGACGGTCTTGCCGTGGTGATCGGTCAGGCGGCCATTGTCCATCACCTGCAACAGGATGTTGAACAGGTCGGGATGCGCCTTCTCGATCTCGTCGAGCAGCAGCACGCTGTGCGGCTGCTGGTCGACGGCATCGGTCAGCAGGCCACCCTGGTCATAGCCAACATAGCCCGGAGGGGCACCGATCAGGCGGCTGACCGAATGGCGTTCCATATATTCCGACATGTCGAACCGCTGCAGCGGGATGCCGAGCAGGGTCGCGAGCTGGCGTGCCACCTCCGTCTTGCCGACGCCGGTGGGGCCGGAGAAGAGATAGTTGCCGATCGGCTTGTCGGGATCGCGCAGACCGGCGCGCGACAGCTTGATCGCGGACGACAGCACCTCGATCGCCTGATCCTGGCCGAAGACGACGCGTTTCAGATCGGTGGTCAGCGATTCCAGCACGCTCTTGTCGTCCGACGACACGGTCTTGGGCGGGATGCGCGCCATGGTGGCGATGACCGCCTCGATCTCCTTGGGGGTGATCGTCTTCTTGCGCTTGGAGGGCACCACCAGCATCTGCATCGCGCCCACTTCGTCGATCACGTCGATCGCCTTGTCCGGCAGCTTGCGGTCGTTGATGTAGCGGGCCGACAACTCGACCGCCGCCTTGATCGCGTCCGGCGTATATTTGACGTGATGATGTTCCTCGAACGCGGTGCGCAGGCCGGTCAGGATCTTGATCGTATCCTCGACCGAAGGCTCGTTTACGTCGATCTTCTGGAAGCGCCGCAGCAGCGCGCGGTCCTTCTCGAAATGATTGCGGAATTCCTTGTAGGTGGTCGAACCGATGCAGCGGATCGTCCCGCCCGACAGGGCCGGCTTCAACAGGTTCGAGGCGTCCATCGCGCCGCCGCTGGTCGCGCCGGCACCGATCACGGTGTGGATCTCGTCGATGAAGAGGACCGCGTGCGGCATCTTCTCCAGTTCGGTGACGACCGCCTTCAGCCGCTCCTCGAAATCGCCGCGATAGCGGGTGCCGGCCAGCAGCGCGCCCATGTCGAGCGAATAGATGACCGCTTCCTTGAGCACGTCGGGCACTTCGCCCTCGACGATCTTGCGCGCCAGGCCTTCCGCGATCGCGGTCTTACCGACGCCCGGATCACCGACATAAAGTGGGTTGTTCTTCGAACGGCGGCACAGGATCTGGATGGTGCGGTCGACTTCCGACGACCGGCCGATCAGCGGATCGACCTTGCCGCGTTCCGCCTTCTCGTTGAGGTTGACGGTGAACTGCTCCAAGGCACTATCCTTCTTGCCCTTGCCGTCCTGCACCTTCTTTTCCTCCTCGGCTGCCCCCTTGGTCTCCTGACGCTCGGGCGTGGGCGTGCCCTTGCCGACGCCGTGGCTGATATAGCTGACGGCATCGAGGCGGCTCATGTCCTGCTGCTGCAGGAAATAGACGGCATAGGATTCGCGTTCGGAGAAGAGCGCGACGAGGACATTGGCGCCCGTCACCTCATCCTTGCCGGACGACTGGACATGGAGGATGGCGCGCTGGACGACGCGCTGGAAGCCGCTGGTGGGCGAGGGGTCGCTGGCGCCCTCCACCTTCAGGCTGTCAAGTTCGGTGTCGAGATACTGGGTGACGGCATCGGCCAGTTCGCCCAGTTCCACGCCGCACGCCTGCATCACCTTCGACGCATGTTCATCGTCGATCAGCGCGAGAAGCAGATGCTCCAGCGTCGCATATTCATGCTTGCGCTCCGACGCATGGGTCAGCGCATTGTGCAGGGTGGTTTCAAGGGCGGCTGCGAAAGATGGCATGTCTTTTCTACTCCTGGCCCCGGTTAGGGGCTGACTTGAACCTTATGTCGGCATTGCTCGACGACGGTTCAAGGGAGAGGTCCTGACCGCCGGAATTGCCAGACTGCCCATGCCCGGTGGAGCCCATGGTCGGGCCGTCAGGGGCGAGGCGCGGGTTCATCGCTTGAATAACGCCTCGGCAGTTGCCTTATGGTTAACGGCGCTTTCAATTTTTGTTCGAGTGCGGGTGATTTCGGTTTCCAGCGCCCTGATGCGCGCTTCCAGTTCCGCAACGGACAGGGGACCCAGATCCTGTCGGAGCAGTTGGGCCAGCGGATCATCGGCCTTTCTCGGCAGATCATTGTCCATGTCCATAAAGGGTAATGTTGACCCTGTAGGCTAGTCTGTCAATAAGAAGCGAAGCTCCGTCCGTCGATTTTGGGTGCGGCGCAATATCTCTGGCCCGGGGGGGCACATATGATCCTCGACAGTTTCACGATTCCATCGCAGATGACGGCCATCGGCATCCCGGTGCCGGGCGGTCCCGACGCTCTGGTGCCCGAACAGCGGCCGGTGCCGGTGCCCGGCGAGGATGAGGTGCTGATCCGCGTCGCCGCCGCCGGCGTCAACCGGCCCGACGTGCTGCAGCGGCAGGGCAAATATCCGCCGCCGCCCGGCGCGTCCGACATTCCCGGACTCGAAGTGGCGGGCACGATCGTCGCCGCCGGCCGGTCCGCCGACATGCTGGTGGGCCAGCGCGTCTGCGCGCTGCTGCCGGGCGGGGGCTATGCCGAATATGCGATTGCCCCGGCCGGCCAGTGCCTGCCGGTGCCGGCGGATTATGACCTGGTCGAGGCGGCGGCGCTGCCCGAAACCCTGTTCACCGTGTGGACCAATCTGTTCGAGCGCGCCTATGTGGTCGGCGGCGACCGGGTGCTGGTCCATGGCGGCACCAGCGGCATCGGCACGATGGCGATCTCGCTCTGCCGCCTGTTCGACATAGAGATCATCGTCACCTGCGGCAGCGACGACAAAAGCGCCCAGGCGCTCGAATGGGGTGCTTCCCATGCGATCAATTACAAGAGCCAGGACTATGTCGCCGAGGTGAAGCGCATTACCGGTGGGCAGGGGGTGCAGGCGGTGCTCGACATGGTCGGCGGCGACTATGTCCCGCGCAACATCGAATGCATGGCGGAAGATGGCCGCCATGTGTCGATCGCGGTGCTGGGTGGAGCCAAGACCAGCATCTTCCTGCCGACGGTGATGTCCAAGCGCCTGACCCTGACCGGATCAACCCTGCGGCCGCGCTCATCGGGCTTCAAGAGCCTGGTCGCGGACGAGATCATGCGCACCGTCTGGCCCTTCGTCGAACAGGGCAAGCTGCGCCCGGCGATGGACCAGCGCTTTGCCCTCGCCGACGCGGCCAAGGCCCATGCCCGCATGGATGCGGGCGAACATTTCGGGAAGATCGTGCTGACGGTGTGAGGATAGTTTAGTGCAGAACCGTTATGTCGCTGACGTCGGCGATTATGTGAAGCTGTCGATGTTGCGTCGATTGGCGCCAGGGTTGAAACTGGGTGTTCTGTGGTGGCTATACCCTGATGAAGCCCATAATGCGGATGGTAAGCACATAGCCTATTTGGATCGACCACAGATATGGCGCGCCATTGATCCGGTGTTGTTTGATAAGTTGAAGCTTATTGTTCAGCGCAACGATCGTAGTGTGGATGCTTTGGAGCGGGCCGGACTGATTGACGGTGCTGTCTATCACAACGCGATGCTTCCTGCTGGCGATGCAAAATCCAGACGCGCCTTGCGAGCATCTTGGTTCGCGCGAGCCGCCGAGTTTGTGGATGGTTGCGATCTTATATTTGTAGATCCCGACAACGGCCTTGAACCAGCGACCTATAGTGTCGGATCTGCCAAGGCCGGTAAAAGTGTGGCTTTGGCAGAATTAAAGGCGTTGCAACGAGATGGTCGGACCATTGTGGTCTATCACCATCATACAAGGATGGCAGGCGGCAACATCGTGGAGTTGATGCACTGGGGTGAGCGCCTCGCGGAATTGGGTTTTAAGGTTGATGCGCTCAGGTCGGCAGTGGGAACTGCGCGAGCATTTTTCCTTTTAGACGCCACTCCTGAATTGCGGCAGCGAGCTACTGAGTTCGCGCGGCATTGGGGAGGGAAAGTCACTTGGCACCCTGCATTGGATGGTCGAAGGTCGTAGCATTTCCGTCATATTCGGTGCGGAGTTGTAACAGAGCGGCGCTAAGGATTCGGCCTCAAGGACAACAGCCCTTGAGGACGTAGACATGAACGCCATCACGCGCTTGCCCTTCCTGAGCGAACTGGAAGAGGGGGCTGACGACCGCTTCCACATCCCTGAACGGGAAGGCGCGCGTCGCCGCTATCGCACCATCTGGATTTCCGACATCCATCTGGGCACGCGCGGCTGCAACGCCACGATGCTGATCGATTTCCTGGACAGCGTCGACAGCGACACCATCTATCTGGTCGGCGACATCATCGACGGCTGGCGGCTCAAGAAGCGCTTCTACTGGCCCGCCGCGCATAATGACGTGCTGTGGCGGATCATGAAGCGGGCCAAGCGCGGCACCCGTGTCGTCTATATCCCCGGCAATCATGACGAGATGTTCCGTCAGTTCACCGGCATGAATTTCGGCGGCGTCGAGATCCGGCGCAAGGCGATCCACGAGACCGCCGACGGGCGCAAGCTGCTGGTGCTGCATGGCGACGAGTTCGACACGATCATGCTGGCGCATCGCTGGCTCGCCTTTGTGGGTGACGCAGCCTACACGACGCTGATGCGCCTCAACGTGGTGGTCAACGCGGTGCGCCGGCGCATGGGCCTGCCTTATTGGTCACTGTCCAAGATGGCCAAGCACAAGGTCAAGAATGCCGTGTCCTTCATCTCCCGCTTCGAGGAAGTGGTGGCGCATGAAGCCGGCGCGCGCGGCGTCGACGGCGTGGTGTGCGGCCATATCCACAATGCCGAGATGCGCGAGATCGAGGGCATCGAATATTATAATGATGGCGACTGGGTGGAGGGCTGCACCGCGCTGGTCGAACATGCCAGCGGCGCGATGGAGGTGCTGCACTGGGCCGACGAGATCGCCAAGCGCGGCGAAAAGACGCCGGCGCTGATGGCGGCCTGACGCGGAGAGGGGCCATGCGGATCGCGATCGTCACCGACGCCTGGACGCCGCAGGTCAATGGCGTGGTGCGCACGCTGCAGACGATCCAGGCCGAACTGGAGCATATGGGCCATGAGGTGAAAGTGATCTCGCCCGATCTCTATGGCTCCATTCCCTGTCCGACCTATCCCGAAATCCGGCTGGCACTGGTGCGATCGGGCGTGGTGGGGCAGGCGATCGCCGCCTTCCGTCCCGACGCCGTCCATCTGGCGACCGAAGGGCCGCTCTGCTTTGCCGCCCGGCGCTGGTGCCTGCGCGGCAATGTGCCCTTCACCACCGCCTATCACACCCATTTCCCCGATTATGTGTCGCAGCGCACCGGGCTGCCGGCGGCCTGGTTCTGGCGCTATATTCGCTGGTTCCATGGCCCGGCGCAGGCGGTGCTGGTGTCGACCCGGTCGGTGCGGCAGCAATTGCGTGCCCATGGCGTCGCCAATGTCCGCAAATGGGGCAGGGGCGTGGACCTCAAGACCTTTGCCGGCGGTGTCGCCCCCTCGGCCCTGCTGGCGGACCTGCCGCGCCCGATCCAGCTCTATGTCGGCCGGGTCGCGGTCGAGAAGAATCTGGAAGCCTTTCTGGCCAGCGAGCATCCCGGAACCAGGGTGATCGTGGGCGACGGCCCGGCGCGCGGGGCGCTGGAACGGGCTTATCCCGACGCCCGTTTCCTGGGTGCGCAGTTCGGTGCCGATCTGGCGACGATCTATGCCGGCGCGGACGTGTTCGTCTTCCCCAGCCGCACCGACACGTTCGGGCTGGTGATGATCGAGGCGCTGGCCGCCGGCACGCCGGTCGCAGCCTATCCGGTCACCGGGCCGATCGATATCGTCACGCCGGAAACCGGCGCGCTGTCGGAGCGGCTGGAGGATGCCATCGCCGCCGCGCTGCTGTGCGATCGGGCAGCCTGTGCCGCCTATGGCCGCAGCTTCAGCTGGGAACGCAGCGCGCAGGAATTCCTGGCCGGATTGCATCCGATCGATCCGGTGGTGATGGACAGCGCCGCCTGACGCTTTTCCTTGCCGCAAGCCCCGCGATGCTCTATCCCTGACATGTCGTGGCCGCCCTGCTTGGGCGGCCCTTATCGTTTTTAGAGCCGGAGAAGACCCCGTGTCCCAGCCCCTCATGCCCCATGCGACCGCCAGCTGGCTGGTCGACAATAGCGCTCTGAGCTTTGACCAGATCGCGGAATTTTGCGGGCTCCACATCCTGGAAGTCCAGGCCATCGCCGATGACACTGCCGGCATCAAATATACCGGCCGCGATCCGGTGCGCGCCCATGAAATCACCATGGATGAAATCCACAAGGGCGAGAGCAATCCCGACTACAAGCTCAAGATGCTCAAGGGCCCCGAACCGGTCCGCCGCACCAAGGGGCCGCGCTACACCCCGGTAAGCAAGCGCCAGGACAAGCCCGATGGCATCGCCTGGATCCTGCGCAACCATCCGGAGATTTCGGACGGCGCGATCGGCAAGCTGATCGGCACCACCCGCACCACCATCGCCGCGATCCGCGATCGCAGCCACTGGAACATCAGCAACATCACGCCCAAGGATCCGGTGACGCTGGGCCTGTGCTCGCAGCGCGAACTGGATGCGCTGGTCAGCAAGGCGGCGAAGAAGGCCGGCATCGAGATGCCGACCGATTCGCGTCTGGATGGCGATCGTGAGGCGCTGATCGAGGAACTGCGCCGCGAGCGCGAGGATAATGCGCGCCGCATCGAGCAGGCGCTCAAGAGCGAGTCCGAGCTGATTTCGGGCGCCGCGACCATCCTTGATCCGTTCAGCAGCAACAAGGGCGAGGTCTGAAGACGTAGCGTCATCCGACGCTCTTTCCGACCCGCTGCGATGCAGCATTCTCAAGGGCCGCGCCGGCTTTCGGGCGCGGCCTTTTTGCTACAATCCAGACACAGGTTGACGCTTGCGTAAAGCGCTCGGGCCACTTACACTTCTGTAAATGGAGAGCAGAGAAAAGATCTGGCGCGAGCATTATCAGCACCCTACGCCGTGGGAGCAGACGTTCCCGCCGATGTCGATGGGGGACATGGTAACGCAGAGCGCCACCGCCCACCCGCAGGCCCACATGATCGACTTCATGGGGCGCAAGTTCAGCTATGGCGCGATGATGGACGACATCAGGCGCATCGCCTGTGGTTTGCAGGCCATGGGCGTGAAGAAGGGGGACCGGGTCGGTCTCTACCTGCCCAACACCCCCCATTATGTCGCGGCCTATTATGGCGCGCTGCTGGCCGGCGCGATCGTCGTCAACTTCTCCCCCCTCTACACCGCCGCCGAACTGGAGCATCAGGTCGAGGATAGCGGCACCAAGATCCTGTTCACCCTGTCGGCCAAGGCATTGCTGCCGACCGCGCTCAAGGTGCTGGACAATAGCAGCCTCGAAAAGCTGGTGGTCGGCTCGATCGCTGAGGTGCTGCCGACCGCCAAGAGTATCCTCTTCCGCCTGTTCAAGCGCGGCGAGACGACGCCGCTGCCGCATGATCCGCGCGTCATCCGCTATGACCGGTTGATCGCCAATGCAGGCGAATGCATCGTGGCCGACATCGATCCGGTCAACGACGTCGCGCTGCTGCAATATACCGGCGGCACCACCGGCACGCCCAAGGGCGCGATGCTGACCCACCAGAATCTGACCGCCAATGCGCGCCAGGCGCAGGCGATCGACCCGCATGCGGGCGAGGGCGACGACCGCATCATCGCGGTGCTGCCCTTCTTCCACGTCTTCGCCAACACCTGCACGCTGAACCGGACCGTCATGAATGGCGGCGAGATGGTGATGCTGCCCCGGTTCGAGGCGGTGCAGGTGCTTTCGGCCGTGCAGCGGACCAAGGCGACGTCTCTGCCCGGCGTGCCGACCATGTATCAGGCGCTGCTCGATCATCCGGCCCTGCCGAACATCGATTTCTCGTCGCTGCGCACCTGCATTTCGGGTGGCGCGCCGCTGCCGATGGAGGTGAAGCAGAAGTTCGAGGCGGTGACCGGCGCGCGGCTGATCGAGGGCTATGGCCTCACCGAAACCAGCCCGATCGTCTGCGCCAATCCCTATGAGGGGCTGAACAAGACCGGCACCGTCGGTCAGCCCGTGCCGGGCACCCGCGTCAAGATCGTCAGCCGCGAGGATCCGACCCAGCCGCCGCCCGCGGGCGAGCCGGGCGAACTGATGTTCGCCGGTCCGCAGATCATGAAGGGCTATTGGAACCGGCCGGACGCGGACGCGCAGGTGTTCGTGGGCGAGTTCCTGCGCACCGGCGACGTTGGCGAGGTTGATGACGATGGTTATGTGCGGATCGTCGATCGCCTCAAGGACATGATCGCCGTCGGTGGCTTCAAGGTCTTCCCGAGCCAGGTGGAATCGGTCCTCTATCATCATGAATCGGTGAAGGAAGCGCTGGTGATCGGCGTGCCCGACCGTTATCGCGGCGAGCAGCCCAAGGCGTTCGTGACCCTGAACGAAGGCGCGACCATCGACGGGCCGGGGCTCAAGGACTGGCTCAACCCGCAACTGGGCAAGCATGAGCGGGTCTGCGAGGTCGAGGTGCGGGCCAGCCTGCCCAAGACGCTGGTCGGCAAGCTGTCGCGCAAGGAACTGGTCGCCGAAGAACGCGCCAAGGCCGAACAGGCAATGGCGCAGAATGCGGCGCAGACTGGAACCGCGGCCTGATTGCTCCTATCTAGCGCGCCAAAGCTGGATAAGGATTATCGATATATGGCGCAGGAAATCGCAACGCTGGCTGGTGGCTGCTTCTGGTGTACGGAAGCAGTCTACCAGACGCTCAAGGGCGTGGAATCGGTCCAGAGCGGCTATATCGGCGGGACCAAGGTCGATCCGACCTATGAGGAGGTCTGCACCGGCAATACCGGCCATGCCGAAGCGATCCGCATCGCCTTCGACCCGGCCGTCATCAGCTATGCCGACCTGCTCGACATCTTCTTCGCCACCCACAATCCGACGACGCTGAACCGCCAGGGCAACGACATCGGGACGCAATATCGTTCGGCGATCTTCCCCCATTCGGCCGAGCAGCAGGCCGAGGCGCTGGCCGGCATCGCGCGGGCGCAGGTGGACCAGGTCGATCCGGTGGTGACCGCGATCGAGGCGGACGCCCCCTGGTATCCGGCCGAGGATTATCACCAGAAATATTGGGAGCGGGTCGGCGACCAGAATCCCTATTGCATGGCGGTGATTCCGCCCAAGCTGGCCAAGCTGCGCAAGGGTTTTGCCGCGCGCATCGAGGAATAATCCTCGGCCTGGCCGATTTCCCGACCGCTCGTCCCGTTTCGCCGCGTTCTTAGCTTATGGTTAATGTCGACCATGGCAGATGCAGCGCAACGGACGAGTCGGGGGACTTTGAGAATGACCAAGACGATCATGCTGCTGGCGCCGGCGATGCTGCTGATGCTGCCGGGCTGTATTGCCAGGACGGCGGTGGATATCGTGACCTTGCCGGTGCGCGCAGGTGCGCAGGCGGCCGACTGGGCGACGACCAGCCAGGACGAGGCCGACCGCAATTATGGCCGCAAGATGCGCAAGCAGGAGGCCGAGGAAGGCAAGGCGCGCAAGAAGGCCGACGAACAGCGCCGCCGCGAATGCCGCAAGGCCGGCTACGACAATTGCGGCTGAGCCGGATCGACCGGTCAGGCCGCGGCGCGGCGTAACCGGTCGTTGATGGCGGTGCCGATCCCCTCGTCAGGGATGGGCGCGACCGCGATCCGCTCCTGGGTGCTGGCGTCGGCGACGTGCAGCGCCGCGAACAGATTGGCTGCCGCCTCGCGCAGATCCGCGTCGACGCTCAGGTTCAGATGGCAGGGCATCAGCCCGAAGCCGATCAGATATTCATCCTTTTCCGCCCGCAGCGCGTTGAGCCGCACCGGCTTCGACGGCGCATAATGGCTTTCGAGCTGGCCGGGTGCTTCGATCTTCGCATTGTCCTTCCCCGTGATGACCGGCAGGCCGCTTGCCTCCTCCAGCATCGCGGCCGTGACCGGGCCGGGGCGCAGCAGGCGGATGCGGTCCGCTTCGGGGGCGGCGATGGTCGATTCCAGCCCTTCGCTGGTCGGGCCTTCGTCCAGGATCATGCGGATCTTGCCGTTGAGGCTGGCCAGCACATGCTCGGCCCGGCTGGGGCTGATCGATCCGCTGCGATTGGCCGAAGGCGCAGCCAGCGGCCGGCCACTCTCGCGGATCAGCGCGCGCATCGCGGGATGGGCCGGCAGGCGCAGCGCCACGGTCGGCAGGCCAGCCATCACCAGCGGCGACAGGCCGCTATCGGCCCGCACCGGCAGCACCATGGTCAGCGCGCCCGGCCAGAAGCGGGCGGCAAGCTGCTCGGCCTGGGGCGAAAAATCGGCCAGCCGCCGCGCCATCTCCATGTCGGCGACATGGACGATCAGCGGGTTGAAGCTGGGCCGCCCCTTGGCGCTGTAGATGCCCGCGACCGCCTGGGAATCGGTGGCATCGGCGGCCAGGCCATAGACGGTTTCGGTGGGAACGGCGACGGGCTCGCCGGCGCGGATCAGCAAGGCTGCCTCGCGAAGCGCTTCCGCGCCATAGCGGCAGACCCTGGTGGAAAAGGCTGGATTTGGGATAGTCACGACCCCCGCGATATAGACCCCGGAACGCTGCAGTAAAAGGCCATTGCGACAGTGACATGACATTGTTGGCAAAGCTTGCCGCAACGGCGCGGCCCGGCTAATCCCGCGCCATGAACGACGCCCTGCTGACCCGTATCGCCGAAGCGCTGGAACGGCTCGCGCCGCCGCCGGCTTCCTCTGCCGACCTTGCGGCTGCTCCCGCCTATGTGTGGGACGGGGTGGCGATCCGCGCGGTGGATGCGTTCGCCCCGGTGGATTATGATCTGCTGACCGGCATCGATGCGCAAAAGAGTGCGCTGCTCGACAATAGCCGCCGCCATGCCGCCGGCCATGCCGCGCATGACGTGCTGCTGTGGGGCGCGCGCGGCACCGGCAAGTCGGCGACCGTGGCTTCGGTGGTCGGCAAGCTGCAGGCGGAAGGGCAGGACATCGCCCTGCTGCAATGCGCGATCGATGAACTGGCCAGCCTGCCGGCGCTCTTCACCCTGCTGCGCAGCACGACCCGACCCTTCATCCTGTTCCTCGACGATCTGGGCTTTGACGAAGGCGTGGGCGATGCCCGTGCGCTGCGTTCGCTGCTCCAGGGCGGCACCGCCGCGCGTCCGGCCAATGTCCGCCTCTATGTGACGTCCAACCGCCGCCATATCGTGCCGCGCAACCTGTCGGAGCAGGATGATCCGATCAATCCGCGCGACGTGGTCGATGACAAGATGGCGCTGTCGGACCGGTTCGGCCTCAGCCTGGGCTTCCATGCGCTCGACCAGGATGCCTATGTCGCCATTGTCGAGGGCTATGCGCAGGCGCTGGGTCTCAGCGTCGAGCCGCTCGACGCGATCCAGTGGGCAACGCAGCGGGGCAGCCGCTCGGGCCGTGTGGCCTGGCAATATGTGGTCGAACTCGCCGGCCGTCACGGCCTCTCGGTCTGATTCTCAGTCGCCGTCCTTTTCGGCAAGGCTCAGAAATTCGTCGACCAGTCGGTCCAGTTCCTTGCGGCAACGCGGCGGATCGACGGCGGTGTCGCATAGCGGCGCGGCATCGGCCATCGTCTTGATGACGCGGGCCAGGCTCAGCGTGTCGCTGTGACGTTGTCGATGGGCGAGGGCGGCGAAGGTGTTGAAATACATTTCCGCCAGCCGCCGATCATGCTCCAGGTCATAGCCTTGTCGTCGGTCCGGCTGGCCCAGCGCTTCCATGCGCAAGTGATGAAGGGATCGCCGCGCGCTGTCCGCCCGCAGCTGATATAGCTCCGCCGGTTCGATCGGTTTCATCTTGGACGCCTGTCGCATCGCGTATCAGCGCGCGAACGGGGCAATATATCCCTACTGTTGCCCGGCCGAAATTAAGCGTCTGGTCTTGCGAACAAGTTTTTTCGACGCTTCGGCCGGGCGAGCCATGATTATTGTGCGCGGGTCACCCGCCAGACGACGCCGCCGACATCGTCCGCCACCAGCAGCGCACCCTTGGCGTCCACGGTCACGTCGACCGGCCGGCCTCGCGCCGCGCCCTGTGCGTCCAGGAATCCGGTCAGCACGTCGACCGGCTTGGCCTTGCCGACTTCGCCATTATCCTCGAACGGAATGAACACGACCTTGTAGCCCGCGGCCGGCTTGCGGTTCCAGCTGCCATGCAGGCCGACAAAGGCGCCATTGCCATAGGTGGCGCCAAGCTGCGCATCCTTGGAGAAGCTCAGGCCCAGCGGCGCGACATGGTTGCCCAGCGCATAGTCGGGGCGCTTGGTATATTCGCGGATTTCCGGCCGCTGCGGCTGGACCCGGCGATCCTCATAGCCGCCCCAGTAATTCCACGGCCAGCCATAGAAGGCACCGAATTCGACGCGGGTCAGATAGTCGGGGACCAGGTCGCCGCCCAGCATGTCGCGCTCATTGACCACGCCCCACAGCACGCCGCTCCTGGGTTCGAACGCCAGGCCGACCGGGTTGCGCAGGCCCGACGCATAGATGCGATAGTCGCCGGTCTTGGGATTGACCTCCAGCACGGCGGCGCGGTTGGCTTCGCTTTCCAGGCCATTTTCGCCGATATTGCTGTTCGATCCGACGCCGACATAGAGCAGCCCGTTGGGGCCGACGGTCAGGCTGCGGGTCCAGTGCATGTTCGGCGCCTGGGCCGGCAGGTTCAGAATCTTCCGCCCCTTGTCGCTGATCTTGGTCTCGCCTTCCTTATAGGGGAAGGCCATCAGCGCATTGGTGTTGGCGACATAGAGGGTGTCGCCGATCAGCGCCATGCCATAGGGCGAATAGAGGCCGCTCAGGAACACCGTCTTGGTGTCCGCCTTGCCATCGCCATCGGTGTCGCGCAGCAGGCTGATGCGGTCGGGCGAGGGGACGCCGGCGCCGGCCTTGTTCATCAGGAAATTCATCACCCGGCTGACGATGCCGGTCTGCGGGCGGGGCTGGCTGTTGGTCTCGGCCGTCAATATGTCGCCATTGGGCAGGCGCAGCAGCGATCGCGGATGGCTCAGCCCCTCGGCAAAGCGCTCGACCACCAGACCCTTGGCCGCGACCGGCTTCTCTCCAGCCTTCCACGGCTTGACCTCGGCGATGTTAACGGTCGGGAAAAACTCGTTGCGCGGCGTGGTGAAGCGCGGTTCCCGGCCGACATCGGCACCGGCCGGCAACTGGGCCGTGTCGCCCTGCGCGAAGTAGAGGAAGGCGCCGCCGGCAATGACCAGCGCGACGAGGGGGATGGCGATGAAATGCTTCTTCATGTCGCCACATCTATGCGGCGATGCGACGCCCGGCAAGGCGCTCCGTTGCGCGGGTGGTTAGTTAAGCCTTTCGTTCGCGCAGCCACAGCAGCAGGGCGATCAGGATGCCGGCTCCGGTGCCGACCAGCAGGCCGATGCTGGGCTGTCCCAGCAGGCCGCCGCCGATCGCCCCGGCCATGATCAGCAATGCGATGATGGCGCCCGCGCCGGTCGGATTCTTCGCCTTGTTCATGGCCCATCCTTGCCATGGCCCGCCGCCCATGGCCAGTCGCTTGTCGCCCGCGTCTCCCCTGTCCCGGATCGGAACGGCTCGCGTCCCGAAATGGCGCGCCTGTCCCGCTGCGGGACTTGGCTAACCGGCTGTTCACCCTCGTCATCGGCCTGCTGCGCCAAAGCGCCAAACTGGCATGGGGGTTGATAGGGGAGGGGAAAGGGCGCGCAAAAAATCGGGGGTCGCATGCACATGCCATATCTTTCGGATCGAAAGAGCTATGAGGATGCGACGGAACTGATCGCGACCTTTGGCGCCAATGCCGGCTATGAGGCGGCGGCGCGGGCCGATCGCAGCCGCGACCTCGGCAACCACATCCATTTCTGCCACTGGCGCCAGATCGAGCGGCTGATCGTGTTGCTCGCCCATCACCAGCCGCTCGGCACGATCCACTGATAGTCTGAACGCAAAAAGGGCCGGAGCGTCATGGAACGCTCCGGCCCTTTTTGCTGTCTGGCTGACGGCGCTTTAGAGCCGCAGGCCGGCGGTTTCCGGCAAGCCGGCCAGGATGTTGAGATTCTGCACGGCGGCGCCTGCCGCACCCTTGCCCAGATTATCGAGCGTGGCGACCAGACGGACCTGGCCGCTCTGCGCATTGCCGAACACCGACAGCGACAGGCGATCGGTCGCGCCGACATGCTCGACATCAATCTGTGCCATGGCGCTGCTGTCGGCCAAGGGCGTCACGCTGACGATCGGCGATCCTGCATAGGCGGCGGCCAGCGCGGCGTGGATGTCCGCCGGGGCGGGCGTGCCGGGCATGGCGCGCAGCTGCAGCGGCACTTCCACCAGCATGCCGCGATAGGCATTGGCGACGGCCGGCGCGAACAGCGGCGGATGGGCCAGACCCGAATAGCGGGTCATTTCCGGCACATGTTTGTGCGCCAGGCTCAGGCCATAGGCGCGGAAGGCGGTCGGCGCGCCCTCGGCGCCCTCATATTCGGCGATCATCGCCTTGCCGCCACCCGAATAGCCCGATGCGCCCGATACCGTCACCGGCCAGTCGGCCGGCAGCAGGCCGGCCAGCACCAGCGGACGGACCAGCCCCAGAAAACCGGTCGGCCAGCAGCCGGGATTGGCGACGAAGCGGCTGTTGGCCAGCCGCTCGCGATGGCCCGGTTCCAGTTCGGGGAAGCCATAGGTCCAGCCGTCGGCGACGCGGTGCGCGGTCGATGCGTCGATCACGCGGGTGCGGTCATTGTCGATCATCGACACGGATTCGCGTGCGGCATCGTCGGGCAGGCACAGGATCACGATGTCGGCCGCGTTCAGCGCGTCGCGCCGGGCCGCCATGTTGCGGCGATCCTTTTCATCGACCGTGATCAGCGACAGTTCGGGCCGGTCGGCCAGGCGATCGGCAATCTCGATGCCGGTGGTGCCATGGCCGCCGTCGATGAAGATCTTCGTGGTCATGGGGCAATCCTCCGCCGCGCGATGATCGGCTGTTCATGGTCGGGCGCCAGCCGGGCGACGACATCGGCCAGCGGCTCGACCACCACGGCCATCCAATGGGCGTTGGCGTGCAGCATATGGGTGGCGTCGGTCATGATCCCGACATGGCCGGGGAAGAAGATCAG
This sequence comes from Sphingobium sp. VMM, assembly GCF_056790315.1. Classification (NCBI taxonomy): domain Bacteria; kingdom Pseudomonadati; phylum Pseudomonadota; class Alphaproteobacteria; order Sphingomonadales; family Sphingobiaceae; genus Sphingobium; species Sphingobium sp. VMM. Next base: position 57,693 of record NZ_JBXGSI010000006.1, read on the forward strand.
GTCGCCGCGCTGCAACGGCACGCTCGCCTCGATCGGCGCGCCAATGCCCTCGCACTGCAGGTCGGTGTCGCGCGGCACGGCGATGCCGCATTCGCCCAGCGCAACCTGCACCAGCCCCGAACAGTCGATGCCGCGATGGCCACGGCCGCCCCAGACATAGGGCTGGCCCAGATAGCGCTGCGCCACCGCGACCCAGTCGCTTTCCCGCGAGTCGAGCGGTGCGGCATGGCGGCCATGGATGAAGCCGTCGCCGGTCGCGAGGAAGCTGTCCTCGGCCTCGCCGCCGAAGCGGGCGCCCAGCGGCCAGTGATCGGCGATCGGTGCCTTGATGTCGGCGCGGCTGAACAGCGGCGCGCTCTGGTTGACGATGCGGTGGCTCACCGCCTCCTTCACGTCCAGTGCGTCGCGGCGGATATAGCCGACATAGCCGTCATGCCCGCAGAAGCCCCAGGCCCAGTCGGTCGTGACGTCGAGCGCATGGAAGCTTTCGCCGCGCAGCAATTCGCTGACCGCCTCGGCATTGTGCGAGGGCTGGGACAGGATCGGCGCGCCGGGCGCCACGCAGGTCAGTTCGACCGCGCGGGCATAATGGGCGGAAAAGAGCACGCCGGCGAGCGAGATGTCCGCAAGGTCGCCACGCGCCGCATGGACGCGGTGGTCGAGCGCTACGGATCTGCCGTCCAGCTTGAACCGGGTTCTTTCAGGCGGTGCGTTCCGCGTGGTGTTGATCTGGCCTGTCATCGCGCGCGGTTCCTGCGATGAAATGGTGAAAGGCGTCAAGGAATTCCGCGCCCTTCGACGTGCGGGTGATGAAAATATTGCGCCGATCGGCCGCATCCCGCTCTCGTCGGAGATAGCCGAGCGCCGAAAGCTTGTTCAGCGCGCGGGTGATGACCGGCTTGGACACATGCAACTGTTCGGCCAGGCCGCGCACCGTATGCGGGCCATCGCCGATATAGACGGTCAGCATCAGGGCCATCTGGCGGTTGGTGAGGTCGGGTTTTCCCGACCGCACATAATCCACCAGGGTCCGCATCCACTGGCTGAGCGGCTGTATGCCGGGACGGTCGATCTGGGCGGCCTGTTGCGGGGAAGCGAGCGCGTTCATGCCCCCCTAACGCATGATAGCCAATCCGGTTGCGTAACGGATCGCAGGATATTGCAGTTTGACTATCGCGCGCCGTCATAGCGTTGCTGGAGCAGGCGGAAGACTGCGCGCAGGCCCAGGGCCTCGCCGCCCTTGGGCCGGCCCGGACGGGCCGCCGGTCGCCAGGCGAAGGTGTCGAGGTGGATCCAGGCCGTGCCCTCCGGCACGAAGCGCTGCAGGAACAAGGCGGCGGTCACCGCGCCGGCAAAGCCGCCTTCGCCGGCATTGTTCATGTCGGCAATGTCGGACTTCAGCATGTCATAATAACCGTCCCACAGCGGCAGGCGCCAGGTCGGGTCGTCGACCGCCGTGCCGGCCGCCGCGATGTCGCTCGCCAGTGCCTCGTCATTGGTGAACAGCGCGGGCAGGTCCGGGCCGACGGCGACGCGCGCCGCGCCGGTCAGGGTCGCGAAATCGACGATCAGCTCTGGCTTTTCCTCACCCGCGCGGGTCAGCGCGTCGCCCAGTACCAGCCGCCCTTCGGCGTCGGTATTGCCGATTTCCACCGTCAGCCCCTGCCGGCTGCGCAATATGTCGCCGGGGCGGAAGGCATTGCCGCTGATGGCATTTTCGGCGGTCGGCACCAGCAGGTGCAGCCGCACCGGCAGTCGTGCGCCGATGATCAGCCGGGCCAGCGCGATCGCATGGGCCGCGCCGCCCATATCCTTCTTCATCAGGCGCATGCCCGATGATGGCTTGATGTCGAGGCCGCCGCTGTCGAAGCAGATGCCCTTGCCGACCACGGCGATGCGCGGCGCGGCGGGGTCGCCCCAGGCCATTTCGATGAGGCGCGGGGCAAAGCTCTTGTCCGCCGCCTTGCCGACGGCGTGGATCATCGGGAAACCCTGCTCCAGCGCGTCGCCGCGCGTCACCTGCACGTCGCCGCCATGGGCCTGCGCTAGCTGGCGCACGGCATCTTCCAGATCCTGCGGCCCCATGTCGGCGGCCGGCGTGTTCACCAGGTCGCGGACCAGCGCTACCGCTTCAGCCTGTTGCACGATCGCCTCGATCCGGGCGACGTCGCTGGTCAGCAACACGCGCGGCCCGGCCGCGCCTTCATCCTTGCGATAGCGTTCGAACCGATATTGCGCCGTCAGCCAGCCCAGCGCCGCCGCGCCGGTGCTGCCTTCGGCCAGGCGATAGCTGCCCTCGGGCAGGCTCTCGGCCAGTCTGGCCAGGCACCAGCTGCCGAGGGCGTCGCGCTTGGCGACCCCGGCCACGACCGACCAGTCGCTCTGCCCCTCGCCGGGGACGATCGCATATTCGTTCGGCTTGGCGTGGAATTTCTGGGCGCTGATCAGGGCGCGGACCCGCTCGGGCTGGGCGGTGAACCAGGCGTCCAGTTCGGCCGCTTCGATCAGCTGGATGGAACGGGCGGGCTGGCCATTATCGGCTTTGAGCAGGTCGGCAAATTCGGTCATGCACAGGGATGTAGGAGAAAGCGCTCCACATGGGAACGGGCCATTTTTGCATCTTCTTTCGTCCCGGTGGAAACCCGGCCGGCCGTCAGGGCATTTGCCTATTGTGGCCCGAGTGCCTAGGTTCCAGTTCATAATAAACGGCAAGGAGAGTAGCCATGATCCGTTCCGACAATAGCGGCCTGCAGGCGCTGCGCGCCCGCGCCTATGCGCTGGCCGAAAGCGGCCAGTTCGCCAACGCCCATGCGGTCGAGCAGGCGCTGGTGGCCGAAGGCTGGCCCAATATCCATCGCGCGCTCGCCGGCGACTATGCGCGCAAGGCGATCAGCGAACGCTGCCTGACGGCCAAGCCGCACTGATGCGGGCAGGGTGGGGGAACGGGACGACGGGGCTGCTGCTCGCAGCCCTGTTGCTGTCCGGCTGCTCGAAATCGACTGAGGATGACACGCCCGGCGGCAACATGCCCGCCAATGCGACGATGCGCGCCTTTGTCGACCGCATGGCCGGCACCACGCGACCCGCTGCCCCACCCGCCGAACCATTCGAGCAGACGGACAAGACCGAGCTGCTGGAATTTCTCTACGCCTATCCGGCGCAGGCGGCGGCGATCCCGACGCTGGTCGATCGCTTCGCCCACGCCATGGCCGAGAACAAGGCCGATGCGCTCAAGATGGCGACGCAGGACCGGGATTCGGCCAGGAAAGCGGGCTTCCCCTTCCACGCCCACAGCCGCGAGACGCGCTGGAGCGTGATGGCCGATACGCCGCGCTTCCTGGCGCTCGAATCCGCCAATTACATGTATACTGGCGGCGCCCATGGCATGACCGGCTATGAAGCGCTGCTGTGGGACAGGGAGCGGCGGCGCGAAACCGATTTCGGCGCGCTGCTGACCTCCGAAGCGGCCTTTGCAGCGGCGATCCATGACAGTTTCTGCGAGGCGCTGGACCGGGCGCGGGCGGAAAAGCGCGGCGCGCCGGTGGTGCCGGGCGATGACGACTTCACCAAATGCATCGATCCGATGAAGCAGGTGCTGGCGCCGACATCGCGCGACGGCAAGTTGATCGACGGCATCCAGGTGACGATCGGCCCCTATGGCGCCGGCCCCTATGCCGAGGGCAGCTATGACATCAAGCTGCCGGTCGATGCGGCGACCTACAAGGCGATCAAGACCGAATATCAGGACGCGTTCGTCAGGCCCTGATATCCGGTTCCCGATCGGTCAGGCCGGCACGCCGTACAGGTCGTGATCGTCGGCATCCTCGATCAGCACGTCGAACATGTCGCCCGCCTTGCGGCCTTCGCCGACGTCGCGCAGGAAGACATTGCCGTCGATTTCCGGCGCGTCGGCCTGGCTGCGCGCGGTGGCGCCGATGCTGCCATCTTCCTCGTCGGGCTCGCCGACCTCGTCGATGATCACCGGCATGACCCGGCCGACCTTGGCCTGCAGCTTGGCGGCGCTGATCGCGGCGGTTTTTTCCATGATCCGCTGGTAGCGTTCTTCCTTGACCTCTTCGGGCACGGCGCCCGGCAGGTCATTGGCGGGGGCGCCCTCGACCGGCTCGAAGCGGAAGGCGCCGACGCGGTCGAGCTGGGCCTCGTCCAGCCAGTCGAGCAGATACTGGAAGTCCGCCTCGGTCTCGCCGGGGAAGCCGACGACGAAGCTGGAACGGATCGCGATGTCGGGGCAGATGTCGCGCCACTTGCGGATGCGATCGAGCACCTTGGCTTCGTTGGCCGGGCGCTTCATCGCCTTGAGCACGCTCGGCGAGGCATGCTGGAAGGGGATGTCGAGATAGGGCGTCAGCAGCCCCTCGGCCATCAGCGGGATGACATGGTCGACATGGGGATAGGGGTAGACATAATGGAGGCGGACCCAGGGGGCGACGCCGTCCGCCGTGCGCAACTGGCCCAGTTCGCGTGCCATATCGGTCATATGGGCGCGGACCTCGCGGCCCTTCCACATGCGCGGCTCGTGGCGGGTGTCGACGCCATAGGCCGAGGTGTCCTGGCTGATGACCAGCAATTCCTTGGTGCCGGCCGCGACCAGCTTTTCCGCCTCGCGCAGCACCGCGTCGATGCGCCGCGACACCAGGTCGCCGCGGATCGAGGGGATGATGCAGAAGGAGCAACGGTGGTTGCAGCCCTCTGAAATCTTCAGATAGCTGTAATGGCGCGGGGTGAGCTTCAGCCCGCCTTCGGGCACCAGGTCGACAAAGGCGTTGGGGATGGGCGGCGACGCGTCATGCACCGCATTGACCACCTGCTCATATTGATGCGCGCCGGTGACGGCCAGCACCTGCGGGAATTTCGCGCGGATCACGTCCGCTTCGTCGCCCATGCAACCGGTGACGATGACGCGGCCATTTTCGGCCATGGCCTCGCCGATCGCTTCGAGCGATTCTTCCTTGGCGGAATCGAGGAAGCCGCAGGTGTTGACCAGCACGACGTCGGCGCCGGCATAGTCGGCGGACATCTGATAGCCGTCGGAACGCAGCTTGGTCAGGATACGTTCGGAGTCGACCAGGTTCTTCGGACAGCCGAGCGAAACCATGCCGATCTTCGGCGCGTCTGGGATTTTGGTTGCCATGATCGGCGCGCACATAGGGATTTTTGCGCCAAATGTCACGGGGTAGCCGAAAAGACAAAGGGCGCGCCCGGATGGACGCGCCCTTCGCCATGGCTAAGCGACTAATCTATCACATCTTGTAGGACAGGCGGATGTAGCCGAACTGGCCCGGCACATCATAGGTGGTCGGGTCGAAATTGGCGCTGTCGCAGGTGAAGCAGGCCGGCGGATCCTTGTCGAACAGGTTGTTGACGCCGATCGTCAGCCGGGTGCGATGGTCGAGCCAGGCCGGCGAGAAATAGGCCTGCATGTCGCCATAGAAGGTCGATCCCATGACATGGCCGTCGCTCTCGGTCACCTTGCTGATATAGCGGCCGGTGAAGGAAACACCCCAGGCATCGGCCGAATAGTCGAGCGTGGTGGTCGCCTTGAAGCGCGGATAGGCCTGGTCGACCGAACCGCAGCGTTCGGTGCCGGCGCATTTGATGGTCGGTGCATTCAGCTCGGCCGGAGCCTTGATGTCATAGCTCAGCAGATAGGCGGCGTTGACCGTCAGCCCGACCGTGCCTTCGCCCACCGGCTTGGAGCGATAGATCAAAGATCCGTCGATGCCGTCGGTGTTGATGGCGTTGAGATTCTGCAGCGTGGCGTCGATGCCGGCGACCAGACCGCTGGGCGTGCGGCTGATCGATGCGCAGCTGACCGGATCGGCATCGAAGGCGCAGCGGCGCAGGGTCAGCGTCGCAGGCACCGAGTCGATCGCGTTCTTGAGGCGGATATTATAATAATTGACCTCAAGGCTGAGCGCGCTGGCAAAGCCGTTGCGTGCCCAGGCCGGGCTGTAGACCATGCCGGCGGTCCAGGTCTTGGCGGTTTCCGGCTTCAGGTTGGTCGAGCCACTGGAAAAGACGCCCAGCTGGCCACCGGTCGGCTCGTCATAGCTGCCATCGGCCGGCACGCCATTGGCGATGCAGTTGGCGCGCACGGTCGGATTGTCCCAGGATCCGCCCGCTGCGCTGGTGCAGGGGTCGTTGATCGTCTGATCGGTGCGCGACCGGCCGGCATGCATTTCGCCGATGCTGGGCGCACGCAGGCTCTCGGCATAGCCGCCGCGCAGCAGCAGGTCGCTGACCGGTTTCCACAGGCCCGACACGGTGAAGGTCGTGTTGCTGCCAAAGCTGCTATAGTTGGAATGACGCACCGCGCCGTCCAGTTCCAGCTTCTGGAAGAAGGGCACGTCGGCGAGGATCGGGATGCGGATTTCGCCATAGACTTCATCGACATTGAAGCTGCCGGCGGCCGGGCTGGTCGGCACGTCGGCGCCCAGGCCCGCGGTGATGATCGGGTCGGGGGTGTAGCTGGCGCGCTGGTTGCGATGCTCGTAGCCGACGGCGAAGCCGACCGCGCCGCCCGGCAGGTCGAACAATTCGCCCGACAGGTTGGCGGTGGCGTCCCACAATTCCTGCGTGCTGCGATCCTTCTGGTCGAAGGTCACATAGTCGAGCATGGCCTGGGTGATCGACCCGGCCCCGCCGAAGATGTTGAACGGTACGCAATCGCCGGTGCAGCCCGCGACTGGCCCCAGCGCCTGGGCCAGCTTGGCGGCGTTCAGGTTGCCGGTGAACACCTGATGCGCGTCATTGCTGCCATACATGCCGTTGACGTCCCAATACCATGTCTTGTCGCCGACCCCGAAGGAGCCTTCGAGCGTCGATTGCATGGTGAAGGTGTCGACATCCTGGCTGAAGATGCGCGGCCCGCCCTCGACGAAGCGGCGGGCGATCAGCGAATAGGTAGCCGGCTCGCCATTGGCACCCGACGACAAGGTGAAGCCGAACGGATTATAGGGATTGGTCGCATCGATGCTGATCGTGTCGAGCAGATTGCCGTTGCCCGCATCCGGGCCGACGAACAGCGGCAGCGGTGCGGCCTGGGTGGTCGAACTGCGATGCTGATAGACCAGCCGCGTGCGCAGGCTGACATTGTCGGAAAATTCGAACTTGGCGTTGAGGAAGCCGCCATAGCGTTCCGACGGCGTCAGCAGGTAATTTTCCGGCGCGAAATTATAGCGATCGGCCGAGGTGAAATTCTTGAAGTCGCCCGGATAGGTCGGGCGCCCGCTGACCGGCGCGATCAGCGTCAGATCATCGTCGCCGATCATGAAGCGGCCATTGGGCGTGGCACCGGAACAGCCGCCGATCGGGTCGGCGCAGCTCGTCTGGCCCGGATTGGGGAAGCGGGAGATGGAGCGATCGGCGGTGCGGACGCTCTGCTGCTTCACATAATTGCCGCCGAAGACGATCGACACCCGATCGGACTGCAGGCCATAGCTGGCGTTGAGGTCATAGGTTTCGCCATCGCCCTGTTCGTAGGTGCCGAACTGGGCGGACAGATCGAACCCCTTCTGCGACTGTTTGGTAATGATGTTGACGACGCCGGCAACCGCGTCGGAGCCATAGAGCGGGGAGGCGCCCGACTGCAGCACCTCGACCCGTTCGATCATGCTGGCGGGGATGGAGTTCAAGTCGACCGAGGCAGGGATGCCGCCGGCCGCCGAGCCGTTCACATAGCGCATGCCGTCGACGAGGATCAGCGTGCGCTTGGCGCCCAGGTAACGCAGGTCGATTTCGGCCGAGCCGGAGCTGACGCCGGTGCCGTCGGGCGGACCGCCGATATTGCCCGCATTGTTGACCTTGGTGTTGAGGCCGCCGCCAGCGCTCGGGATGCGCTGCAGAACGTCGGCGATCGAGGAAAGGCCGGTCCGCGCGATCGCTTCCTGATCGACCGTGACGATCGGCTTGTCCTGGTCCAGCGGATTCTGGCGGATGCGTGATCCGGTGACGATGATGGCCCCGGCATCATCGGCCTGCGGCGCGGTGGATTGGGCGAAAGACGGTGCGTTATAAAGGAAGGCGGACAGCAGGACGCCGGTTTTCAGGACATTTTTCAAGCGCATATTCTACCCCTCAAAAATCAGACCTGAGGGGGAGTGTTGCCATTCTATGACAGCAAGGCAATTGGCCTCATGCTGCGCTGCACCCTGGGTAGCACGAATTTTGCCATATGTTGCTGTGGCGCAACAAACATGTTCAGTCTGTCGCTGGTTTGAACCTATTGATCGTCGGCGCGGGGTGTGGCGCCGGTTTCTTCCACGATCTCGATGATGCAGTCGCCCGTCTGGAGCCGCTTTGCGCCTTCCTCCCAGAAGCCGATCGGATGGTCGCCGCGATAGATGCGCACGCCAAGCCCGGTACCGATCGCCGAGAGCGGCTGGCCGATTTCCTGCGGCAGGACAGGCCGTTCGTGCAGCTTTACCCGGCCGCCCGATGCGGCAAGATCGGCCATATAGTCGGCGATATGCTTGCCGCTGGTGCTGCCGGCCAGCAGCAGCCCGGCAAAGCTGACCGGGTTGATGACGGTGGTGGCGCCGGCCTGGCGGGCGGGCACTTCATTATCCTCGTTGCGCACGACGATGCTGATCGGCAGGCGCGGGGCCAGGTGACGCGCGGTCAAGGTGATCAGGATCGACGTGTCGTCGCGCCCGGCCGACACGATCATCGTGCGGGCACGGTGGATGGCCACGTCCTTCAGCGTCTTGTCGCGCGTGCTGTCGCCGCACAGCACGTTGCAGCCCAGCGCCTCGGCATGGTCCAGCGCTTTCTCGCTGCCGTCGATCACCACGATCTCGCGCGGGTCGGTGCCACGCGCCAGCAGCTCGTTCACCGCCTCCTGGCCGCTGGTGCCGAAACCGGTGACGACGATATGATTGTGCAGATCGGCCTGAATGCGTGCCATGCGCCACCTGTAGAGGATGTTGCGGAAGAAGAGATTATAGGCCGTGCCCAGAAAGATGATCCAGACGAACAGCCGGATCGGCGTGACGAAGATGGATTCGAACAGGCGCGCTTCGGGCGAGACCGGCACGATATCGCCATAGCCGACCGTGGTGACGGTGACCGTGGTGAAATAGAGCACGTCGATGAAGCTGATCTGGTCATCATAATTGTCCTTGAGACCGTCGCGCCCGAACCAGTGGAGCGCCAGCACGATCGCGATCAGGCCAAAGACCAGGACGACCCGCCAGGCGAGGTCCGCCCAGACCGGCAGCGCCGATCGCCGCCGCAGAAAGCCGGCCATGGGCGATGCCGAAGGCGGCGGCGCGATCTTCATGGGGTGGGCAATTGGGTCATGGGATTGATCGGCACCCGGTCCTTGCGCAGCTCGAAATGCAGCTTCGGCTTGCTGGCATAGCCTGTGTCACCGCTGAGGCCAATCACCTGGCCCTTCGTCACCTTCTGCCCGCGCACCACGTCGATCCGGTTAGCATGGCCATAGGCGCTGACCCAGCCGCTGCCATGGGTGATGAGGACCAGGCCGCCGAACACCGCGATGCTATCGCCGGCATAGGCGACGACGCCGTCCGCTGCGGCCCTGATTGGCGTGCCGATCGGCGCGGCAATGTCGATGCCGTTATTCTTGGCGCCGCTTTCGCCGGGGCCGAAGTGCGAGAGGATATTGCCCTTGAGCGGCCAGGCGAATGGACCGGAAAAACCGCCGGGCTGGGCGATCGGCACATTGGAGGGCAGGGGGCGGGGCTGGGCCTTGGCCACCGCGCGCGGTTTCTCCTCCGCGACGGCAGGCTGGCCGCCGGTCAGCACATCGTCAATGTCGATGCGGAAGGCGGCGGCGCGCTGCTCCAGGCTGGATGCGGGCGCCCGCACCGGCGCTGCGGCCACCGGGGCGGCCGGCATCTCGCCACCGGGCAGCAGCAGCCGCTGCCCGCGCCGCAGCACATAGGGTTCGGTCAGGCCATTGATGTCGACAATGTCGCTCCAGCGCACGCCATAGGCAACGGCGATGGCGATGCCGGTCTCGCCCTCCGCCACCGCATGATAGCGGCCGCCGGGGATCGACAGGCTCTGCCCCGGCCGCAGCGCATAGGGCGGGGCCAGCCCGTTGGCCCGCGCGATCGCGTCCGATCCCGCGCCGGTGCGGTTGCCAATGCCGCGCAGCGTGTCGCCCGGCTGCACGCTGTAGAGGCTGGCGGCCACCGTCCGCGCATTTGCCGTCACCTGCTGCGCCGTCCAGACCGGTTTGCGCTCGATCATCTGCGGCTCGGGCCTGACCGGTTGCGGCGGCATGCTGGGTGATGGCGGAATGGCCGGCGCCGGCTGGGCCGGGGGCAGGGGCGCGGCATAGGGCGCGCTGTCCTGCACGGGGGCAGGGATGCAACCCGCCAGCAGCAGCGGCAGCGGCGCCATGGGCAGCCAGAGCCGCCCCTTGTCATGTCCAGCCATATGGTCTCCCCCCGGAGCGTAAGTCAGTCCGAAAATGCCTGCGCCGTTGCCGCCAGCGCGCCATCCTGCGTCAGATCATAATGGAGCGGCGTCACCGCGATATAGTCTTCTGCAATGGCTGCCAGATCGGTCCCCTCGGGCGCGGAATCGCTGCGGCCCAGGCCAAACCAGTAATAGCGATAGCCGCGCGGGTCGGTGCCCTCGATGATCTTCGTCCGGTCGATGTCATGGAAGCCCTGCCGCACCACGCGCACGCCCTTCACCCTGTCCGGGTCGATCGCGGGGAAATTGACGTTGAACAGCAGGCGCGGGCTGGCCGGCATCGCGATCAGCGGGCGCAGCACCCGCTCGCCCCAGGCTTCGGCGGCGGCAAAGGGCACCGCGTCGCCCATCGCCTCGCGGGCATAGACCTGGCTCAGTGCGATCGACTTGATGCCGGAAATCGCGCCCTCCATCGCAGCCGCGACGGTGCCTGAATAGGTCACGTCCTCGGCCAGATTGGCGCCGCGATTGACGCCCGACAGGACCAGGTCGGGTTTTGCGTCCTTCATCAGATGGCCGACCGCCATCATCACCGCGTCGGTCGGCGTGCCGGTGACGCTATAATGCTTCTCGCCATGCTTGCGAATGCGCAGCGGGCGCGTCAGCGTCAGGCTGTGGCCCGCGCCCGACTGTTCCTCGCTGGGCGCGACGATCCAGATATCGTCGGACAGGGTGCGGGCGATCGCCTCCAGCACCTTCAGCCCCGGCGCATGGACGCCATCGTCATTGGTGAGGAGGATGCGCATCGCCCGTTCCCTTTTATCGTGGCTCCAGCTTGGTGATGCCGCCCATATAGGGCGCGAGCACCTCGGGCACGATCACGCTGCCATCGGCCTGCTGGTAATTTTCCAGCACCGCCACCAACGTGCGGCCCACGGCCAGGCCCGATCCGTTAAGGGTGTGGAGGAAGCGCGTCGCCTTCTCTCCCTCCGGCTTGTAGCGGGCGTTCATCCGCCGCGCCTGGAAATCGCCGCAGTTGGATACGGAGCTGATCTCGCGATAGGTCGCCTGGCTCGGCAGCCAGACTTCCAGATCATAGGTCTTGCGCGCACCAAAGCCCATGTCGCCGCTGCACAGCAGCATCTTGCGATAGGGCAGGTTCAGCGCCTGCAAAATGCCCTCGGCCGCCTGCACCATCCGCTCATGCTCCGCGTCCGATTCCTCGGGCGCGCAGATCGCGACCAGCTCGACCTTCTCGAACTGATGCTGGCGGATGAAGCCGCGCGTGTCGCGTCCGGCCGATCCGGCCTCGGACCGGAAACAGGGGGTCAGCGCGGTCAGCCGCACCGGCAGCGCGTCGGTCGGCACGATCTGCTCGGCGACCAGATTGGTCAGCGATACCTCGGCGGTCGGGATCAGCCAGCGACCATCGGTGGTGCGGAACAGATCCTCGGCGAACTTCGGCAGCTGGCCAGTGCCGAACAGCGCCTCGTCGCGCACCAGCAGCGGCGGGTTGGTTTCCTCATAGCCGTTGGTGCCGCTCTGGGTGTCGAGCATATATTGCGCCAGCGCCCGGTGAAGCCGCGCCATCTGGCCGCGAAGCGCGGTGAAGCGCGCGCCCGACAGCGCCGCGCCGCCCTCGAAATCCAGCCCCAGCGCCGGGCCGAAATCGGCATGGTCCTGCGGCGCGAAATCGAATTCGCGGATATTGCCCCAGCGGCTCAGCTCGACATTGCCGGCTTCATCCGCGCCCTGCGGCACGTCGTCGGCGGGCAAGTTGGGGATCGCGGCCAGCATGGCATTGAGCGCCGCGCCGATCTCGGCCTCTTCGGCTTCCAGCGCCGGCGTGCCTTCCTTGAGCGCCGCGACCTCGGCCTTCAGCGCCTCGGCCTTGGCCATGTCCTTGGCGGCCATCGCCTGGCCAATCGCCTTGCTCGCCTCGTTGCGGCGGGCCTGCCCCTGTTGCAGCTCCGTCTTGAGCGCGCGGCTCTTCTCGTCCAGCGCCAATATGTCGGCGGACAGCGGGGCCAGGCCACGGCGCGCCAGGGCTGCGTCGAAAGCGGCGGGATTTTCGCGGATGAAGCGGATGTCGTGCATGGCTGCCCTATGCCGTCGCGAACGGGGCCACGCAACCCTGTGCGCCTTCACCCGTTGGTGATGCGTCCACAAAATGAAGGAGAAGGCGATGCAGATCGATCATGATGCGATGGTGCTGGTGGCGGACGGGCGCAAATTGCTCTTCTTCCGCAACAAGGGCGACCGCGCCTTTCCCCAACTGGAGGCGGAAGAGGTGAAGGTGCAGGATAATCCGGCCGATCGCGATCAGGCGTCGGATGCGCCGGGCCGGGCCTTCAATTCGGTCGGCAGCCATCGCAGCAGCGTGGAACAGACCGATTTCCATGAACTGGAAGAGGCACGCTTCGCGGCGGAGGCGGCCGACCTGCTCAAGCGCCGCGCCTTTGCCCAGGATTATGAGAAGCTGATCATCGTCGCCCCGCCGACGGCATTGGGCGAGATGCGCAAACATTATCACAAGGAAGTGCAGGACCGGCTGGTCGGCGAGATCGCCAAGGATCTGGCCAATCATCCTGTGGCGGAGATCGAGAAGATCATCGCCCGCAGTTGAGCGGGAGATCGTGTCGGTAAAAGAAAAGGGCGGCTCCTAGACATTGATCGCTTCAGCCTGAATCGGCCTGAAGCGTGAATCAATGTCTAGAATCAAGGAATAGAGCCTGATTCACGCCATCGGTGAAAGCGCGAAGCGCTTCCACCTCAGACGATCAGGCTCTTGCCGCCCTTTTTGGTTCTCGGACAGTGCCGGCTCAGATATTGCCGGTGCGGATGATCGGGATCGGCTTGGCCGGGCCATGGCCCTCGATCGACAGCTCCGTGTTGCGATCGGCCAGGCGCTTGCGCATCAGCAGTGCGGCGGCACCGGCGCCGAACAGCAGTACCATCGGCGGCGCCGGCACATCGGTCGGCGGCGGCGGCGCGGGAGGCGGCGGCGTGCCCGAAGACGTGCCCGACGACGTCGAGGTCGACGTGGAACTGCTGGTCGAGCTGCTCGTCGACGTGCTGCCGAAGCTCGACGATCCGGTCGAGGTCGAACTGGACGTCGAGGTCGATGTCGCGCCCGACGAGGAAGATGTCGACGTCGATGTGGACGTCGAAGTCGATGTGGAGGTCGACGTCGAGGTCGTCGTGGTCGACGTCGTACCGCTGGAGGTCGACGTCGGCGGGGTCGGCGAATCCGAACCGCTGGTCGTCGATGTTGGCGGCGTGGGCGAGTTGGAGCCGCTCGAACCGGTCGAACCGGTGGTGGAGATCACCACCGTGCCGCCACCGCTGCTACCGCCACCAAAGAAGCCGCCGATGAAACCGCTGCTGCCGCCAAAGCCGCTGCTGCCGCCGATCGGCGCTGCGGTCGGAGTCGGTCCACCAGCCATCAGGGGCAGGGCTGCCTGCACCGGCGGCGGGGGCAGTGGGATGGGCGGCGACGGCGTGGTCACAGTCACGCGGATCGGGTCGGGCTTCTTGGCCGGCGGGCGCTTGGCCGTGGCCAGGACGCGCTGGCGCGGCTTGGCCTTCACACTCTTGGTGCTGTAGACCGTTGCCGGACGCGCATTTTCCGCCACATGGACGGCGCCCCCGCCAATGATGGCGCCGCCACAAGTGCAGGCGCACAATTTTGCCAAAGCCATCCGAACCGACATAGGATCTTCTCTAGTCCTGTTTACCCATTCGCGCCATCGGACCCTTCCGTAGCGTGAACCCTGCCATTCCCTACTGCATACCAACGCAAAATAAAGCGTTAACTGCAAGGGCATTAACCATCTTTGCGCCGTAAAAGGTCCGAAAAATCGGGCGTTTGAGTCAACTGCAATGGTTAACGTGTCATTGTGGAACGTTAAGGATGGGCTGCGTGGACATCCCGATGGCCGGATCGGGGAAAACCCGGATGGAGTCGCGCCGTCCGTTCCGGGCGGGTCAGCCGACCTAGGGGATGCGCCGGAGTGCGCATTGTCCGCTTGTATCGCCTCGTCGCGGTGGCTATGAGGCCCGCTCAAACAAAAGTCATGGGCGCCCGGAACTTACAGCGCCGGGGCCTCTCGAGTCGGAGAGCCAGATGGCATCGGTACTGAATTCCGATAAAGACGGTGTGAAGCCGCCAAAATCGACCGTAACACTCCCGGACGATTATCGTCCGTCGGCTGACGAAGAATTCATGAACCCCCTGCAGCAGGAATATTTCCGGCAGCGTCTCTGGGACTGGAAGAAACAGATCCTGTCCGAAGCTGAAGGCACGCTCGCTGTGCTGCAGAATGAACCGCTGCGCGAACCCGACCTCAACGACCGCGCATCGAGCGAGACCGACTGGTCGATCGAGCTGCGCACCCGCGACCGCCAGCGCAAGCTGATCTCCAAGATCGACGCGGCGCTCCGCCGTATCGATGAAGGCGAATATGGCTATTGCGAAGTCACCGGCGAGCCGATCTCGCTGGGCCGGCTGGAAGCCCGTCCGATCGCGACCATGACGGTCGAGGCGCAGGAGCGGCACGAGCGTCAGGAAAAAGTCTCCCGCGACGATTAACCCCCAGCGGCGGTTAACCCTTTCTCCACGTCGCATGACTATCCTGTTGGCCAAGTGTCATTTTGCGGGAATAGTCATGGACAAGGAAACGGGAAATTCTGATCGGGGACCGGCTCGTTCCGCGCCGCGCGACAGCCTGTTCCTGCTCACCAGCCTCAGCACGATCGATGGCGTCGATCTGGGCAAGGCGCGCGTGCGCAATCTGTCGGCCACCGGCCTGATGGCGGATTGCGAACGCGCCATTCCTGCCGGCACGCGTCTTCGTCTCGAACTGCGCGGTGTTGGTCTGGTCGAGGGTTCGGTCGCCTGGTCGCGCGATGACAAGATCGGTTTTGCCTTCGACGCGCCGATCGACCCGCAACTGGCGCGCAAGCCGGTCGCCAACGGTGTGTCGCGGCAGGCGTTGCCGGACTATCTGCGTTCGGCGACGATCACGCGCCGTTGATACCGATGATGTAAATGGGTTGGCAAAAGGCCCCGCCGGTTCGCCGCGTGGGGCTTTTTCATATGCGGCCTGTTCCATGCCGCCGCGACGCCTCCACTTGGGGCGAGCGTTAGTCGAAGACCGCCACGCTGAACGCCTGTCATCGCCAGGTCATCTTCCCCGGCTAGGCGTCATCCGTTGCACTATGTCGAAAATCTGGCCGGGGTTCTGGCCGGATCGATGCGCTGCGTCCCGCTGGCAGGAAAATGGCCGGTCCGGTGATCCGGCCCCGGCCTTTTCCGTGCGGAATGGGCTTAATGTCGGCCCTGCATCTCTTCCTTGACCCGCAATTTCTGCTTCTTCAGCGAGGCGACGAGAATGTCGTCGGGCATCGGCCGACTCGACTCGGCCTTGATCCGGGCTTCGAGCCCGGCATGCTTTGCGGAAAGAGCTGAAACGTGGGAATTTTCCATGACATTCTCCTTACGAGGGTGATGGATGACGAAGTAGATCATGATTCGGCGGACCTGTCTCGCGATGATTCGCGCTTTGCGATGGGCCGTCGGTAAAATTGCGATGGCCCGCGCGTCCGCGCCGGGCTATCAGGAGAGGCTATGTTGGGTTCAGAAGGCGGGGGCTTGGTGAGCCGCGAAGACATTATGCGCCGGTTGGAGCTGCTGCGGGTCGAGCATCGCGATCTCGACGCTGCGATCGCGGCGCTGGTCGATGGCGGGGTGGGCGACCAGATGCAGGTCGCGCGCCTCAAGAAGCGCAAGCTGCGGCTGCGCGATGAGATCGTTGCGCTCGAAGACGCGCTGGTCCCGGACATCATCGCCTGATGCGTCCGCCGCGTCGCAAAATTGCGGGACTGCGGCGTAAAGCGATCCCAAATGGGACAGGCGGGCTTCCGGCGCCATTCACGGCCCTGACAATCGCACCGCGATATGTCAGCTAGGCCTATGCGCAACGCAGCCGCCCTTGATCCCGGTCTTCATCGCCGCCTTGTCGATGGCCTCTATATGGAGGCTATGGTGATGGCGGATGAGGCGCGCTCCTATTTCGACGCGGATGAGGCTGGACAGTTTGCCGCCGACGATCCGCTGCGTCGCGTCTCCTTCGCCTGTGAATCGCTCAAGGTGACGACCCGGCTGATGCACATCATCGCCTGGCTGCTCAGCCAGCGCGCCTGGCAGCGCGGCGAGATTGGCGATGCGGATGTGGCCGATGAGAAATATCGGCTCGGCCGCGCCACCGCCACCGATCCGGGCATCGCCGGCGACTTCCCCTTCGCCGCCCGTTCGCTGATCGAGGCGAGCCAGGAGCTTTATGGCCGGGTCGCTCGGCTGGAGGAGCGGATGCTGTCGCCGGACGCGCCGCTGGCCGACAGTCCGGCCCGCGCACTCATGGATCGGCTCAACACCGCCTTCTGACCATTGCGCCATCGCCATCTCTTGGCTGGCATAATCGCCCCGACTTGGTCTAGACCGGTCGCATGACCCATGGCTTGCGGACAGGGCGCCGCTTTCCCGTTGATCCGCGCGCCGCAGGGCTATGTCTCTTGTCCCTGGCGCTTTGCACCGCCGGCACTGCGTTCGCGCAGGCGGCCCA
This sequence comes from Sphingobium sp. VMM, assembly GCF_056790315.1. Taxonomy (NCBI): domain Bacteria; kingdom Pseudomonadati; phylum Pseudomonadota; class Alphaproteobacteria; order Sphingomonadales; family Sphingobiaceae; genus Sphingobium; species Sphingobium sp. VMM. The sequence continues at coordinate 74,726 of NZ_JBXGSI010000006.1, forward strand.
GCCTGCGCCTGATCCCGCTGCCGATCCCGCCAGTCCGCCGGTCGATCCGGCCGCATCGCTCGATGCCATGCCCGACATCGGCATCGACTGGCCCGACATGGGCCAGCCCGATACGGTCGCCCCGTTGCCGGAGGATCCGGTTGCAGCCAGCGAACCCGATACCTCCGATCAGCCAGCGCAGCAGGCCGCGGACGCCGCCGATACCGGCCCGGCCGAGGAGGTCGTCACCTTCACCGACGCGGGGGAGGAGCGCAAATATGGCGTCACCCTGCGCGGTATCGAGGCGATCGGCGACAATCAGATCGCGCCACGCTTCGACAGCCTGTCGATATTGCACCAGGGGGAGGGGAAGGCCGCCAACCTTGCCCAGATCAACCGCCGGGTGAAGGAAGACAGCGACCTGCTCGACCGGTTATTGCGCGCCGACGGCTATTATGCCGCGCGGGTGCGCGGCAGCGTCGCGCCGCCGCCCGCCGGCAGCGACAAGCTGTCCGTCATCTTCGATGTCACGCCGGGCCCTCTCTATCTCCTCGACACGGTGGAGATTGCCGGCCTTGCCGAGACCGGCCCGCGGGAGGAGACGCTGCGCGGCGCCTTCACGATGAAGTCGGGCGATCCGATCAACGCCGACCGCATCCTTGCGGGCCAGACCGCGCTGGCGACGGCGCTGGGCGAAAATGGCTATCCCTTTGCCAGGGTGGACGAACCCGAAGTGCGGATCGACCATGAAGCGCGCAACGGCGATCTCGACATCATCGTCACGCCCGGCGGCTATCGCAGCTTCGGCCAGATTTTGCTCGACAATGATGATGTGTTCAGCGCCCGCCATCTCCAGCGCATGGCTCGGTTCGAGCCGGGCGAAACCTACCGCGCCACCGATGTGGAGGATTTGCGCCGGGCCATCGTCACCACCGGCCTCGTCTCGTCCGTTACCCTGACGCCGAAGGATGCGGGCGATGGCGAACATGTCGACCTGGATGTCGATCTGCGCCCGGCGCCGATGCGCACCATTGCGGGCGAGCTGGGCTATGGCACGGGTGAAGGTTATCGCGCGGAGGTCAGTTGGCAGCATCGCAATCTCTTCCCGCCCGAAGGATCGCTCACCCTGCGCGGCGTTCTCGGCACCCAGGAACAGACGGCGCAGGCGACCTATCGCCGCAATAATTTCCGCGAGCGCGACCATGTGCTGACCGGTCTCGTCTCCTACAGTAATATCCGCCGCGACGCTTATGACGCGCGCACCATCACCCTGTCGGGCGGGCTGGAGCGGCAGACCAACATCCTGTTCCAGAAACATTGGGTCTGGCGCGTCGGCGCCGAACTCATCGCCTCGGACGAAGCGGACGCCTTTTCCAGCGGCAGCCGCCGTACCTTCTTCATCGGCGCGGTGCCGCTCAGCCTGACCTATGATGGCAGCGACGACCTGCTCAACCCCAGCAAGGGCTTCCGCCTCGGCGGCCGCCTCAGCCCCGAACTCTCCTTTCAGGGGTCGACCTTCGGCTATGCCAAGGCGCAGGTCGACGCCAGCGCCTATCAGCCGATCAATGATCGTGTCGTGCTCGCCGGGCGGACCCGGCTCGGCACCATCCTCGGCTCCACCGTCGATCGCATCGCGCCCTCGCGGCGCTTCTATGCCGGCGGCGGCGCGTCGGTGCGCGGCTATGGCTATCAGGCGATCGGCCCGCGCTACGGCCCGGATGATGATCCGGTCGGCGGCAAGAGCCTGATCGAATTTTCCGCCGAGGCGCGCATCCGCTTCGGCAATTTCGGCGTCGTGCCCTTCCTCGACGCGGGCAATATCTCGACCACCTTCCTGCCGCGCTTCCGTGACCTGCGCGTCGGCACCGGGCTTGGCGTGCGCTATTATAGCAGCTTCGGCCCGATCCGCGTCGATGTCGGCACGCCGATCAATCCGCAGCCGGGCGATGCCAAGGTCGCCGTCTATGTCTCGCTGGGGCAGGCCTTCTGATGGCCACGCCGCCGCCCGACAGCCAGCCGCCCGTGCCGCCGCCGCCGCCGGCCGCGCCGCGCCGCCGCGCCTGGGACGGGCGCTGGCAGCGCTGGCTGGCGGGCGCACTGGCGCTCGCGCTACTGGTGGTGGTGGCGACGCTGGCCTGGCTCGACAGCGCGCCCGGCCATCGCTTCCTCGTCTCGCGCATCGCCGCCGTCAGCCCGCCCTCGGGCCTGCGCATCCATGTCGACCGGATCGAGGGCAGCATCTATCGCAAGGCGGTGCTGCGCGGTCTCGTCCTCTCCGATCCCAAGGACGGCTTCTTCGACGCGCCACGGGTGGAGCTGGACTGGTGGCCCTTCGCCTGGCTCTCCAACCGGCTCGACATCGACCGGCTGGTGATCCCGCAGGCGACCCTGCACAAACTGCCCAAACTCAATCCCAGCGAGCGGCAGGGGCCTATCCTGCCGGGCTTCGACATCCGTCTGATGCAATTCTCGGTCGATCGGCTGACCGTCGCGCCCGCCGTCACTGGCAAGGTCGAACTGGCGACCCTGTCGGGTGATGCCGACATTCGTGGCGGTCGCGCGATCATCGACCTGTCGGCCCGCGTCATCGGCGCGGAGGATGCGCTGAACCTCACGCTCGACAGCCGGCCCGACGATGACCGGTTCAACCTGGCGGTCACCGTCAACGCGCCCAAGGGCGGCGTGCTGGCGGCGATGGCTGGCCTCAATCAGGACGGGAATCTGCGCATCAGCGGCAAGGGGCGCTGGACCCGATGGGACGGGCGCCTCGCCGCCACCCTGGCCGGCAACCCCGTCGCCGACCTGAAACTCGGCGCGCGCAGCGGCGCCTACACCATCCAGGGCACGATCGAGGGCAGCGCCATTCCCGGCAAGGGCCTGCTGCCGCGCCTCGCTTCGCCGCGCCTCACCATCGGCGCCCAGGGCACGCTCGCCGACCGGGTGGTCGATGGCAGGCTCACGCTGCGCTCGGCGGCGATCGACATGGTCGCCGACGGCGCCATCGACCTGCGCAACAACGCCTTCGACAATCTGCGCGTCGACATGAACCTCGCCCGGCCTGAAGCGCTGCTCAAGGATATGCGCGGCCGCGACGTGGTGGCGAAGGTCCGGCTCGACGGTCCGTTCGCCGGCTTCGGCTATGAATATCTGCTCACCGCGCGCCAGCTTGCCTTCGGCAAGACCCAGATCAACGATGTCCGCATCGACGGCAAGGGGCGTCAGGCGAAAAGCGGGCCGGTGCTGCTGCCGGTCCGGTTGCGCGCCCGCAGCCTTGACGGGCAGGGCGATCTGGTCGCCGGCATCGTCCGCAATTTCGCGCTCGACGGCGTGCTGCAGCTCAAGGGGCAGCAGATCGTCAGCAACCCCATGCCTTTCCGGTCGGACCGCCTGAACGGCAAGCTGCTGGTCATCGCCGACCTCAAGAGCGGCCGCTATGATGTCGGCATCGACGGCCGGATCAGCGGTCTCTTCATCCGTGGCCTCGGCATCGTCGATCTGGAGTCGAAACTGCGTGCGGCCCCCGGCGCCAATGGCGCCTTCGGCCTGTCGGGCAATGCCGTGGCCAAGGTCCGCCGGCTCGACAACGCCTTTCTCAAGGGGCTGGGCGGCGGCCTGCCCACGGTCCGCAGCGCGCTGGCGCTGCTGCCGAGCGGCGAGATCGGCTTCTCCAACATGAAGCTCGACGCGCCGCTCATCAGCCTCAATGCCAAGGGCGTGCGCCACCGCGACGGCACCGTCCATCTCGAAGGCGATGGCAGCCACAAGCAATATGGCCCGGTCGATGTCGTGCTCGATGGCAAGATCGACCGGCCGATCGTCCATGTCCAGCTGGCGCGGCCGATGGATGCGCTCGGCCTGCGCGACGTGCGCGGCGAATTTCTGCCCGGCGTCGATGGCAATTACAGCTTCACCGCCAATGGCGGATCGACACTCGGCCCGTTCACCGGAGAAGGCCGCATCTTGCTGCCGCCCGGCGGCCAGGCGGTGGTCCGTGTCGCGCGCATCGCGGTCTCGGGCGTCACCGCCAGCGGCGACATCCGCCCCGTCACTGGCGGGCTCGACGGCCAGTTGCTGGTCGCCGGCCCGGTCAGCGGCACGATCGGCTTCCAGCCGGTCGGCGGCATCCAGCAGTTGAAGCTCGATCTCGACGCCAATGATGCCAGCTTCGACGGCCCCTCGACCATCGCCGTGCGGCGCGGCTCGCTCGACGCCACCATCCTGCTCGATCCTGACGGCACCTCGATCAACGCCACCGCCCAGGCACGCGGCCTGCGCGTCGGCGGCATGCTGCTCGGTCGGCTCGATGCCACCGCCGCGCTGGTCGACGGGCGCGGCAAGGTCTCGGGCAATCTCTCGGGCCAGCGCGGCCGCCTGTTCGACCTCAAGGGCGAGGCCCAGGTCGATCTCGACCGGGTCCGCCTGTCGGCCAGCGGCACGATCGACAAGCGGCCGATCCGCCTGACCCGCGCGGCGCTCTTCACCCGTGCCGAGGATGGCTGGCGCCTGTCGCCCGCGACCATCAGCTATGCCGGCGGCACGCTGCAACTGGCGGGCGAACTGGGCGGCGAAACCACCCGGATCGAGGCGCGCGCGCAGAAGATGCCGCTCGCTCTGCTCGACATCGCCTATGACAATCTGGGGCTGGGCGGCATGGCCACCGGCACCTTGAGCTACAGCCGTCCGCGCGGCGGCCTGCCGACCGGCAAGGCGGAACTGCGCATCCGTGGCCTGTCCCGCTCGGGCCTGTCCCTCAGCTCCCGCCCGGTCGATGTCGGCGTCAACGCCGTGCTGACCCTCGACCGGCTCGCCACCCGCATGGTCTTCGTCGCCGATGGCCAGACCATTGGCCGTGGCCAGGCGCTGCTCACCCCGCTCATCTCGACCGGCAGCCTGGTCGAACGGCTCAACGGTGCGCCGCTGATCGCGCAACTCCGCTTCAACGGCACCGCCGACACGCTCTGGCGCCTGACCGGCGTCGAGATCGTCGATATTGCCGGCCCGGTCAGCGTCACCGCCGACGCCCATGGGACACTCGCCGACCCGGTCATCACCGGCTCGCTCGCGACCGACAATGCTGCGCTCAACAGCCCGGTCACTGGCATGCGCCTGCGCAACGTCAAGGCGCGCGCCCGTTTCGCCGGGGCGCAACTGGTCTTCTCCAGCTTCACCGCCAATGCCCAGAATGGCGGCAGCGTGACCGGCACCGGCAATTTCACCTTCAACGGCATTGGCGGCGTCGGCATGGACCTCGCCTTCCAGGCGGACAATGCCGCGCTGCTGGAACGCGACGATATCGCCGCCACCGTCACCGGCCCGCTCACCATCCGCTCCGACGGCAAGGGCGGGGAGATTGGCGGCGACGTCACCCTCAACAAGAGCCGCTTCACCATGGGGCGCGCCGCCGCCGTCGCCCAAATCCCCGAACTCAAGGTGGTCGAGATCAACCGGCGCGGCGAGGAGATTGAACGTCCCCGCGCGACCGTCCCCTGGACCATGGCGGTCAAGGCGCGGGCGCGCAATCGCCTGACCGTGACCGGCCTGGGGCTCGACAGCGAATGGCGCGCCGATCTCAATATCGGCGGCACCGTCACCAATCCGGCGATCGCCGGTCGGGCCGAACTGGTGCGTGGCAATTATGAATTTGCCGGCCGCCGCTTCGAACTGCGCGAGGGGCGCATCCAGTTCGACGGCAAGACCCCGGTCAACCCGACGCTCGACATCGATGCGGAGGCGGACGTCAGCGACCTCACTGCCACCATCCATGTCGGCGGAACCGGCCTCAAGCCCGACATCAGCTTCAACTCCGTGCCCTCGCTGCCACAGGACGAACTGCTCTCGCGCATCCTGTTCGGCACCTCGATCACCAACCTGTCCGCGCCCGAAGCGCTCCAGCTTGCCTCGGCGGTCGGCTCGCTTCAGGGCGAGGGCGGGCTTGATCCGATCAATGCGGTGCGCAAGGCGGCGGGCCTGGATCGTCTGCGCATCATCGCGGCCGATCCGACCCAGGGGCAGGGCACTTCGCTTGCCGCCGGCAAATATCTGACCCGCAAGACCTATGTCGAACTGATCAGCGACGGGCAGGGCTATAGCGCCACCCGGATGGAATATCAGGTGACACGCTGGCTGTCCCTGCTAGGCGCCATTTCCACCCTCGGCCGCCAGAGCGCCAACCTGCGTATTTCCAAGGATTATTGACGTGACCAAATCGCGCATCGACAGCGCCGCCGCGATCAGCGTGATGGATCTGTTCACCATCGGCATCGGCCCGTCCAGCTCGCACACGGTCGGGCCGATGCGCGCCGCGCTGATGTTCATGGATACGCTGCCGACCTGTCCGGTGCGCGTGCAGTGCGAACTTTACGGGTCGCTGGCGCTGACCGGCCGGGGCCATGCCACCGACAGCGCGATCCTGCTGGGCCTGTCGGGCCACAGCCCCGAAAATGTCGATCCCGATGCCATCCCCGCCATCCTTCAGGCGATCCGTGACGATGGCCGCATCCGCGCCGGCAGCGCCCATCTCGACTGGGTGCCGTTCGAGGAAGCGCGCGACCTTGTCTTCCGCATGGGCGAATTTCTGGAGGCACACAGCAACGGCATGCGCTTCACCGCCTGGCTGCCGGGCCGGGACGAACAGCTGGTGCGCGACTATTATTCGATCGGCGGCGGCGCGGTGCTGCCTGGCGCCATTCCCGCCGACCCGGATATTCCGCTCGGCCATAATGTGGTTCAGCCCTTTCCCTTCTCGTCCGGCGCCGAACTGCTGGCGCAGGGGGAGGCGACCGGCCTCAGCATCGCCACGCTGGTTCTCCGCAACGAGGGCGCCTGGCGCGCCCAGGGAGAGACCGAGGCCTTCCTCGACAGCGTGATCGACGCCATGTCCGCCTCGATCGATCGCGGCCTGAAAGAAGAGGGCCTGCTGCCCGGCGGGCTCAAGGTGCGCCGCCGGGCCAAGGCGATCCATAACAAGCTGCGGTTGCAGGGCGCCAGCGTCGGCCCCGCCCAGATCTTCGAATGGGTCAGCCTGTTCGCGCTGGCGGTGAATGAGGAAAATGCCGCCGGCGGCCGGGTCGTCACCGCACCCACCAACGGCGCGGCCGGTGTGATCCCGGCGGTGCTTCATTATTATCGCCGCTTCGTCCCCGGCGCCGATCGGGAAGGGGAGCGCCGCTTCCTTCTCACCACCGCCGCCATGGGCTTCCTCTACAAGAAGCGCGCCTCCATCTCGGCCGCCGAAATGGGCTGTCAGGGCGAAGTCGGCGTTGCCTGCTCGATGGCGGCGGCGGGTCTCGCCGCCGTGCTGGGCGGCACCAACAGCCAGGTCGAAAATGCCGCCGAGATCGGCATGGAACATAATCTGGGCCTCACCTGCGATCCGATCGGTGGCCTCGTCCAGATCCCCTGCATCGAACGCAACACCATGGGCGCGGTGAAGGCGATCAACGCCGCCTATCTCGCCCTCCAGGGCGATGGCCGCCATATCGTCAGCCTCGACGCGGTGATCGAGACGATGCGCCAGACCGGCGAGGATATGGCCAGCCGTTACAAGGAGACATCGCTTGGCGGTCTGGCCGTCAATGTCGTGGAATGCTGAAGGAAGGCGGCCTCATTTCGTCGCTCCCGGCCCACGGGAACGCGCCGAACTGAGCGGCTTTCGTGGCATTAATGCCACATTATCAGCTGTTTATCTGAGGTTCATGAAACAAATATGACCGCTCCGGCTTGAGCGTCTCACCCCCAAGGGGAAGAGAAAGACAACGGAGTGATGTTTATGCGTAAGTTGATGGTCGCCACTTTGCTGGCCGGTGGTGCAGTCGCCGCGCCGGCGCTCGCACAGGATGCCACCCCGACCTTCACCGGCCCGCGTGTCGAAGCGATCCTGGGCTATGACCATACCGGGGCCGGCAGCTCGATCGACAATGACAATGGCAGCGACGATCAGAAGATCGACGGCCTGCTCTATGGTGTCGGCGCGGGCTATGACGTGAATGTCGGCGGCGCCGTCGTCGGCGTCGAGGGCGAGTTCACCGACTCGACCGCCAAGAGCAGCCGCAACGACTTCACCGACCAGTTCGGCTATGGCCGCGTCAAGCAGGGCCGCGATCTCTATATCGGCGCCCGCGCCGGTATCCTCGCCGATCCTTCGACCCTCATCTATGTGAAGGGTGGCTACACCAACACCAAGCTGGGCGTGCTGGCCGGTGACACCAACCAGGTCACCGACACCTCGTTCAAGCTGGACGGCTGGCGCGTCGGCGGCGGCGTGGAGCGCGCGCTCAACGCCAACACCTTCGCCAAGATCGAATATCGCTACTCCAAATATGACAGCGCCCATATCGACTTCATGGACGGCTCGACCAGCAGCGAATTCGATGTCGACACCGATCGCCATCAGGTCGTCGCCTCGGTTGGCTGGCGCTTCTAAAACGATACGGAAAGGGGGCCGGTCACCGATCGGCCCCCTTTTTTGCAGCATCCGCCCATAGCCTCTATCAGCCGCCCTGCGGGGATGTTACTTACATGGTTGTGAGTAACGCGATTCCCCATCTGTACCCGGTTGGCATCCAGCCCGACGACATCGACTTCATGGGTCATGTCAACAATGCCAGCTACCTCAAGTGGGTGCAGGATGCCGTGCTCGACCATTGGCGCGCGCTCGCCCCGGCCGAGGCGGTGGCCCAGCATCTCTGGGTCGCGCTCAAGCATGAGATCACCTATCGCAAGCCAACCTTCCTGGATGATGAAGTGATCGCCACCGTCCTCCTCGAAAAGGTGCAGGGCGCCCGTGCCTTCTACGAAACCGTGATCCGCCGTGGCGAAGAAGTGCTGGCCGAGGTCAAGTCGAGCTGGTGCTGCGTCGATGCCTCCACCCTGCGCCCGGCCCGCATTGCCCGCGAAGTGATGCAGCATTTCTTCGCGCCCGACGACAGCGGCACCAGCGCCGACTGATCCCAACCCATGAATGGCAGGGTTGCAGCGCGGGAACCCGCTTGACCCATGCGCGGATGTTTGCATTAGTCCGACAAATAAAGGGCCGGTGACGGGGCGGCGAAGAGCGCCGTCCGCTGCGGCCCTGTCGGCGAAGCGCGTCTGTCGATCATCATGCGCTCGCCCGATGGATGAGGGAGAGGGCGTTGATGCGGTGGCAGTCGGGAATGACATATCTGGGGTTTGGCCTGCTGCTGGGCAGCGCCACCATGGCGATCGCGGCCCCCGCCACGCCGCCGCGCCAGCTCGACATCGTCAAAAGCATCGCCAAGGGCAAGCCGGAAGCGAAGGACGAAGCCAGCGCCCGGACGTCCTACCTCCTCGTCTATTTCAAGGACGAGACCCACTCGCTGCATTTCGCGACCTCGGCGGACGGCTACAGCTTCACCGACGTCAATGACGGTGCGCCGGTCCTCAATGGCCGCGATGTCGCCGAACAGAAGGGCATCCGCGATCCCTATATCATGCGCGGCCCGGACAATGCCTTCTACCTCGCCATGACCGACCTGCATATTTTCGCCAGGCGCGAAGGGCTGCGCGATACCGACTGGCAGCGGCCGACCGACAGCTATGGCTGGGGCAATAACCGCTCGATGATCTTCATGAAATCCTATGATCTCACCCATTGGACGCTGGCGTCCGTGACCATCGATCAATTGTTCAAGTCGACCGCCAATGCCGGCACCGCCTGGGCGCCGGAAATGATCTATGATCCCGACAAGTGCAAGATCATGGTCTATTTCAGCACCCGCAACGGCAAGGAGACCGACCATATGGTCTATGCCTATGCGGATGACGCCTTCACCACGCTGACCAGCGAACCGCGCGACCTGTTCACCTATCCCAAGGCCGGCATCGGCACGATCGATGGCGATATCACCAGGGTCGGCGATCGCTACCGCCTCTTCTATGTCGCGCATGACAAGCCTGGCCATCTGCGTCAGGCGACCTCATCGCGCATGGATGGCGGCTATGTCTTCGATCCCGCCAAGATCGACCCGGAAACGGTCGGCACCGAAGCGCCCAATTTGTGGCGGCGCCACGGCACCGACACCTATGTGCTGATGTATGATGTGTTCGGCGCCAAGCCGGTCAACAATATGGGCTTTTCGGAGACGGAGGATTTCGTCCATTTCCGCGACATCGGCCATTTCAACGCGCCGGGATCGCCGATGAAGGCGACCAACTTCACCCAGCCCAAGCACGGCGCCGTCATCCCGATCACCCCGGCAGAAGCGGAGCGGCTGAAAACCTATTTCCAGAAATAGGGGGCAGGGGAGGATCGCACCGGATCGGCTCAGCGCCGCCGGTGCGATCCGCCATCCTTACAGCGTCGCTTCGATCGCGCGCGCCGCCTGGTCGGGATCTTCGGCCTGGCTGATCGGGCGACCGATCACCAGCATCGACGCGCCCCGGTCCAGCGCCTCGCGCGGGGTCACGGCGCGCTTCTGGTCGCCCATGGCGCCGCCCGCCGGACGCACGCCGGGCACGACGAAATAGCCGTCGGGCCAGATCTTCTTGACCAGTGCGACCTCCTCGCCGGAACAGACGATGCCATCGAGGCCGGCGTCCCGCGCCAGTTCGGCGAGGCGCGTCACCTGTTCCTCGGCCGCGCCATTGACGCCGATGTCGTTAAGGTCGCCATTGTCGAGGCTGGTGAGCACCGTCACCGCCACCACCTTGGTCTTGGTGCCGGCCGCCGCCTTCGCATCCTCCAGCATCGCCCGGCCGCCGGCCGCATGGACCGTCAGCACCGCCGGCTCCAGCCCGTGCAGCGCCTGCACCGCCTTGGCCACCGTATTGGGAATGTCGTGCAGCTTGAGGTCGAGGAAGATCGGCAGGCCGAACTTCATCATCTCATGCACGCCATGATGGCCATTGGCGCAGAAGAACTCCAGCCCCAGCTTCAGCCCGCCGACATGGTTGCGGACCTGCCCGGCCAGATGCTGGGCCTTGGCAAGGTCGGGCGTGTCGATGGCGACATAGATCGGGCTGCTCATGCTTGTCCTGTAGGGGTAAGGGGCGACGGCGTGGCGTCGGGCAAGATCGGGGTTGTCACCGTCACAGGCGTGGCCGGCGCGGCGGAAGCGGTTGCGGCGACCAGCGCACGCTCGGTGCTCTCCAGGCGGCGCTTCATGCGCCAGCGCGTCGCGCGGGCCATGATCCAGAAGGGCATGGCGCCCAGCAGGAATGCGCCGATCAGAAGCACCGGCAATTTGGTTTCCATCACCATGTCGCCCCACAGGCGCACGGTCACGGGGACATAGTTCGCCATGCAGAAGAAGGCGAGGGCGACGGCGATGACGACCCAGAAGGCAGTCCGCAGAAATTGCATCGGCGATCCTCTCGCTGCTGATAGGGCGGTCAGCCTAGGCGATTTTGGCGAAGGGCGAAAGCGCCTGTTCAGATTTCGCGGATGGCGACCATCATCGACAGGCTTTGCGTGGCGCCTGGCGCCAGCATCGCCATGCCCACGGGCCGGTTGATCGCGTCCGGCATATGGCTGACCGGCTCCAGGCAGAAGAAGTCACCGGCGGGCGGGCGGAAGACATGCAGCCAGTCCGCACCCTGCGCCGTCAAGGTCAGGCGGATGCCGTCGCCGCGATCGACCAGCGCCACATGGTCCCAGCCGCCATGGACATTGTCGATCAGGCTGTCGCCGGTCACGCGCGCGCCCTGCGACCAGTCGCCCAGCGCATCGGCCGACACTTCCCGTTCGGGCAGCATGTCGGGGGAGGAGAGCCAGAGCGTGTCGGCGTGGAAGCGCAGCATCGTGTCGCCGTCCAGCGCGAAATAGGGATGGAAGCCAAGGCCGCAGGGCATCGCGCTGTCGCCCAGATTCTGCACCAGCAGCGTGACATCCAGCGCATCCTCGCCCAGCCGCACATGCTGCTGTGCGCGCCAGGCCCAGGGCCAGCCCGCATCGCCGTCATGCGTCTGTTCCAGCCTGACGTTATGGCCCGACTGTTCCAGCACATGCCACGGCCGCTGCCAGCCAAAACCATGGATGCTGTGGGGATGGTCGCCGAAATTGAGCGGCAACTGATAGCTTTGCCCGTCCACGCTATAGCGCCCATGGGCGATGCGGTTGGCATAGGGCACCAGCGGGAAGCTGGCCATGTCCAGCGGATCATGGCTGTCCTGCGGCGCGCGGCGCAGCAGGGCCACGCCGTCGCGATCGAAGGACAGGATCGACCCGCCAATGTCAGGGGCGAGCGCGCAACTGAGCGCGCCCGCCTTCAGGGTGACGATCTTGCTCAGCCGACCATGTCCTCAAGCTCGCGGCCCTTGGTCTCATGGACCATAGCGCGCACGAAGAAGAAGGAAATGGCGGCAAACAGGGCATAGCCGGTATAGGTCACGACCAGGCCCGGCGACACGGCGAGCGAGGGGAAGCTGACCGAGATCGCCGCATTGGCGATCCACTGGGCAAAGCCGGCGACGGCCAGGCCCGAACCACGGATCTGGTTCGGGAACATCTCGCCCAGCATCACCCACATGATCGGACCCCAGCTCAGGTTGAAGAAGATCACATAGAGGTTCGCCGCGATCAGCGCCATCAGGCCATTATGGCCCGGCAGCACCACGCCGCCATCCGCGCCGGTGACGGCGGTGGAGAAGGCATAGGCGACGATCGCCAGCGTCACCGCCATGCCGGCGGAGCCGATCAGCAGCAGCGGCTTGCGGCCGATCTTGTCGACCAGCATGATCGTGCCCAGGCACGCGCCGATCGACAGCACGCCCGACAGGATGTTGATCTGCAGCGCATTATCCTCGGAAAAGCCGACGGCTTCCCACAGGGTGGCGCCATAATAGAAGACGACGTTGATGCCGACCAGCTGCTGGAACACGGCCAGGCCAATGCCGGCCCACACGATCGGGCGCACCTTGCCGCTGGCCTTGTCGATCAGGTCACTGAGCTTGGGGCGGTGATGATCGGCGGCCAGGCTGGCGCGGATCTCGGTAACCTTGCGATTGGCTTCCTCGGCACCGAACAGCTTGGTCAGGACCGCGCGGGCGCGTTCGTCCTGGCCGCGCGCGACCAGATAGCGGGGGCTTTCCGGGATCACCAGCAGCGCCAGGAAATAGATGGCGGCCGGGATCGCCTGCAGCCAGAACATCCAGCGCCAGGCCGGGAAGTCGAGCCACAAGGGCGCGGTCGAACCGCCGGCATAGCGGGCCAGCACGAAATTGGCGACGAACGCGCCAGTGAGGCCGGAAATGATCATCACCTGCTGCACGCTCGACAGCCGGCCGCGGATCGATGCGGGGGTGACTTCGGAGATATAGACCGGCGAGATGACGCTCGCCGCGCCCACGCCCAGGCCGCCGATGATGCGGGCGATGATGAAGATGGCGGAGGAACCGGCGGCACCGGCCAGCAGCGCGCTCACCAGGAACAGGATCGCCGCCAGCATCATCACGCCGCGACGGCCGATGATGTCGGCCATGCGGCCTGCGCCGAACGCGCCGATCGACGACCCGACCAGGATCGCGCCGACATTGACGCCGATGCCCAGCTTGCCCAGGTCGAAGGCGGCTTCCAGCCCCTTCTGGGTGCCGTTGATGACGCCCGAATCATAACCGAACATGAAACCGCCGATCGTGGCGACGGCCACGATCGCTGCGATGAAGGCCATATTGACCTTCCCGGCGCTCCCCTCACTCATCTGCTTGTCCTTCCAGCTCTCTATTTCTTCTATATCGTGGCGACATGGCCCGGCAGCCCCGCGACGCCGGCGTCGAAGGCGAACAGATCGCCTGCCAGGGGCTGTTCTGTCAACGCTGTCACATCCAGTCCCTTGCGCGCCGTCGTGGCATAGGTCGTCATCAGCTCCGGGCCGCCAAAGGCGATCTTGGTGATGTTGGCGACGGGGAAGCGGATTTCCCGCATCAGCCGCCCGGCCGGATCATAGCGGCGCACCGCCCATCCGCCGAACAGCCCGGTCCACAGACAGCCTTCGGCATCGACCGTGGGGCCATCGGGATAGCCCGCGCCATCCTCGATCCGGGTGAACAGGGTGGCGGCGCCGGCGACGCCATCGGCATCGACCGGGCATTGCCAGATGGCGCGACCCAGCGTGTCGGTATGATAGAGGATGCGCCCGTCGGGCGAGAGGGCAGGGCCGTTGGTGATCGACACGGCGGCCAGCCCGCTCTCGACCAGGTCGCCGCGATGCAGCCGATAGAAACGGCCGCTTTCCTCTTCCTCCGCATCGTCCATCGACCCGAACCACAGGGCCCCGCCGGGTGCCACCGTGGCGTCGTTCAGCCGGTTGCCCGGCCGATGCGCCTCGGGCGCGTGGAGCAGGGTGAAGGCGCCGCTCTTCGGATCGAAGCGATGCACGCCCGATTGCAGGCCGACCGCGAACAGCCCGTCGTCGGTCGGCACGATCCAGCCGACCTGGCCCGGCGTGGTCCAGCTCTTGGACACGTCCAGCGCCGGGTCGAAGCGGTGGATCGCATGGCCCTTGATATCGACGAACCACAAGGCCGCCTCGCGTTCGACCCAGATCGGCCCTTCGCCCAGTATCGCCCCGACCGACAGGACGCTGCGCGGTGCGGCGTCGCTCATATCAGCGCCAGCCGGCGTCGATGAAATAGTCATGGCCGGTGCAATAGCGCGCATCGTCCGACGACAGGAACATGGCCAGCGCGGCGACGTCGACCGGCAGGATGCGGCCGTCCAGGCACTGGGCCGCGACGATCTCGGCCTCGCCTTCGGGCGTGTACCATTTTTCCTGGCGCAGCGTCTTCACATTGCCCGGAATGATCGTGTTGACGCGGATATTGTCGCGGCCAAGGTCGCGGGCCAGGCTGCGCGTCAGCCCCTCGATCGCCGCCTTGGCGGTCTGGTAGAGGATGAGGTCGGGCAGGGCGAGGTGCCAGCTGATCGAACCGAAGTTCAGGATCACGCCGCCGCCCGCGCGCTTCATCGCCGGGATCGCCGCCTGCGCCGCGAAGAACTGGTGGCGCAGATTGACCGCCATCCGCTCGTCCCAATAGGCCTGGGTCACATCCTCGATCGTGTGGCGATCGTCATTGGCGGCGTTGTTGATCAATATGTCGATCCCGCCCAGTTCCGCCTCGACCCGCGCCATCATCGCCTGCAGCGCGTCGATGTCGCGCAGGTCGCAGGCGTGGAAGATCGGGGTGAAGGCGCAGCCGCTCAGCCGTGCGGCCAGCGCCTCGCTCTCGGGGATGGCGATGTCGCAGAAGGCGACATGCGCGCCCTGCATCGCATAGGCTTCGACCAGCCCTTCGCCGATGCCGCTGCCGCCGCCGCTGATGAAGACCCGCTTGCCCTTCAGGCTCGGGTAGATGGCGCGGCTCATGCAGTTTCTTTCTGGTCGACGGCCGAGAGCAGACCGCGCCCGGCAAGATTGGTCATCAGCGCGGTCAGGCCAAAGGTCCAGGGTGCGGCGTCCTTCGACGTCACCACCGGATTGATCAGCTTGCCCAGGCGCGGGGTGGAGATGGCAACGATGTCACCGACCTTGTGGGTAAAGCCGCGACCTTCCTCATCACGGTCCTGCACCGGCGCGAACAACGTGCCCAGGAAAAGGGCGAAGCCATCAGGATATTGATGTTCGGACAGGGTCTGGCGCACCAGTTCCAGCGGATCGCGGCTGATCTGGTCCATCCGGCTCGTGCCTTCGAGCATATAGCCTTCCGGCCCCTCGATGGTCAGGCCGACTTCGGCATTGCGCACATCGTCGATGGTGAAGTCGCCGTCGAACAGGCGGACGAGCGGGCCGAGCGAGCAGGACGCATTATTGTCCTTCGCCTTGCCCAGCAGCAGGGCGGAACGGCCCTCGAAATCGCGCAGGTTGACGTCATTGCCCAGCGTCGCACCCACGGCCTGGCCATCGGCATTGACCAGCAGCACGACCTCGGGTTCGGGATTGTTCCAGGTGGAATCGGACCGGATGCCGATTTCCGCCATCGGGCCGACCGTCGCCAGCACCGGTGCCTTGGTGAAGACTTCCGCATCCGGGCCGATCGCGACCTCCAGATATTGCGACCACAGGCCGTCCTCGATCAGCGCGGCCTTGAGCGCAGCGGCTTCCTCGGTGCCCGGCACCACGGCGCGGATCGATCCGCCCACCCGCTCTTCCAGGCGGCCACGGATTTCGGCGGCAGCGCCGGCATCGCCGCGCGCCCGTTCCTCGATCACGCGCTCCAGCGCCGACAGGGCAAAGGTTACGCCACAGGCCTTGACGCATTGCAGGTCGACCGGGCTCAGCAGGGCCGCCTCGATCGCGTCCAGATCGCCGATCTTCTCGCCATCGGTGGCGGCGACGAAGGGCAGCTTCTCGACCAGCTGGGCGCTGGTCGGCGCGATCGCGCTCATGTCGTACACGATGCCCTGCGACACCAGGATCGGGCTCGGGCCCGCGTTCGTCTGGATGCGGCCCAGGAAAAGCCCGGTCCGCCAGTCATGCGGCAGACAGTCAAGCAAGGCGGTATCCCCCGGCATCATCTTCTCCTATGCACCTGGTTGTTGATTGATAGCGCTACCAACATGGAAGGGCGGTGCAAGTCAAGACCCTCTGGTGAAAATCGCTCGCAGCGTCGGGGCGTCGGGGCTTTGCTGGCCGCGGGTCAGGCGTCATGGCGTGCGCGTGGCACGGCGAATTTCCGGCCTTGCCGCTACGTCAGCCCTTTTCAGTCCCGCCGGGCTGCGGCATAGAAGGGGGACTATGAAGAAGAACCAAGAGAGCGTGCCGGACGCCGGCGCAGAAGCCCTCCAGCCAGAGGATAATGCCCCCGATCTTGCCGATGCGGCGCGCAAGTCTGCCGGAAAGGCCGTGTGGATGGGCACTGCCGTGGGCATCGGTTCGGCCGCGATCGTCGCTGCCCTGCTCTATACCAAGAAGCGTCGCTGAACCGGTCGGGGTCTGTTTCCGGCCCCGCGACCATCCGCGATCAAAAAAAGGAGGCGGCATGTTCTGTGACATGCCGCCCCGGTGCGACCCGCTTGGGGTTCTGTATTTTCCCTGCCTTCGTGACGGGAAGGGAATATTTATGCGCCCGCGCTGCCGCTCAGATAGCTGATCAGTTCGGGCTTGCTGACCGATATGCTCTTGTCGGCATCGGCAGTGGTGAAGGCGCCGCTGGCCCAGGCAGTGACTTCGGCCGGCGGCAGCGTCTTGCCGGTGGCCTTCATCTCCTGATCCTTGAGGGCCACCATCCAGCGCGAAAACTCGCCCTGGTCCAGCTGTCCGTCCTTGTTCGTGTCATAGGCCGGGAATTCCGACTCGACGATCGCGGCGACCGAATTGGCCGGGTTTGCCGGCTGCGCGGCCTGCGGTTCTGCCGGGCTCGCGGGCGCGGCCGGTTGCGCGGCCTGTGCTGTCGGATCGGCCGGCGCAGCCTGCTGCGCCAAAGCGGGCGCTGCGACCAGCATGGCGCTCGTCAGAAGCAAGGTGCGGATCATGGCGACATCCTTTATATCATTGAAACGCGCAGGGCCTGCACTGGGCGCCTGCTTTGGCTTCATGCCTTAATTGCCATGACATAATACATGAAGACTAGGAAAAATTCCTGAATATCGGTTCATCTACGCATTTGGACTTATGAAATGCTTCGGTTCGACTGTCTTTGCTTGGATAATTGCGGCCGGATGAGGCGCGCGCGGGGCAGGGGAGCCTCCTCAATTGCCCCAAAGGGCGCAGGCTGCTAGGCGGCGCGGCAATATCCACCCTCCAGCCGCAGGATTCGCCCATGGTCCCCCGCTATTCCCGTCCCGCAATGACCGCCCTCTGGGAGCCGGAAGCCCGCTTCAAGATCTGGTTCGAGATCGAGGCGCACGCGACCGAGAAGCTGGGCGAACTGGGCGTCGTCCCGCCGTCGGCCGCCAAGGCGCTGTGGGACTGGTGGGCCACCAACCCCGCGATCGACGTGCCCGCGATCGACGCGATCGAAGCCGTCACCAAGCATGACGTCATCGCCTTCCTGACCTGGGTCGCCGAACAGGTGGGCGACGAAGCCCGCTTCATGCACCAGGGCATGACCAGCTCCGACGTGCTCGACACCTGCCTGGCCGTGCAGCTGACCCGCGCCGCCGACCTGCTGATCGAGGATCTCGACAAGCTGCTCGACGTCATCAAGCGCCGCGCCTTCGAGCATAAGCTGACCCCGACCATCGGCCGCAGCCACGGCATCCATGCCGAACCGGTCACCTTCGGCCTCAAGATGGCCGAAGCCTATGCCGAATTTTCGCGCTGCAAGACCCGCCTGGTCGCGGCGCGCGAGGAAGTCGCCACCTGCGCCATTTCGGGCGCGGTCGGCACCTTCGCCAATATCGATCCGCGCGTCGAGGAACATGTGGCGCAAAAGCTCGGCCTCGCGATCGAGCCGGTCTCGACCCAGGTGATCCCGCGCGATCGCCACGCCATGTTCTTCGCGACGCTCGGCGTCATCGCCTCCTCGATCGAACGCCTCGCCGTCGAGGTCCGCCACCTGCAGCGCACCGAAGTGCTGGAAGCAGAGGAATATTTCTCGCCCGGCCAGAAGGGCTCGTCGGCCATGCCGCACAAGCGCAACCCGGTCCTCACCGAAAACCTCACCGGCCTCGCCCGCATGGTGCGCAGCTATGCGCTGCCCGCCATGGAAAATGTGGCGCTCTGGCATGAGCGCGACATCTCGCACTCCTCGGTCGAGCGCTATATCGGCCCCGACGCCACCATCACCCTCGACTTCGCGCTCGGCCGCCTGACCGGCGTGATCGATAAGCTGCTCGTCTACCCCGAGCGGATGATGAAGAATCTCGACAAGATGGGCGGCCTCGTCCACTCGCAGCGCGTGCTGCTGGCCCTGACCCAGGCCGGCGTCAGCCGCGAAGACAGCTATCGCTACGTCCAGCGCAACGCGATGAAGGTCTGGGAATCCGACGGCCAGCTCTCGCTGCTCGAACTGCTCAAGGCCGACGAAGATGTCGCCAAGGCATTGAGCGCGCAGGAAATCGAGGACAAGTTCAACCTCGACTATCATTTCCGCCAGGTCGACACCATCTTCGCCCGCGTCTTCGGCGAAGCCTGACACCGCGCACGGCCAGCGCCGCGCGACAGTAAAGAAAAGGGCGCCCGACCACCCGGTCCGGCGCCCTTTTGCGTCCTTGCGAGCATGGCGAAGTCATGACGATAACGGGTTTTGACCGCTGACGACCAAGCGGTGCCCTCACCATCGTCGTCATCCCGGAGTTGATCCGGGATCCATTCAACGCTCCCCATCCGTCGTAGCGCAGAATGGATCCTGACTTTCGTCAGGATGACACCTGCTGTCACTGGCAAGAAACGACCAAGAGCGACGGTAAATTCCTACCCTTTCAGGGTAGGATGGTCTGGAAGCGATCAGAAGCGGCCCATCCCATCATCGTCACCCTGAACTTGTTTCAGGGGCCATTCCTCCCAATAGACCAATGGCTTGTTAGGCTTGATGGATGCTGAAACAAGTTCAGCATGACGTAGGTGGGATGGCCGCAACCCACCCTCGATTGCTGTCCACAGAGCCGATCGCTACAAAGCGCTCCCCGCAGCGACCTGTCCGCTTATGGCCGGAAAAGCTGCCCGGCGCGACACGACCAAAAATTGCCTTTTACGTTTCTGTATCGGGCGTCCAAAAGCGGACATCTTGCCGAGCATTGTCTGGCAACCGGCGGAACGATGAGTAAAGCCATGAATGAAAGCGTAATTATCCGCGCAAGCATCCGACTTTTATCGACGATAGAAGGAGGGCGAAGGCATGCGATCAGCGGAAGTTACCGTCCGAACCATAATTTCTTTGAGCCGTTGGACCTCGAAATGGCAAGGGGTTCGATTGATGTGCCAAATGGAAAGGAATTAAGACCGGGCGAGAGTGCTGAGTTTCTAATCGAGTTGTTTATTGGACCTCAGCATCAAGCGGAAATTTATCCCGGCCGAAAGTGGCGCATTCAAGAGGGCGCGACATTGGTAGGATGGGGAACCGTCAAAGAAGTCCTATCATGAGGAAGTTGAAGGGGGGCGATGGCAAAAATTGCCCCTCAACGCTCGAAACCCGCCATTCCGCTTCCCACCCAAACCTGTCCTACACCCAGCCAACCCTGCTACACCGGGCCCAGGCTCTTTCCCATCGTCCGCGCACCATCCATCCTCGCAAGAAGATTTCCAACGCGCGCATGAAAATGTCGCAATGTGCAGGAAATATGCGAAGTTAAGCGCTGCTGATCCTATTTTCGGCCCTTGTGCTTGGGGCGCAATCGCGGCGCCGCGTCGGACTGGCGGCGGACCAGTTCATAGTCCAGCAGCATGTGCGGCGGGCCATCCTCGCTCTGGGTGCGGCGGCCCTTGATGTGGCGGACCAGCAGGTCGACCGCCGCCCGCGACATGGCGCTGATCGGCTGGCGGATGGTGGTCAGTTCCGGCCAGATGGTGGTGGCGAGCGAGGTATCGTCGAAGCCGCAGACGGTGAGGTCGCCCGGCACGTCCAGCCCGTTGCGATGGGCGATCGCCACCGTCGCGGCGGCCATGTCGTCATTGCTGGCGAAGATGGCGGTCGGCGGATTGTCCCGCGCCAATATATGCTCGGCCGCGTCCAGGCCGGATCGGTAGGTGAAGAAGCCCTGTTCCACCAGCGCATCGTCCAGCGCGATGCCGGCTTCGCCCAGCGCGCGGATATAGCCCTGATACCGTTCCTCGCTGGCGCTCAGGTTCGGATGCCCCTTGATGAAGCCGATGCGGTTATGGCCAAGGCCAATCAGGTGCCGGGTCATTTCATAGGCCGCGCCCCGGTCGTCGATGCTGACCGCGGCCAGGCTGGCCGGCGCATGGCCGGTCGCCACCACGACGGCGGGGATGCCCGCCTCGCGCAGGGCATCGATCATCGCTTCATGGTCGCACAGCGGCGGCGGCAGCACGACGCCGTCGATCCGGCCGCGCACCAGATGGTCGACCACCGCCTTGATCGCGGTCTGCTCGTCCCATTTCTCGACGACCAGGTCGATGCCGGCACGGCTCGACTGGTCGAGGCTCCCGACCAGAAATTCCGACAGATAGGATGCCGACGGGTTGGAATAGAGCAGGCCGATCCGCGTCTCGTCGCCGCCCGCCAGGCTGCGCGCGGCGGCGCTGGGGGAGTAGTTGAGCGCGGCGATCGCCGCCTCCACCTTCTCCTTGGTCGCCGCCCGCACCACCTGTTCACCGTTGATCACCCGCGACACCGTCATCGGCGAAACGCCGGCATGTTTCGCCACATCGTTGATGGTGGGCGCGTTGCGCTGGCGGCGGGAACTTCTGGCTTCCATCAGTTTTTCGGGGCCTTCGACATGGGGCTAAACCTCTCTGCTAGCGGGATCATTGCGCAAGCTTAAGTAAAATCTCATTTCGGATGCCCCGGCGCATAGGGGAAGCTCAGCGCCTTGTACCAGTCGAGCGGATGGGCGGGCGCCGCGCTGCCGGCGGGCAGGGGGCGGCCGGACACCGACTGGAAATAGGCGATGCAGGCGTCGCGCCACCATTGCGCTTCGCGATGCTGGATCGCCAGGAAGGTCTCGACCTGCGCGAAACGCTCGGCATCGACCTGGGGCTTGAGCTTGGCCCAGTCCCGCTGCATCGCCGCGACCGTTTCGACGCCCCGGTCATAATGATGGATGAGGCCGTCCCACAGTGTCTCGCCCGATTGCAGGCGATAGTCCCAGGGCAGGTGATGGAACCACAGCAGTTCGCGCTCCGGCGTGGTCTTCGGATTATCCAGCAGCTTCGCCAGCGCCGGCGCATATTGGCCGGTGGCATTGCTGCCCGTCCTGGTCCGGTCAAAGCCGATGCCTTGCCTGTCGGCCTTGTGATAATAGACCGGGTTCCATTCGGGCCGCGCCAGTTCGGACACCCAGGGGGCGGGGCCATAATGATGGCCAGTGCCCATGATATGGGCTAGGCCCAGCGGCGTCATATAGTCGACCGCCGCCTCGCGCGATCCCATCATCATCGCGACGATCGGCGCAACCACCCTGGGATCGGGGGAGAAGGTCTGCGCCGCCCATTCGCGCGCGACAGCTTCGGCGGTCAGGTCCGTATCCCACGCCATGCGGCCGAACGCATACCAGTCTGCCTGGTTGAAGATCGACCCGCTCCAGTCGCGGTCGACGCCGATATTGGCGACCCCGGCGATGCCGGTCAGCTTGTGGCCTTCCAGCGATCCGTCGATCACCTTGGCGACGGTCGATCCCTTGCCCCTGGCCAGCGTATCGCTCTTCAGTGTCTCCTCGAACAGCGTGCCGAGATAGGTAAGGTGGGTCGACTGGCCCAGATATTCCTTGGTGATCTGGAATTCCATCATCAGCGGCGTCTTGGGCATCGCGCCGAACAGCGGGTGGAAGGGTTCGCGCGGCTGGAAGTCGATTGCGCCATTCTTCACCTGGACGATGACATTGTCGGCAAACTGGCCGTCGAGCGGCTTGAAGTCGCTATAGGCCTGCTTGGCGCGATCGTCGGGATTGTCATGGGCATAGACGAAGGCGCGCCACATCACGATGCCGCCATGCGGCTTGACCGCAGCCGCCAGCATGTTGGCGCCGTCGGCATGGGTGCGCTTGTAATCCTGCGGGCCGGGCTGGCCCTCGCTGTTCGCCTTCACCAGGAAACCGCCGAAATCGGGGATCGCCTTGTAGATTTCGTCGGCCTTGGCCTTCCACCAGGCGGCAACCGCCGGATCGAGCGGATCGGCGCTTTTGAGGCCATCCAGTTCCATCGGCGCGGTCCATTTGACCGACAGATAGACCTTGATGCCATAGGGGCGGAACAGGTCGGCCAGCGCCGCCGCCTTGGCGATATAGGCCGCCGTCAGGCTGTCCGACTTGGCGTTCACATTGTTGAGCACCGTGCCGTTGATGCCCAGCGAGGCATTGGCGCGGGCATAGTCGGTATAGCGTGGCCCCTTATAATCGGGCAGGCGCCACCAGTCCCAGATCGACTGGCCGGCATAGCCGCGCTCGACCGTGCCATCCAGATTGTCCCAATGGTTGAGCAGGCGCAGGCCGATGCGCGGCGCGCTGCGCATATCGATCCGGTCGAGCGCTGCGCCGGTGCGGGCAAGGCGCAGCCAGGCATAGGCGCCGTGCAGCACGCCGACATCGGTCGCGCCGGCAATCACCGTCACCGGCTTGCCCGCGACCGTCATGGTGCGAATCGCATAACCATCTGCGCCCAGCCCGTCGGTCGATATGGACGGCTTGTCCTGCTGCGCGGCCGATTGCAGCAGGATCGCACCTTGCTGCACTGTTGCTGTCAGGGGCACGGTGGCGCCGGTCAGCCCGGCAATGCCGCGCTGCAATTCCCGCCGGGCGATCATCAGGGTAGGGCTGGCCCCGCCGACAATGCTGCGCGCGTTGGCCCCAATCTGTTGGGCAGCGGCGGCATCGGCCGGCGCATTGCGCAACCACAGATCATAACCGTCTTCCGCCAGCGCACGGGGCGCGCTGATCAAAAGGGCGCTGGCCATGATCCAGCAAAACAGGCGCGCAAACATTCGGTCCTCTCCCCCTTGGCCCGCAGGCAATTTTTTGGTGCATTGCCAACGGTGGCATTGACAAGCAGCTCTTGGGTTGTGATGGTAACGCTATCAGTTGATCGGCGGCAAGCAAAAAGGAAAGCCGCGACAAAATTGGAGAGGGGCGTCGTGATCCGGTCAGTTCAGTTTTTGTGCGCAGCATCAGCGCTGTCGCTGGTGATGGCGGCGCCGCTCACGCCCGTTACGGCAGCACCAGCGACCGGTCAGTCGGCCCGCCCGCTCTACAAGGATGCGTCCGCCCCGATCGAGGCGCGCGTCGATGATCTGCTGGCGCGCATGACGCTGGATGAAAAGATCGCCCAGATCACCACCGTCTGGACCGACAAGGTGAAGCTGCTGGACGCGCAGGGCGAACTGGACCCCAGCAAGCTCAGCCCGACCTTCCCCAACGGCATTGGCCATTTCACCCGGCCTTCCGACGGGCGCGGCAGTTTCAGCCCGCGCGTCGTGCCCGGCCGCGATCCGCGCCGCACCGTGGCACTGGTCAACGGCTTGCAGAAATGGGCGATGACGCAGACCCGGCTCGGCATCCCGATCCTGTTCCATGAAGAAGGGCTGCACGGCTATGCCGCCGTTGGCGCCACCAGCTTCCCCCAGTCGATCGCCATGGCGTCGAGCTGGGATCCCGCCATGCTGCGCCAGGTCAATCAGGTGATCGCCCGTGAAATCCGCGCGCGCGGCGTGCCGATGGTGCTCTCGCCCGTGGTCGACATCGCCCGCGACCCGCGCTGGGGCCGGATCGAGGAAACCTATGGCGAGGATCCCTATCTGGTCGGCGAAATGGGCGTTGCTGCGGTCGAGGGGCTTCAGGGTGTTGGCCGTTCGCGCACGCTCCAGCCCAATCATGTCTTCGCCACGCTCAAGCATCTGACCGGCCATGGCCAGCCCGAAAGCGGCACCAATATCGGCCCGGCGCCGGTATCGGAACGGGAATTGCGCGAGAATTTCTTCCCGCCCTTCGAACAGGTGGTGAAACGCACCGGCATCGAGGCGGTGATGGCCAGCTATAACGAGATTGACGGCGTGCCCAGCCATGCCAATCGCTGGCTGCTGGAAAATATCCTGCGGGAAGAATGGGGCTTTCGCGGCGCCGTCGTCTCCGATTATTCGGCCGTCGATCAGTTGATGAGCATCCACCATATCGCCGCCAATCTGGAAGAGGCGGCGATGCGCGCGCTCGATGCCGGCGTCGATGCGGACCTGCCCGAGGGCCTGTCCTATGCCACGCTCGGCAAGCTGGTGCGCGAGGGCAAGGTCAGCGAGGCGAAGGTCGATCTCGCCGTGCGCCGCATGCTGGAGTTGAAGTTCCGCGCCGGCCTGTTTGAAAATCCCTATGCCGACGCCAATGCTGCGGCCGCGATCACCAATAATGAAGATGCCCGCGCGCTCGCCCGCACCGCCGCGCAGCGGTCGATCACCCTGCTCAAGAATGACGGCATGCTGCCGCTGAAGCCCGAAGGCACGATCGCGGTGATCGGCCCCAGCGCGGCGGTCGCGCGGCTGGGCGGCTATTATGGCCAGCCGCCGCACAGCGTCTCGATCCTCGAAGGGATCAAGGCGCGGGTCGGCACCAAGGCGAACATCGTCTTCGCTCAGGGCGTGAAGATCACCGAGGATGACGACTGGTGGGCCGACAGCGTCACCAAGTCGGACCCGGCCGAAAATCGCAAGCTGATCGCCCAGGCGGTCGAGGCGGCGCGCAATGTCGACCGCATCATCCTGACGCTCGGCGACACCGAACAGTCGAGCCGCGAGGGCTGGGCCGACAATCATCTGGGCGACCGCCCCAGCCTCGACCTGGT
Organism: Sphingobium sp. VMM; assembly: GCF_056790315.1. Taxonomy (NCBI): domain Bacteria; kingdom Pseudomonadati; phylum Pseudomonadota; class Alphaproteobacteria; order Sphingomonadales; family Sphingobiaceae; genus Sphingobium; species Sphingobium sp. VMM. Next base: position 100,039 of record NZ_JBXGSI010000006.1, read on the forward strand.
CGGCGAGCAGCAGGAGCTGTTCGATGCATTGAAAGCCCTGGGCAAGCCGATCACCGTCGTCCTCATCAACGGCCGTCCCGCTTCCACGGTCAAGGTCAGCGAACAGGCCAACGCCATCCTCGAAGGCTGGTATCTGGGCGAGCAGGGCGGCAATGCCGTGGCCGACATCCTGTTCGGTGACGTCAATCCGGGCGGCAAGCTTCCCGTTACCGTGCCGCGTTCGGCCGGCCAGTTGCCGCTTTTCTACAATATGAAGCCCTCGGCCCGGCGCGGCTATCTGTTCGACACCATAGACCCGCTCTATCCTTTCGGCTTCGGCCTTAGCTACACCAGCTTCAGCCTGTCGGCGCCGCGCCTGTCCGCCACCAGGATCGGCACCGGCGGCAAGACCAGCGTTTCGGTCGATGTCCGCAACACCGGCGCGCGGGAAGGGGACGAGGTCGTCCAGCTCTATATCCGCGACAAGGTCAGCTCGGTCACCCGCCCGGTCAAGGAGCTGAAGGGCTTCCAGCGCGTGACGCTGAAACCCGGCGAGAGCCGCACCGTGACCTTCACCGTCGGTCCCGAGGCGCTGCAGATGTGGAATGACCAGATGCACCGCGTCGTCGAACCCGGCGATTTCGAGATCATGACCGGCAACAGCTCGGTCGCGCTCCAGTCCACCACCCTGACGGTGCAATAAGCCATGATGACGACCCGTTTCGCCCGTCGCCAGGCGCTCGGCCTGCTCGCCTCCACCTCCGCGCTCGCCGCCGCCCCGCTGGCGGCGAAGGGGAAGGGCGGTCCGCTCTACAAGGACGCAACCGCCCCCATCGACCTGCGCGTGCGTGACCTGCTCGGCCGCATGACGCTGGAGGAAAAGGTCGGCCAGATCATCGCGCTCTGGGCGACCAAGGCCGACATCATGGACGATCTCACCTTCTCGCCGGCCAAGGCGAGCAAGGCCTATCCGGCGAGCTTCGGCCAGATCACCCGGCCGTCCGACCGGCGCGGCGCGCCCAATGGGTCGACCCAGGCCGGCGGCGTCGGTGCGCGCTGGCGCACCCCGGCCGATACTGTCGCCTTCATCAATGCCGTCCAGAAATGGGCGGTGGAGGACACCCGCCTCGGCATCCCTGTCCTCTTCCACGAGGAATCGCTCCACGGCTACATGGCGACCGACGCCACCATGTTCCCGATGGCGATCGGCCTTGCCGGCAGCTTCGACCGCCAGCTGATGACCGATGTCCAGTCGGTTATCGCGCGGGAAGTGCGCGCGCGCGGCGTCCATCTCGCCCTCTCGCCGGTGGTCGACATCGCCCGCGACCCGCGCTGGGGCCGGATTGAGGAGACTTTTGGCGAAGACCCCTATCTCTGCGGCGAGATGGGCGTTGCAGCCGTGCTGGGCCTGCAGGGGGAGGGCAAGCAGATCGGCCCGGACAAGGTCATGGCCACGCTCAAGCATATGACCGGCCATGGCCAGCCGCAGGCGGGCGAGAATATCGCGCCCGCGCCGATCAGCGAGCGCGAACTGCGCGAGAATTTCTTCCCGCCCTTCCGTCAGGTGGTCAAGCGCACCGGCATCGCCGCCGTCATGCCCAGCTATAACGAGATTGACGGCGTCCCCAGCCATCAGAACAAATGGCTGCTCGGCGACATTTTGCGCGGCGAATGGCATTTCGACGGCGCCGTGGTCAGCGACTATGGCGCCGTCCCCGAACTCGACACCATCCACCATGTCCAGCCCGACCTGGAGGCGACGGCCCGTGCCGCGCTCCGCGCCGGGGTCGATTGCGAGCTGCCCGATGGCCTGGCCTATCGCACGCTCGTGGAGCAGGTCCGCGCCGGAAAAGTGCCCCTTGAGGCCGTCAACCTCGCCTGCACGCGGATGTTGACGCTCAAGTTCCGCGCGGGCCTGTTCGAAAACCCCTGGCCACGCGCCGATTATGATGCGCTCACCGGCAATGCGGAGGCGCGCGCGCTGGCGCTCAAGGCGGCGCACAAGTCGATCGTCTTGCTCAAGAATGACGGCACCTTGCCGCTCAAGCCCGGCGCCCATCGCAAGGTGGCCGTGATCGGCCCCAATGCCGCGATCGCGCGGCTGGGCGGCTATTCCTCGATCCCGCGCCAGGCGGTTTCACTGCTCGATGGCATCAGGGCGAAGCTCGGCAACCGGGCGGACATCGTCCACGCCCAGGGCGTCTTCATCACCCAGAGCGAGGATCGCTCGGTGGACGAAGTGCTGCTGGCCGATCCGGCGAAGAACCGCCAGCTGATCGCCGAAGCGGTCGAGGTCGCGAAGACCGCCGACATCATCCTGCTGGCCATCGGCGACACCGAACAGACCAGCCGCGAAGGCTTTGCCAAAAACCATCTGGGCGATCGCACCAGCCTCGATCTGGTCGGCGAGCAGAATGACCTGTTCGCCGCGATGAAGGCGACCGGAAAGCCGGTGGTGGTGTGCGCCATCAACGGTCGCCCGCCCAGCTATCCCGCCGTGGTCGATGGCGCCAATGCGCTGATCGAATGCTGGTATCCGGGGCAGGAGGGCGGCACGGCCATGGCCGACATATTGTTCGGAGACGTCAATCCGGGGGCCAAGCTGCCCGTCACCGTCGCGCGCGACGCGGGCCAGATCCCGATCTTCTACAACCGCAAGCCATCCTCGCGGCGCGGCTATCTCTTCGCCGATGCCAGCCCGCTTTTCCCGTTCGGCTTCGGCCTCAGCTACACCAAATTCGCCTTCGGTCCGCCGCGCCTGTCGGCCAGCCGCATTGGCGTGGGCGGCGACGTGACGGTGGAGGTCGATGTCCGCAATGTCGGCACTGTCGCGGGCGAAGAGGTGGTGCAGCTCTATGTCCATGACCAGACCGCCTCGGTCACCCGCCCGCTCAAGGAACTGAAGGGCTTTGAGCGGATCGCGCTGGCGCCGGGCGAAAGCCGCACCGTGCGCCTGACCATCGGTCCCGAAGCCTTCGCGCTGTGGAATCTCGACATGCGCGAAGTGGTCGAACCCGGCCTGTTCGACATCATGGTCGGGCCGGACAGCGCCACGCTTCAGACGATTACATTGGAGATCGCCTGACGGTATTGGCCTGACCAATATCGTTGAAGGCAAATTGATTATCGCCTATGGCCATTATTGGTCATACCAGTTTTAGGGGAGCATCCATGCCCAAGATTACCGGCGCCAAGGTCATCGTCACCTGCCCTGGCCGCAATTTCGTCACCCTCAAGATCGAGACCGAAGAGGGCGTCTATGGTCTGGGCGATGCGACCCTCAATGGCCGCGAACTGTCCGTCGCCTCCTATCTGCAGGACCATGTCATTCCCTGCCTGATCGGCCGGGACGCGCACCAGATCGAGGATATCTGGCAATATCTCTACAAGGGCGCCTATTGGCGCCGTGGCCCGGTGACGATGTCGGCCATCGCCGCCGTCGACACCGCGCTCTGGGACATCAAGGGCAAGATTGCCGGCCTGCCGGTCTATCAGCTGCTCGGCGGTGCCAGCCGCGAAAGCGTCATGGTCTATGGCCATGCCAATGGCACGACGATCGAGGATACGGTCAAGGTCGCGCTGGAATATCAGGCGCAGGGCTACAAGGCGATCCGCATCCAGTGCGGCGTCCCTGGCATGGCATCGACCTATGGCGTGTCGAAGGACAAATATTTCTACGAACCCGCCGACGCCGACCTGCCGACCGAAAATGTCTGGAATACCAGCAAATATCTCCGCATCGTCCCCGAACTGTTCAAGGCGGCCCGCGAAGCGCTGGGCTGGGACGTGCATCTGCTGCACGACATCCATCATCGCCTGACCCCGATCGAGGCCGGGCGTCTGGGCAAGGATCTGGAACAATATCGCCCCTTCTGGCTGGAAGATGCGACGCCGGCTGAAAATCAGGATGCGTTCAAGCTGATCCGCCAGCACACCACCACGCCGCTGGCCGTGGGCGAGATTTTCAACTCGATCCATGATTGCCGCGAACTGATCCAGAACCAGCTGATCGACTATATCCGCGCCACCGTGGTCCATGCCGGCGGCATCAGCCACCTGCGCAAGATCGCGAACCTCGCCGATCTCTATCAGGTCCGCACCGGCTGCCACGGCGCGACCGACCTGTCGCCGGTCTGCATGGCCGCTGCGCTCCATTTCGATCTGTCGGTGCCCAATTTCGGGGTGCAGGAATATATGCGCCACACGCCCGAGACCGACGCGGTCTTCCCCCATGCTTACACGTTCGAAAACGGCGCGATGCATCCGGGCGACAAGCCGGGCCTGGGCGTCGACATCGACGAGGAACTGGCCGCCAAATATGAATATAATCGCGCCTTCCTGCCGGTGAACCGGCTCGAAGACGGCACCATGTTCAACTGGTGATCGCTTGACCTGCTTTGGCCACTCCACGCCGTCATCCCCGCGAAAGCGGGGATCCATCTCCTGCCATAGCCCCAATCGCGAGGTCCGGAGGTGGATTCCCGCGTTCGCGGGAATGACGAAACATTGTCGGAGTGGCCAATGACCACCATCCCCAAACCGTCCGGAAAGGTCCGCTGGATCGTCTGCGGCTTGCTCTTTGCGGCGGTGGTGCTGAGCTATATCGACCGGCTCGTCCTGCCGACGCTCAAGCCCGATCTGCAGGCCCGCTATGGCTGGAGCGAGAGCGGCTATGCCGATCTCGCCATCTGGTTCCAGGCCGGCTACGGCATCGCCTATGTCGCCTTCGGCCGGCTCATCGACCGGATCGGCGCGCGGGCCGGCTATGCGCTGGCGGTCGGCCTGTGGACCGTCGGCCATGTCATGCACATCTTCTTCACCTCGACCGCCGGCATGCTGTTTGCCCGCATTCCGCTGGCGATCGGCGAGGCGGGCACCTTCCCGGCGGCGATCGCCGCCACCAATGAATGGTTCCCCAAGAAGGAACGCGCCTTCGCCATCGGCATCTTCAATGCCGGCTCCAATGTCGGTGCGATCCTGACGCCGCTGATCGTCCCGGTCATTGCGGTCACGCTGGGCTGGCGTTGGGCCTTCATCCTCACCGGCCTGCTGACGGTCTTCTGGCTCGCCGCCTGGCTGACCTTCTACCGCCGCCCGCGCGAAAAGAAGGGGCTGAGCGCGCAGGAACTGGCCTGGATCGAGGCGGACCCGCAGGAACCGGCCCGCCCGGTCAAGTGGCGCACCCTGTTCCGCTATCGCCAGGCCTGGGCCTATATGACCTCGCGCTTCCTGATCGATCCGGTCTGGTGGACCTTCCTCTTCTGGCTGCCCGATTTCTTCAACAAGCAATATGGCGTGAAGATGCTGGATTTCGGCCCGCCGCTGATCGCCGTCTATCTGCTCGCCGATGTCGGCTCTGTCGCGGGCGGCTGGCTGTCGTCGCGCCTGATGGGCCGGGGCATGGCCATCAACCGCGCCCGCAAGACGGCGATGTTCTGTGCCGGGCTTTGTGCCCTGCCGATCGCCTTCGCCGCACAGGCGCCCAATATGTGGATCGCGGTCGGCCTGATCGGCCTCGCCTGCGCCGGGCACCAGGGCTTTTCGGCCAATGTCTATGCGCTGCCGGGCGATCTCTTCCCGCGCTGGATGGCGGGGTCGGTGGTCGGCCTTGGCGGGCTGGCCGGCGCGATCGGCGGCATGCTGATGGCCAAGTTCGCCGGCATCATCCTGGAAACCGTCGGCAGCTTCCAGCCGATCTTCATCGTCGCATCCTGTGCCTATCTGCTGGCGCTGCTGGTGCTGCACCTTATCGTCCCGCGCTATGCGCCCGTGACTCTCTCGCAAGAGGCTGCCTGATCCTGTGACCCGTCTATCGTCCGCCACGCTCGCCGGCCTGCCCGCCGATATCGTCCGTCCCGGCTATGATCGCGCGGCGGTCCGTCCCGGCGTCGTCCATCTCGGCATCGGCGCCTTCAACCGCGCGCACCAGGCGGTCATCTTCGATGATGCCCTGACCGCCGGTGACCTGCGCTGGGGCGTGATCGCCGCGTCGCTGCGGTCGCCCGGCGTGCGCGACCAGATGATGCCGCAGGACTGCCTCTACACCATGCTGGTGCGCGATGGTTCGGCCGAGCAGGCGCGCATCATCGGCGTGGTCAGCCAGGTATTGGTCGCCCCGGAAGACCCGGCCGCATTGGTCGCCTCGCTCGCCGCGCCCGATACCCATATCGTTACCCTGACCGTGACCGAGAAGGGCTATAAGCTCGATCCGGCGACCGGCGCCCTGATCGAGGGCGATCCCCAACTCGCCGCCGACCTTGCCTCGCTCGCCGCGCCGCAGACTGCGCCCGGCTTCCTCGTCGCCGCGCTCGCCGCGCGACGGGCCGCGGGCCTGCCGCCCTTCACCGCGATCAGCTGCGACAATCTGCCGCACAACGGCACCCGGTTGCGCAACGCCGTGCTGGCGCTCGCTGCCCGGCACGACCCGGCGCTGGCCGACTGGATCGCGGCGGAAGGGGCCTTTCCCGAAACCATGGTCGACCGCATCGTCCCCGCCACCACCGACGCCGACATCGCCGCGCTCGCCGACCGGCTGGGGGTGGAAGACCAGGCCATGGTCAAGACCGAACCCTTCCTGCAATGGGTGATTGAGGATAAATTCTGCGGCCCGCGCCCGGATTTCGGCGCCGGGGTTCAGGTCACCGCCGCCGTCGCCCCCTGGGAGGAGGCGAAGCTGCGCCTGCTCAACGGCGCGCATAGCGGCATCGCCTATCTCGGCGGCCTTGCCGGCATCGACCATGTCCATGAAGTGCTGGCGCTGTCCGAAGCCCGGCATTTCGTCGAAACCCTGTGGGACGAGGCGCAGACCACCCTGTCGCCCCCGCCCGAGCTGGACGTCGCCGCCTATCGTCGCGAGCTGATGGCGCGTTTCGACAATCCGACCCTGCAGCATCGCACCCGCCAGATCGCGATGGACGGCTCGCAAAAGCTGCCCCAGCGCCTGCTCGCCACCATCGCCGCGCGGCTGTCGGCAGGGCAGGGGATCGATGCCCTGTCGCTCGCCGTCGCCGCCTGGGTCCGCTGGCAGGCCGGCGTCGATGATCGGGGCGAAGCGCATGTCGTCGACGATCCGCTCGCCGCTGCCATCGCGGCCCGCCTTGCCGACGCCCCTTCCACCAAGGCTCGGGTCGACGCGATCCTCGCCTTCGATGCCGTGGTGCCCGCCGACCTTGCCGGCAACGCCGCCTTCCGCGCCGCGCTGATCCGCTGGCTCGCCATTCTCGAAGCCGACGGTGCCCGCGCCGCGCTCGCCCAGCTCTGACGGAGCCCCTGATGAAGACCCTGCGCACCATCCTGCTCGCCTCCTGCCTGCTCAGCCCCGCGACGCTGCTGGCCGCGCCGCGCGACAGCGTCTCGATCAGCCGCGACTGGCGCTTCACCAAGGGCGATCCCGCCGGCCTGACCGAGGATTTGCGCTATGATGTGCGCCCTCGAATAGAGGATGCCGGCGACGGCAAGGTGGCCGACGCCCGTCCCGACGCGGCGGTGCAGGTGGACGATAGCGGCGCCCGCGTGCTCAAGCCCTGGATATTGCCCAGCGCCAATCCTTTCATCGCCGATCCCGCCAGGCATCACACCCGTCCCGCCGGCAATCCGGGCGGCACCGTCTCCTATGTCCAGCCCGGCTTCGACGACAGCGGCTGGACCCATGTCGACCTGCCGCACGACTGGGCGATCGCCGGTCCCTTCATCAAGGATGGCCCCTATGGCGGCATGGGCCGCCTGCCCAGCTGGGGCATTGGCTGGTATCGCAAGGCGCTGACCATCCCCGCCAGTGACAAGGGCAAGTCGATCTTCCTCGATGTCGAAGGGGCGATGTCCTACGCCACCGTCTGGTTGAATGGAAAGCTCGTCGGCGGCTGGCCCTATGGCTATAACAGCTTCCGCCTCGACCTTACCCCCTATGCGGTGCCGGGCGGGCAGAACCAGCTGGTGATCCGGCTCGACAATCCCCAAGCCTCGGCGCGCTGGTATCCGGGCGGCGGCCTCTATCGCGACATCTATCTCACCACCACCAACAAGGTCCATGTCGGCCAGTGGGGCAGTATCGTCCGCACGCCGCAGGTCAGCAAGGCGCAGGCCAGCGTGGACCTGAGCCTCACCCTCGACAATGACGGCGACACCCCGGCGCAGGTCGAGGTTGCGACCGCCCTCTACGCCATCGACGCCAGCGGCAAGCGGCTCGGCCGCCCCGTCGCCAGCATCGCCCGCCAATCGACCAGCATCGCCCCCCATGGCAAGGCGGAGCTGAAGGGCAACACGATCCTCAGCAACCCGCGCCTCTGGGGCCCGCCGCCGACGCAGCAACCCAACCGCTATGTCGCCGTCTCGACCGTGACCCAGGGTGGCAAGCTGATCGACAGCTACGAGACCCGCTTCGGCGTGCGCGACATCAAGTTCGATCCCGACAAGGGCGTGATCGTCAATGGCGAGCAGATCCCGCTGCGCGGCGTCAACAATCATCATGACCTTGGCGCACTCGGCGCCGCCTTCAACGCCCGCGCGGCCGAGCGCCAGCTCGAAATCCTGCGCGACATGGGCACCAACGCCGTGCGCATGAGCCATAATCCGCCCGCGCCCGAACTGCTCGAACTCACCGACCGCATGGGCTTCCTGGTGATGGACGAGGTGTTCGACAGCTGGGAGAAGAAGAAGACCCCGCACGATTTCCATCTGATCTTCCCGGATTGGCATGAGGCCGACGCCCGCGCCATGCTGCGCCGCGACCGCAACCATCCCTCGATCATCATCTGGAGCATCGGCAACGAGGTCGGCGAACAATATGATGGTGAGGCGGGGGCGAAGATCGGCCGCGAACTGGTCGCCATCGCGCATCAGGAAGACCCGACCCGGCCCGCCACCAGCGCGATGAACTATGCCAAGGCGGACATGCTGCTGCCCACCACCGTGGACGTCATCAGCCTCAATTATCAGGGCGCCGGCATTCGCGGCATCGTCGGCCAATATCCCGCCTTCCGCGCGAAATTCCCGGACAAGCTGATCCTGTCCACCGAAAGCGCCTCGGCCCTGTCCAGCCGCGGCGAATATATGTTCCCGGTCGCCGGCGCGATCAGCGGCCCGGTCCGCCCCTGGTCGGGCGGCAATCCCGACACGCATCAGGTGTCCGCCTATGAGATGCACGCCGCCGATTTCGGGTCCTCGCCCGATCGGGTCTGGGCCGCCGATGACCAGAACCCCTATGTTGCGGGCGAGTTCGTCTGGACCGGCTTCGATTATCTGGGCGAACCGACTCCCTATTACACGTCGCGCAGCAGCTATTCCGGCATCCTCGATCTCGCCGGCTTCCCCAAGGACCGCTTCTGGCTCTACCAGGCGCGCTGGCGGCCCGACCTCAAATTCGCGCATATCCTGCCGCACTGGACCTGGCCCGACCGTGTCGGTCAGATCACGCCGGTCCATGTCTTCTCCTCGGCCGACGAGGCGGAGCTGTTCGTGAACGGCAAGTCGCAGGGCAAGGTCAAGAAGCGCGATTATGAATATCGCTTCCGCTGGGACTATGTCGTCTATGAACCGGGCGAGGTGAAGGTCGTCACCTGGAAGAAGGGCCAGCCCTGGGCGACGGAAACGATCCGCACCGTGGGCGACGCAGCGAAATTGTCGCTGACCACCGATCGCAGCGCCATTGCCGATGACGGCCGTGACCTCAGTTTCGTGACGCTCAAGGTCCTCGACAAGGACGGCAATGTCGTCCCGGCCGCCAAGCAGGACATCCGCTTCTCGATCGAGGGACCGGGCGAGATCATTGCCACCGACAATGGCGACCCGACCGATCTGACTGCCTTTCCGTCGAAAGATCGCAAGGCTTTCAATGGCCTGGCGCTAGTGATCGTGAAGGCCAAGCCGGGCGAGAAGGGGCGGGTGACCGTCCGCGCCAGCGCACCGGGCCTGACCGCGGCGCAGGCCGTCATCAGCACAAATGCCACAGTCCGCTGAAAATTAATAACGTTACCATTTTCGCCCGTCCCATATCTTGACAATTGGGACGGGCACTTTATTGGTCTGCATCTGATAGCGCTACCAGATACGCCCACCGGATAGTCGGGGGCAGCGCTCGGGGAGAGGTTGTATGAACGTTTCACGCCACCATAATATCCGTGCGGCCCTGTTCGCCGCATCCGCCTTCGGTGCGCTGGGCCTGGCCCAGGCTGCCGCCGCGCAGGATGCCGCCGCACCGGCCGAAACCGCCGCCGCGCCGCAGGACAGCGAAACCGCCGACATCGTCGTCACCGGTATCCGCGCCTCGCTGGAAAGCGCCACCAACGCCAAGAAGAATGCGGTTGCCTTCGGCGACTCGATCTTCGCGGAAGATATCGGCAAGCTGCCCGCCACCAACCTCGCTGAAACGCTGAACCGCATGCCCGGCGTGCGCCTCAACCGCGACATCAACGGTGAAGGCACCCAGGTCGCGATCCGCGGCCTTGGCCCCAGCTTCACCCGCGTGCTGCTCAACGGTTCGCAGCTTCAGGTTGCATCGGATGGCGGCACCAACGGCGGCAGCGCCAACCGCGAAGTCGATCTCGACTTCTTCCCGTCGGAACTCTTCACCCGCCTCGACCTCGCCAAGAGCCCGTCGCCCTCGACGCTCGAAGGTGGCATCGCCGGCACCGTCAACCTGCGCAATGCCCGTCCCTTCGACAAGGAAGGCACCCATGTCACCGTCGTGGCGCAGGGCCAATATACCGACAATAACGACAAGTTCAGCCCGCGCGGCGCGATCGTCGCCAGCCACACCACCGACACGTTCGGTATCCTTGTCGGCGTTGCCGGCGTGAAGACCAAGACCCGCGTCGATGGCTTTGAATCGGTCGGCTGGACCGACGGTAATCTCGGCACCGGCGACGCCGGCGGCAATAATTTCTCCTGGGCCTCGGTCGTTCCCAACAATACCGGCCATGGCCTGGTCGCCGGCCAGCCGGTCGATGTCGTCGCCACTTCGGGCCTCACCCGCGACCAGCTCAGCACCGCACTGATCCCGCGTCTCGGCCGCAAGAGCCTGACCGAAGGCGATCGCTCGCGCATCTCGGCGCTGGCCTCGCTCGAATGGCGCCCGTCGGACGAGCTGCATTTCGCCCTGGACGGCATCTGGGCCAAGTCCAAGCGCGACTACAGCAAGGTCAACATGAACTGGCAGGTCCGCAACTCGGGGCCGGGCACCAGCGCCCAGTCGACCGGTGGCATGGTGCCGATCGACCTGACCGTCGATGACAATGGCGTCGTCACCAGCGGCACCTTCGCCAACTCCTCCTATTTCCTCGAAGCCAGCCTGTTCAAGCAGACGACCAAATTCTGGAACGTCAACCCGAGCGTCAGCTGGCAGCCGACCGAGGATCTGAAGGTCGACCTCAGCGCCAACTGGTCGAAGAGCCGCTTCTTCCGCGAACAGCCGACCTGGGCCTTCCAGACCACGCCGCAGTCGGGCGTCGAAACCTATTATGACAATACCGGTGGCGACTATCCGTCGATCACCAGCAATCTCGACCTCAACGATCCGAACAATGGCAGCTGGCAATGGTATCGCCAGAATATCCAGCTGGTCCGTCGCAAGACCGAGACCAAGGGCGCGCATCTCGACGTGACCTATGGCGATGACATGTTCAACGTGAAGGTCGGCGGCGCCTATGATCAGGCGACCCGTTCGATCCGCGCCTATGACAACAGCACCGCCTATCAGCTGTCGGTCTGCGGCACTGGCTGCACCGGCGCCACCGGCACCGTGCCGACCAGCGCCATCGCTCAGTATCTGCGCAGCTCCTCGACCGCCGGCTTCATCGTGCCGGACTTCGATGCGCTCAAGCAGGCCACCAACTATGCCAGCTATCGCGACAGCGCGCCCGAAGCACGCGGTGCCGTCACTGGCGGTGCGACCGGCGACATGGATGAAAAGGTCTGGGGTGCCTATTTCGAACTGAACGGCGTCACGACCATTGCCGGCCGCGACCTGCACATCAACACCGGCATGCGCTACGCCCACACCGACCAGCTGGTCGTCGGGCCGAGCCAGGTCGGCACGGCGATCGTCGACATCACCTCGTCCTCGACCTACGAAAATTTCCTGCCGTCGATCAACCTGACCTATGATGTCGCCGACAATGTGAAGCTGCGTGCCTCGGCCTCGCGGACGATGACCCGCCCGGATGCCGGCGCGATCCTGCCGGGCATCACCTTCTCCGATCCTTCGGCGCTGACCGCCACGGCGGGCAACCCGAACCTCAAGCCCTACACCTCGGACAATTATGACCTGGGCGGCGAAATCTACACCGGCGGCATCGGTTATGTCGGCGTGTCGCTGTTCATGAAGAACATCCAGGGCTTCACCGTCACCACCTCCGAACAGGTTGCCTTCGGGTCGCTCAACATTCCGTTCGACAGCCTGATCTCGACGCAGCAGAACGCCCTCAACGACCGGTCGCTCCAGACCGGCATCCCGGTCGCTCAGCTGCCGATCACCGTGAACCGCCCGGTCAACCTGCGCGATCTCAAGATCAAGGGTATCGAAGCGACCTGGGTGCAGCCGCTCGACTTCCTGGTGAAGGGCCTCGGCTTCTCGGCCAACGGCACTTACCTGAAGCAGTCCTCCTCCTCGGGTCTGGTTGCGACTGGCGTGTCGCCCTGGAGCTACAACCTGCAGGGCTTCTATGAAAATGGCGGTCTGTCGGTCAGCGTGAACTATGTCTGGAATGACGAGGCGATCGCCGTGAACGGTCCGCAGAACGGCATCAACGGCGCCGACCTCAAGTCCGACGCCCGTGGCCAGCTCGACATGTCGGCCGGCTATCAGCTGCCCTTCTTCAACAAGGCGCTGCGCCTGACGCTCGATGTGCTGAACATCACGGACGAGCCGATCCGCACCACCTTCGAATATTCGAACGCGGCCTATTCGGTCTATTATCCCGGTCGCACCGTGCTGGCCGGTATCCGGGCCAACTTCTGATCCTCCCCCAGGGATGCACTGACAGGGCCGGAGGCAACGCCGGCCCTTTTTCTTGGGAGCATGGGGCGGTCCTCGGCCTGTGGACCGGAGTGCTTCCCAAATTGGATTTTCTTTGATCTACCCTGTGGGATGAAACCGCCCGTCTCCGCCTCCATCGATCGCATCCGCTGTCGCTTGGGTGTCGTCTTGTTGTCGCTTCGGTGTCGCTTCATCGTCGCGTCGGTGTTGCATGGCTGTCGCTTCACGGGCGCCTCACTGTCGCGCCATCCTCGCGATTTCGGCGGAAATGGCCGAAATTCTATCGTGCAACGGTGTGAACTTCGAACTGTGACATTCTCATATCCCTGCAATGGCGTCGCGTGCCGGTCGGGCCGCCGCTGAAAGGAACCTGCCGATGATGCGTTCTCCGCTTCTGATCTGCCTCTCGCTCCTGGCCCTCACGACCAGCCCGGCGGCGGCAAAGACCTGCACGCCGACCTGGGTGTCGGGCTGGGTCTCCTCGCAATTCCGCCCGACCGACGACGCGGCACTGCCCGCCGGCACGCTCAAGGACCAGTCGCTGCGCCAGATCGTCCGTCCCTCGATCGCCGGCGACCGGCTGCGCGTGCGCATCTCCAACCTCGCCGGCACCGCGCCGCTCCATATCGCTGGCGTCAGCATCGCCCGCGCGCGCGCCAGCACATCGCCGGCGATCGATCCCGGCACGCTCATTTCGCTGCGCTTCGATGGCAACCCGGACCTGATCGTGCCCGCTGGTGCCGATTATCTCTCCGACCCGGTATCGCTGCCGGTCGCCGCGCTCGACAATATCGCCATCACCATCCGCTATCAGGGCGAACCGGAACAGACTTCGCATCCCGGCTCGCGCGCCACCTCCTGGCATCTGCCCGGCGATCATCTGACCGACACGGTGATGGCGGGCGCCGCCTCGTTCGACCATTGGTTTAATCTCGCCGCGCTGGAGGTCGAACGCTGCGCGCCCGCACGGCTGGTCGTGGCGCTGGGCGACTCCATCACCGATGGCAAGGGATCGACCACCAACGGCAATGATCGCTGGACCGACCGGCTCGCCCAGCGTTTGCAGGCCGATCCCAAGCGCCGCGACATCGCCGTCGTCAATCAGGGGATCGGCGGCAACCGGCTGCTGAACGACGGGCTTGGCCCCAATGCGCTGGTCCGGCTCGACCGCGATGTGCTGGCCCAGCCCGGCGTCACCCACCTGGTCCTGCTGGAAGGCGTCAATGATCTTGGCACGCTGACCCGCGACGCGCCCGTCAGTGGCGAGGATCACAAGGCCCATGTCGCCCGCATCATCGGCGCCTATCGCCAGATCATCGCCCGCGCCCATGCGCGCGGGATCAAGGTGATCGGCGCCACCATCATGCCCTTTGTCGGCAATGATTATTATCATGCCGATGCCCAGAATGAGGCGGACCGGCAGGCGGTTAATGCCTGGATACGGGCGCCGGGCCATTTTGACGGGCTGGTCGATTTCGACCGCGCCACCCGCGATCCTGCGCGCCCCGACCGGCTGCTGCCCGCTTATGATGGCGGCGATGCGCTCCATCCCAATCCGGCCGGCTATCGCGCCATGGGCGACGCCGTGCCGCTGGCCCTGTTTGATTAACATGCCTTAACCGCGTGATCCCGATCACGCGGCTTTTACGTAAAATCCGCTACGTCTCCCGCGAAAGGGATGACGGGTGATCGAAAAAGCGCCGAGGAAATATCGTCTGCAGGACTATGCCAATGCAGAGGCGGACGTCGCGTTTCGCAGCGATCAGGATGTGCTCGAAATCTGGCGTTCGACCACCGACTATCATCGCCTGACCCCGCATCAGAAGGCGGCGCGGGCCGAGCTTCAGCGGCGCGGCATCCGGGTGGAAGGGGCTTCGGTCCCGCGTTAACGGCGCGGCCGCTTGCTGCCCGATTCCAGCACCGTCTCCATCGCCACGAAGGTCGATGTGCTGGCGACATGGGGCAGGGCGGAAATCTTCTCGCCCAGCACCATGCGATAGCGGCGAATATCGGACGTGCGGACCTTGAGCAGATAGTCGAAATTGCTCGCCAGCATATGGCATTCCTCGACCTCCGGGATGCGCCTTACCGCCGCATTGAACTCGCGCAGCGCGCTCTCTCGCGTGTCGCTCAGCTTCACCTCGGTAAAGGCGACATGGTCCATGCCCAGCTTCGCCGGATCGACGATCGCGCGAAAGCCGCGAATGACGCCACTCTCCTGCAACCGCTTCAACCGCACCTGGCAGGGCGTCTTGGACAGGCCGACGCTGGCGGCCAGATCGGTCACGGTCATGCGGCCATCCTCGACCAGCGCGGCGATGATACGGCGGTCGAACTCATCCATTTCGACCATGGCAGGCTTGTTGCTCATGCAATTTGCCTATCATGCTGCCATTAATAAGTCACTTTGGCATTTATCGGGGCATTCATAAGACGGAATGAAATGCGCCAATCGGATATTCTGGTCGCATGACCGACCAGCATCCCTTTGCCGCCTTCGCCCCCGCCATCCGCGATCAGTCGCCGCTGCGCCAGGCGATCACCGCCGCCTATCGCCGCGATGAGGCGGAGTGCCTTGCCCCGCTGCTCGACGCGGCGACCCTGCCCGGCGCCACCCGCGCCGCCGTGGCCGACACGGCGCGTCATCTGGTCACCACCCTGCGCGCCAATCACAAGGGCACCGGGGTCGAGGGGCTGGTCCAGGAATATTCGCTCTCCAGTCAGGAGGGCGTGGCGCTGATGTGTCTCGCCGAAGCTTTGCTGCGCATTCCCGACAATGACACGCGCGACGCGCTCATTCGTGACAAGATCGCCGATGGCGACTGGAGTTCGCATCTGGGCGGCGGCAAGTCTTTGTTCGTCAACGCCGCGACCTGGGGTCTGGTCGTCACCGGCAAGCTGGTCGGCAGCGTCGATGATCGCGGCCTGGCGGCGGCGCTCGCCCGCCTGGTCGCCCGTGCCGGCGAACCGGTGATCCGTCGCGGCGTCGATCTTGCCATGCGGATGATGGGCGAACAGTTCGTCACCGGCGAGACGATCAAGGAAGCGGTCAAGCGCGCCAAGGAACTGGAGGCCAAGGGCTTCGCCTACAGTTATGACATGCTGGGCGAGGCGGCGACCACCGCCGCCGACGCCGCGCGCTATTATGCCGATTATGAAAAGGCGATCCACGCCATCGGCAAGGCGGCGGCCTGTCGCGGCATCTATGCCGGCCCCGGCATCTCGATCAAGCTGTCGGCGCTCCATCCGCGCTATGTCCGGGCCCAGGCCGACCGGGTGATGGGCGAATTGCTGCCGGCGGTGAAGCAACTCGCGCAGCTGTCGAAGCGCTACGACATCGGCCTCAACATCGATGCGGAGGAGGCGGATCGCCTCGAACTCTCGCTCGACCTGCTCGAAAGCCTGGCGCTCGATCCCGACCTTGCTGGCTGGGATGGCCTAGGCTTCGTCGTCCAGGGCTATGGCAAGCGCTGCCCCTTCGTCATCGACTGGATCATCGATCTCGCCCGCCGCGCCAATCGCCGGATGATGGTGCGCCTGGTCAAGGGAGCCTATTGGGATGCGGAGATCAAGCGCGCGCAGGTCGATGGCCTCGCCGATTTCCCGGTCTATACCCGCAAGGTCCATACCGACGTCGCCTATGTCGCCTGCGCCAGGAAGCTGCTGGCCGCGCCCGACGCCGTCTTCCCGCAATTCGCGACCCATAATGCGCAGACGCTGGCCACCATCTACCAGATGGCCGGGCCGGACTTCGCGATCGGCAAATATGAGTTCCAGTGCCTGCACGGCATGGGCGAGCCGCTCTATGAGCAGGTCGTCGGCAAGGACAAGCTGGACCGTCCGTGCCGCATCTATGCGCCGGTCGGCACGCATGAGACCTTGCTCGCCTATCTCGTCCGCCGCCTGCTGGAAAATGGCGCGAACAGCAGTTTCGTCAACCGCATCGCCGACCCCGATGTCTCGATCGAGGAGATGATCGCCGATCCGGTCGAGATCGTCCGCGCCATGCCGCATCCCGGCGCCCGGCACGACCAGATCGCCGCGCCCGCCGGTCTTTATCCCGATCGCCGCAATTCTGACGGCATCGACCTTAGTGACGAAGGCGCGCTCGCCGCGCTGACACAGGCGCTGCAGCACAGCGCCACCATCGCCTGGACCGCCGCGCCCGAGGGCGGGGAAGGGCCCGAAGGCGGGGAAGGGGAGGCGCGCCCGGTCTGCAACCCCGCCGACCATCGCGACATTGTCGGCACCGTCTGGGAAGCGAGCGCCGATCACGCCCGCGCCGCCGCGATCCGCGCCGCCAACGCCTGCTGGCCCAACACGCCCGTTGCCGATCGCGCCGCCATGCTGGATCGGGCGGCCGACGCGATGCAGGACCGGATGCCGGTGCTGCTCGGCCTCATCATGCGCGAAGCGGGCAAGTCGCTGCCCAACGCCATTGCCGAAGTGCGCGAGGCGATCGACTTTCTGCGCTATTATGCGGCGCAGGCGCGCGGCACCTTCGGCCCGGATCAGGCGCCGCTGGGGCCGATTGTCTGCATCAGCCCCTGGAACTTCCCGCTTGCCATCTTCACTGGACAGGTCGCGGCGGCACTGGTCGCGGGCAATCCGGTGCTGGCCAAGCCTGCCGAGGAAACCCCGCTGATCGCGGCCGAAGCCGTCCGCCTGCTTCATGAGGCCGGCGTGCCCGGCGAAGCGCTTCAACTGTTGCCCGGTGACGGCCGGATCGGCGCCGCGCTGGTCGCCGCGCCGGAAACGGCGGGCGTCATGTTCACCGGCTCGACCGAGGTCGCCCGGCTGATCCAGCGCCAGCTCGCCACCCGCCTGTCGCCCGCGGGCAAGCCGATCCCGCTGATCGCCGAAACCGGCGGCCAGAATGCGATGATCGTCGACAGTTCGGCGCTGGCGGAACAGGTGGTGGCCGACGTCATCGCCTCCGCCTTCGACAGCGCCGGCCAGCGCTGTTCGGCGCTGCGCATCCTGTGCCTGCAGGAGGATGTCGCCGATCGCACCCTCACCATGCTGAAGGGCGCGCTCAGGGAATTGCGCATCGGCCGCACCGATCGGCTCGCGGTCGATACCGGCCCGGTCATCACGGCCGAGGCGAAGGCGGGCATCGAACAGCATATCGCCGCGATGCGTGCGCTCGGCCGCAAGGTCGAGCAGCAGGAACTGCCCGAGGAGGCGGCGCACGGCAGCTTCGTCGCGCCGACCATCATCGAACTCGACAGCATCGCCGACCTCACCCGCGAGATATTCGGCCCGGTGCTGCACGTCATCCGTTTCCGTCGCGAGCGGATGGATACGCTGGTCGATGCGATCAACGCCACCGGTTATGGCCTGACCTTCGGCCTGCACACCCGCCTCGACGAGACGGTGGCGCGCGTCACCGCGCGGGTGAAGGCCGGCAATATCTATGTGAACCGCAACGTCATCGGCGCGATCGTCGGGGTTCAGCCGTTCGGCGGGCGCGGCCTGTCGGGCACCGGACCCAAGGCGGGCGGGCCGCTCTATCTCGGCCGCCTGACCCGCACCGCGCCGGTCTTTGCTGAGCGGGTCGGCTATCTCGCCTCGCCCATCCATGATTTCGTCAGTTGGCTGGAGGCGCAGGACGATCATGAGGCGGCGGCGGTTGCGCGCCATTATGGTGATGCGTCGGCGCTCGGCGTCGAACTGGCGCTGCCCGGCCCGGTCGGCGAGACCAACCTCTATGCGCTGCATCCGCGCGGCCTGCTGCTGCTGCGTCCGGGCACGCGGCGGGGCCTGCTGGCCCAGATGGCCGCCGTGCTGGCGACCGGCAATCGCGCGGTGATCGAAGGGGCGCTGTTGCCACAGGGCCTGCCCGCCAGCGTCGCCGCTCATTTTCACGCCCAGCCTGACGCGCCTTTCGCCGCGATGCTGGTGGAGGGGGATGCCGACCAGATCCTCGCCGCAACCCAGGCGGTGGCCGAACTGGATGGGCCGATCGTCACCGTTCATGCCGCCGCGCCGGGCGACGAGCGCGCCTGGCATCTCGACTGGCTGCTGGAGGAGGTGTCGACCTCCATCAACACGACCGCCGCGGGCGGCAATGCCAGCCTGATGATGATCGGCTGATGATGAAAAGGGCGGCCCGCAAAGGCCGCCCTTTTTCTTTGGCTAGAATGCCGCGCGTCAGGCGACGCTGAGGCGCACCTCGATATTGCCGCGGGTGGCGTGCGAATAGGGGCAGATCGTGTCCGCTTCGGCGACCAGCGCCTCGGCAGCAGCCTTGTCGACGCCCGGCAGGCTGATTTCCAGCGCGACGTCCAGGCCAAAGCCCTTGTCGCTGCGCGGGCCGATGCCGACCGTGGCGGTGACGCTGGCGTCGGCGGGTACGCGGGGCAGATCCTTGTCCTGACTGGCGGCGAACTTCATCGCACCCAGGAAGCAGGCGGCATAGCCCGACGCGAACAGCTGTTCGGGATTATTGCCCTGGCCATTGCCGCCCAGTTCCTTGGGCGTGCCCAGCGTCACCGCGAAGCTGCCATCGGTGGTTGCGGCCTTGCCGTCACGGCCGCCGGTTGCGGTGGCGCTGGTGGAATAGAGGATCTTGCTGCTCATCGATCGGTCCTTTCGTTTAATCATCTGCGATTAAATCGCGTGCGATCTATATGTGCCTGCCGACGTGCGTCGTCAACCCTTGCGATCATATCGCGTGCGATTTATATTTCGGGGCAAGGAGTATCGCCATGACCACCCCCGCCATGACTACCCAAGATGCCGCGCGCGGCGCGCTCGATGATTTTCTCTGCTTCGGCGTCTATTCGACCGGGCTCGCCTTCAACCGGCTCTACAAGCCGCTGCTCGATCGCTACGGCCTCACCTATCCCCAATATCTGGTGATGGTGGCGCTGGCCCGGCGCGACGATCAGACGGTCGGCGAACTGGGCGGTCAGCTCTTCCTCGAATCCAATACGCTGACCCCGCTGATCAAGCGGCTGGAGGCGGCGGGCCTCGTCACCCGCCAGCGCGACATCATCGACGAACGAGTGGTCCGCGTGCGCCTGACGCAGCAGGGTCAGTCGGTGGCGCAGGACGTGTCAACCTGCGTCCCGGCCGAACTGATGGAGGCCGTCGGCATCTCGATCGAGGAAATCGCTGCGCTCAACCAGTCGCTGGTAACGCTGCGGGAGAAGCTGCAGCGCGCGGCCTGACCGGGCGCGCTATGCCCTCGGACACTGGGCGTTATCGAACATCGCCAGATATTGCTCGATGGTCTGTGACATGCCGATCGCCTGGCGGCGCGAATTCACCGTATCGGGTGTTTCCAGGTCGGTCGGCTGCCATCGGCCGTCGACACAATTGACCTGGGTGCCATAGCGCTGCGGCTTCTTGTCGAATGTCATCGCCACCCGGTCATAGAGCATCGCATAGGCTTGGCCCTCGGCCTCGCCATCCGGCAGCAAGGCCTCCATCCGGTTCAGCGTCCCGCGCATCAGCGCCGGATCATCGACGGCATGCTGAACGATCAGGAAGGCGGCGCGGGCCGCTTCCTTGCCGTAGACGCTAATCCGGAACCATCCTTCTTCCGGGATCAACGTCTTGAGCCGTTCCTGATTCAGCCTGTCATGGCGACTGATCTCGGCCAATATGGCTCCGCGCCATTTCGGTTGCTGGTCGGCGGGCACCAATGACCAGTCCAGTTTCATCATGGTGATGCGACCGACCTGATCCAGCGTGCCCAGCCGGATGATCTTCTCGGCATCGTCCTTCGCCGGTGGCAATGCGGCCTGTCGCGCCTCCTCCTGGCGATAGGCATCGGTCACCTGCTGGCGCATGGCGTCCATCGTCGGGGCAGGGGCCATGGCGCCGGTGGCGGCCTGCAGGAAAAGAAGCGCTGCCTTCATGCTTCACCCATTCACATGACTCCAGATGCGCGAGATCACGACCGATCCTTCGCCCACGGCGGAAGCTACGCGTTTCACCGATCCGGCGCGTACGTCGCCGACCGCGAAGATGCCGGCGCGGGAGGTTTCATAGGGGGAGGGGGCCTCGACCGCATCGCCGGTCAGCACGAACCCCTTGTCGTCCAGCGCCACCAGTCCCGACAGCCAGCCGGTATTGGGCGCCGCGCCGACCATGATGAACAGGGCGCAGCAGGCGATCTCGCGCGCGCTGCCGTCGGCATGACGGATGGTCACCGTGTCGAGCTGCGCATCGCCATGCAGGCTGTCAATTTCGGTGTCATAATGGATGGTGATCGCCGGGTCGGCCTCCAGCCGGCTCGACAGGTAGCTGGACATCGACAAAGCGAGCGAAGGCCCGCGCACCAGCAGATGGACATGGCGCGCACTGCGGCTGAGGAACATCGCCGCCTGGCCGGCGCTATTGCCGCCGCCGACCACCACGGCTTCGGCCTGGCGGCAATAGCGGGCCTCATTCTCGGTCGCGGCATAATAGATGCCGGCCCCCTCCAGCTCGGCGAGCCGGTCGATCGGCAGGCGGCGATATTCCACGCCGGTCGCGACCAGCACTGCGCGGGCGCAGATGCGCTGACCATTGTCGAAGACGCCGCAATAATGGCCGTCGCCGGTTTCCTCCAGCGCCGTCACCCGGCGCGGCATCAGGAAGCGGGTGCCAAACTTCATCGCCTGCACCTCGCCGCGCCAGACCAGGTCGGCGCCCGAAATGCCGGTGGGAAAGCCCATATAATTTTCGATCCGGCTCGACGTCCCCGCCTGACCGCCGATCGCGATATCCTCCACCACCAGCGCGTTGAGCCCTTCGGCCCCGGCATAGACGGCCGCCGCCACGCCGGCTGGCCCGCCGCCCACGATCAGCAGATCGACCGTCTCATTCTCGGTAAAGCCGCGATCGAGGCCGAACAGCCGGGCGACCTTCTCGGGCGTGGGATCGGCAACGACATTGTCGCGACCGAAGATCA
The DNA here is from genome assembly GCF_056790315.1 of Sphingobium sp. VMM. NCBI lineage: Bacteria > Pseudomonadati > Pseudomonadota > Alphaproteobacteria > Sphingomonadales > Sphingobiaceae > Sphingobium > Sphingobium sp. VMM. The sequence goes on from NZ_JBXGSI010000006.1 coordinate 121,893, forward strand.
CGGCAGGCTGGTCCGCCTGCGCCCCGCAACTGGCAGCGACCCGCCGGGCGTCGTCGCTGCCCAGTGCGTGGGATGTGTAGGGCAGGCGGTTGCGGCTGGCGAATTCGGCGATGCAGCGCACCGCCCGATCCTCGTCCTCGCCGATCAGCACCAGGGTACTGTCGCCCATGTCGAGCTGCCGCCGGCGTCGCGCCGCCAGCACGGTGATGATGATGTCCGACATTTCCGGGATCGCCGCCATCAACCGCAGCATCGCCGGGCGCGGCACTTCCAGCACGCGGGTATCGCGCGCTGCGCGCATCGGGATCGACCAGCTGCCGCCGCCCAGGAAGGAAATCTCGCCCATGAACTGGGTCGGCCCGATGGTGGAGGGGACATGCCGCTCTTCGCCAAACGGATTGACCACCTCGATCTCGCCATCCTCGACATAGATGAAGCGGTCGACCGGGTCGCCGGGCCGGACGATATAGGTGCCCGCGGGATAGACCGCCTCGCTGCCCTCGGCCCGCAGCGCCGCGACATGCTCGGCCGTCAGCGGCACACGCTGCATCTCCCGCAGATCGCGCCCGATCGTTTCCATCGCCGGCCTCCCGCCACTCCGTGTCGCGCGATGATGGCGATGGTGCAGCCTGTGCGCAATGGTCGCGGGTGCTCGGGATGCGATCAGGCACATCAAAAGGTTGATCTCGATCAGCCCTGGCGCTCCGGCGCAAGGTGGCGCTTGCTTTCGCGCGGAAATGCCCCTTAGTCGGCACCTCCGTCACGGCAACGACAACAGGATGATAATGGGCAAGGCGAAATTTGGCTCCGTCAGCGGGCGCACGGATGCATGGGCGGCGCTGGGCCTGTTCCTCGGAATTGCCTTCTTCCTGGTAAGCGGCGCCGTCGCCTATCTCAATATCCAAGGCCTGGGCGAGAGCGACCGGGCGATCCGCCATACCCATAATGTGCTGATCGCGCTCGACGAACTGCTCTCGACCGCGCAGGATGCCGAGACCGGCCAGCGTGGCTATCTGCTGACGAGCGACCGCGGCTATCTGGAGCCCTATGAGAATGCGGTGGCGACCATGCCCGGCCGGCTCGATGCGCTGGGCAGGCTGACCCGCGACAACCCGACCCAGCAGAATAATCTCGCCCGCCTGCGGCGTCATGTCGATGCCAAGCTTGCCGAACTCAGGGAAACGATCGAGGCGCGGCGCAACCAGAGCATCATCCAGGCGCTGACGATCGTTACCACCGGCCGCGGCAAGCAGGAAATGGACGCCGTCCGGGCCCAGCTCGACACGATGGCGCGTGAGGAATTGCGACTGCGGGAAATCCGCCTCGCCGACATGGCATCGGCCTCGCAGACCGCGATCATGTCGGGGCTTGTCACCGGCCTTCTGGGCGTGGTGTTGACCATCGCCGTCTATCTGCTGGTGCGCCGCAACAGCAAGGCGCGCGCGCGCCAGGCCTGGTTGCAGGCGGGGCATCTGGGGCTGGCCGACGCCATGCGTGGCGACCAGAGCGTCGAGCAGCTGGGGGAGGCGATCCTCGCCTTCCTCGCGCGCTATCTCGGCTTCCAGGGCGGTGCGCTGTTCAAGGGGGAGGAAGGCCAGTTCAACCGCGTCGCGACGCTGGGCGTGCCGGCCGACGCCGACATGCCGCAGCGCTTCGTCGCCAAGGAAGGGCTGCTCGGCCAGGTCGCGGCTGAAGGGCGGGCGCAACTGCTGCATGACGTGCCCGATCATTATCTGACGATCGGCTCGGCCTTTGGCCGCGATCGTCCCCGCCATCTGCTGATCGTGCCGACCGTGACCGACGGCGTCGTCAATGCGGTGCTCGAACTGGGCGCCTTCGATCCGGTCGATGACCGTGTGCTCGAACTGTTGGAGGAAGCGAGCGCCGGCATGGGCATCGCACTGCGTTCGGCCCGTTTCCGCGCCCGGTTGCAGGACGCGCTGGAGGAAACCCAGCGCCAGGCCGAGGAATTGCAGGCCCAGGGCGAGGAACTGCGCGCCAATAATGACGAGCTGGAAACCCAGAGCCGCCAGCTTCAGGACTCCGCCTCCCGCCTGGAGGCGCAGCAGAGCGAACTGGAACAGACCAATGTCCAGCTGGAGGAGCAGGCCCGCCACATGCAGGCGCAGCGCGACGATCTCGCCCGTGCCCAGCTGTCGCTCCAGCAACAGGCCGCCGAGTTGGATCAGGCCAGCCGCTACAAATCCGAATTCCTCGCCAATATGAGCCATGAGCTGCGCACGCCGCTCAACTCGCTGCTCATCATGGCACGCCTGCTGGCGGAAAATCGTGCCGGCAATCTCAGCGCCGATCAGGTGCGTCATGCCGAGACGATCGAGACGTCGGGCAATGACCTGCTGACCCTGATCAACGACATTCTCGACATTTCCAAGATCGAGGCGGGCAAGCTGGAATTGCAGCCGCGTTCGGTGCGGATCGCGCCGATGCTGGACAAGCTGCAGGCGATCTTCGCGCCCTCGGCCCAGGCCAAGGGCCTGTCCTTCCGCCTCGCCGCCGGCGCCGATCCGGTCGAGATCGAAACCGATCCGCAGCGCGTCGAGCAGGTGCTGAAGAATTTCCTGTCCAATGCGATCAAGTTCACCGATCGGGGCGAGGTCGCGCTGACCGTCGGCCGGCATGCGGATGGCCGGGTCGCCTTCACCGTGCAGGACAGCGGCGTCGGTATTGCGGAAGCGCAGCAGAAGCTGATCTTCGAACCCTTCCGCCAGGCCGATGGCACGATCAGCCGCAAATATGGCGGCACCGGCCTTGGCCTATCCATCTCGCGCGAACTGGCGCGGCTGTTGGGCGGCGAACTGCGCGTCGAAAGCCAGCCGGGCGAGGGCAGTGCCTTCTCGCTGCTGCTGCCCGATCGCTTCGATCCCGCGCTCAGTCATCTGCCTTCGATCAGCCTGGCCGAAGCGCCGCGGCCCCAGCCGGTGGCGCCCGCGCGCCAGCGTGTCGCCAGCCTGGTCGATACCCAGGATGATCGCGAAACCCTGTCCGGGGATTCGCGCCTGATCCTGATCGTGGAGGATGATCCGGTCTTCGCCCGCATCCTGTGCGACATCGCGCATGAACAGGGCTTCCAGTGCCTGATCGCCGGCACCGCCGACGAAGGCGCGCTGATGGCTCGGCAATATCTGCCCCATGCCGTCATCCTGGACATGAACCTGCCCGACCATACCGGCCTGTCGGTGCTCGACCGGATCAAGCGCGACATGCGCACCCGCCACATCCCGGTCCATGTCGTGTCGGTCGATGATGACAGCCAGGCGGCGCTGGCCAGCGGCGCGATCGGCTATCTGTTCAAGCCGGTGAAGCGTGACGCGCTGATCGACATGCTCGAAGGGCTCGAAGCGCGCATGGCCCAGCGCATGCGCCGGGTTCTGGTGGTCGAGGACGACGCCCAGCAGGCCGAGAGCATCAAGCTGCTGCTCGCCTCGCGTGAGGTCGAGACGCTGGAGGCCCATTCGGCCGCCCAATGTTTCGAGATGCTGGGCCGCGAGACCTTCGACTGCATGGTGCTCGATCTCAACCTGCCCGATGCGTCCGGTTTCGATCTGCTCGAACGGTTGAGCGCAGACGACAGCGTCGGCTTCCCGCCAGTCATCGTCTATACCGGCCGCGACCTTGGCGCGGAGGAGGAACTGCGCCTGCGCCGCTATTCCAAGTCGATCATCGTCAAGGGCGCCAAATCGCCCGAACGGCTGCTCGATGAAGTGACGCTGTTCCTGCATCAGGTGGTGTCGGAACTGCCCGAACCCCAGCAGCAGTTGATCGCCCGTTCGCTCAGCCGCGACGAGGCGCTGGAAGGCAAAAATATTCTGGTTGTCGAGGATGATATACGGAACGTTTATGCTCTCACGAGCATTTTCGAACCCCATGGGGTTCATGTCCGTATCGCACGCAATGGCCGCGAGGCGCTTGTCGCGCTCGAAGAGGCTGCGCGCGCCGATGCGCCCAAGGTCGATCTCGTGCTGATGGACGTGATGATGCCCGAAATGGACGGCCTGACCGCGATGCGCGAAATCCGAAAGCAGGGCTGGGGCGTGGGCCTGCCGATCATCGCGCTCACGGCCAAGGCGATGGCGCAGGACCAGCAGGAATGTCTGGCGGCCGGTGCCAACGACTATCTCGCCAAGCCGCTCGACGTCGACAAGTTGCTCAGCCTGGTGCGTGTATGGATGCCGCGCTGATGGAAGAACATTTCGGGCCGCGGGACGAGCTGGAGCTCGACCTGCTGCTCGAAGCGATCTTCCGCCATTATCATTACGACTTTCGCGGCTATTCGCGCGGATCGCTGCATCGCCGGCTGGCCCGTGCCCAGCATCAGCATGGCTGCGACAGCCTGTCCCAGCTTCAGCATCTGCTGCTGCGCGATCCCGCCGTATTCGCCGACCTGATGGGCTTCCTCACCATCCAGGTGAGCGAGATGTTCCGCGATCCCGCCTATTTCCGGGCATTGCGCGAGCAGGTCGTGCCGCATCTCAAGACCTATCCTTCGCTCAAGGTATGGATCGCCGGTTGCGCCAATGGCGAGGAATTCTACTCGCTCGCGATCCTGTTCCGCGAGGAAGGGCTGGAGGATCGCACGATCTTCTACTGCACCGACATCAGCCCGGCCGCGCTGGAAAAGGCGGAAGCGGGCATCTACGCCATCGATCGTCTGCCGCAATTCAGCGAAAATCATCGGCTTGCGGGTGGGAAGGCCTCGCTGTCCGATTATTATACTGCCGCCTATGGCGCTGCCGTCTTCGACAAGACGCTGCGTCGCCGCGCGGTCTTTGCACAACATAATCTGGCGAGCGACCAGGTCTTCGGGGAGGTACAGCTGGTGTCCAGCCGTAATGTGCTCATCTATTTCGATCGCGAATTGCAGGACCGCGCGCTCGGCCTGTTCGGGGAATCGCTGGTCCGCGGCGGCTTCCTCGGGCTGGGCTCGAAGGAAACGCTGCGCTTCTCGCGTTATTCCGATGGCTTTGCCGATTTCGACGAGGGCGAGAAAATCTATCGCCGCAACCTTCAGGATCTGAAGGCGCTCGACCATGCAGCCTGAGCCCACCAAGATCCTGGCGGTCGACGATGTTGAGGAAAATCTGACTGCGCTTGAAGCGCTGCTGGCGGACGAGGGCGTGACCCTCATCAAGGCGCGATCGGGCATGCAGGCGCTCGAACTGCTGCTGGTGGAGGATGTCGCGCTGGCGCTGCTCGACGTGCAGATGCCGGGTATGGACGGGTTCGAGCTGGCCGAACTGATGCGCGGCACGGAACGGACCCGGCGTGTGCCGATCATCTTCCTGACCGCCGTGGCGACCGACGAGCGGCGCCAGTTTCGCGGCTATGAAAGCGGCGCGATCGACTATCTGTTCAAGCCGGTCGATCCCCATATTCTGCGGCACAAGGTCGCCTTGTTCGTCGAACTGTTCCAGCAGCGGCAGGAACTGGCGCGGGAACGGGACAGCCATGCCGCGGCGCTGGCCCGCATTCAGGCCCATGGCGACAACAGCCCGTTGGCGATCGTGGAAATCGATGCCCAGCGCCATGTCGTTGCCTGGTCCAAGGGGGCGGAACGACTGTTCGGCTGGCGTGCGGCAGAAGTGGCTGGTTTTGGTGCGTCCGAACTCAAATGGCTGGACGACAGCCAGCGTGGCGACTTTGCCGGCCTGATGGACGAGATGATCGCCGGCACCGTGCCGCGCACCAACCGCCTGCTGCGCTTCCACACGGCCGAGGGGCTGACCCTCGATTGCGAATGCTATTGCTCGGCGCTGCGCGATGCCGCCGGCCGGCTCTTCTCGATCAGCCTGCAGATCCTTGACGTGACCGAACGCAAGCGGGCGGAGGCAACGCAGAAGCTGCTGATCGGCGAACTTAACCACCGGGTGAAGAACACGCTGGCGTCAGTCCAGGCGATCGCCACCCAGACCTTGCGCCATTCGTCCGGCCCGTCCGATTTCGCCCCGACCTTCATCGGTCGCATCCACGCGCTGGCCAGCGCCCATTCGCTGCTGAGCGGCGAAACCTGGCAGGCCGCGCGGCTGGGCGATCTGATCGAGGGGCAGGTGACGATCGGCGCGATCGACGGAGAACGCTTCCATTGGAACGGGCCGGAGGTCGACCTGCGGCCCGAACCGGCGCTGCACCTGGCGCTGGTGCTGCACGAACTGGTGACCAACGCCCATAAATATGGTGCGCTGTCGGCCCCGGCCGGCCGTGTCGAACTGGAATGGCGCCTGACCAATGACCAGTTGGTTCTGGATTGGCGCGAACGCGGCGGCCCCCCGGTCGAACCGCCCAGCCGTCGCGGCTTCGGCACCGCGCTGATCGAGCGCAGCCTGCGTTCCGACGGCGGCAGTGCCCAGCCCCATTACGGCGCCGAGGGCATGGGATGGACGCTGACGCTGCCCTATGCCTCCAGCCCGCGCCTGCGCAAGAAGGCGCGTCCGGCGCCTCGAGAACAGGGCGCGAGCGGCAGTGGCAGTGACGGCAAGGCGCATCTGGGCGGCCGCCGCCTGCTGCTGATCGAGGATGAGCCGCTGGTGGCCTTCGAACTGGCCGCGACGCTGGAGGATGCGGGCGGCCATATCGTCGGGCAGGCTGCGACCGTGGCCGATGCGCTGGCCCTGATCGATCAGGCAGAATGCGACCTGGTGCTGCTTGACGGCAATCTCCAGGGTGAGGGGGTGGAGCAGGTTGCGCGTGTCCTGGCGGACCGGGCGATACCCTTCCTGTTCGTCAGCGGCTATGGGCGCGATCATCTGCCCGAGGCGTTCGATGCGGTGCCGGTGATCGAAAAGCCCTTCAAGGTCGCCGACTTGATCGACGCGATTGCCAAATTGGCGGTGCCGGCAACCGAGAAGTAATAGGCTCTTGAAGTCAGGACAGGGGGCGTACCGAACCGGGTTCGTTATGCCCTCGGTCGGTCCGCGGTCCAAAGGGCATGCAAGGAAACAGAACGCAAAAACCCCGTACTTCCGATGGAAGTCCGGGGTTTTTCTGCTTATCGTTCCGAACCGAAGTTCGGGCGAATAAGTTGGTCGGGGAAAGAGGATTCGAACCTCCGGCCCCTGCCTCCCGAAGACAGTGCTCTACCAGGCTGAGCTATTCCCCGACCGGTGCCGAAGCCGCTTTTGGGGCGGCCCCGTAAGGCAGGAGTGCGCCTATAGAGAGGGGTTTGAGGGCTGGCAAGCCACCTGATGCGCTTTTTTGAAAATTCTACAAAAGACCCGCATCGCGGAAGCTGAAACAGCCGCTCGGCGTGTCGATCCGATGGTCGGCTAGGTGGATGTCGAGCGCCCGCAGCCGGCGGTGCAGGCTGCGGGTCAGGGCGATGTCGACCGGCTGCGGCGCCGCACTGTGCCGCCGCTGGTGCAGGATGACCCGTCGCGCATCGCTGGCCAGCAGATGAGCCACCAGACAGGGCCAGTTGCCATCGGGGTGCAGCCGGTCGCGCGGCTGGCCGTCCTCGTCGAGAATCACCAATGTCAGCATCGCACCCCCTAGGCACGCAGCCTGTCAGCAATGGGCCGGGAGCGGAGACGCGGAATGATCCGTAGTGGCGGAACGGAGCGGGCCGGGCCGGCAGTCGCATCCGTTATGGCGCGACCTTTGGTCGGGACAGCGGGGCAGGGGGGATGCTACATGGACGGAACGCCCAGATTCATTCCCATCCCAGGATCACCGACCTTGCACGCCATGTCGCCGCAGCCGCCCCATTATGAAGAGCAATATCTCGACCTGATGCGCCATATCTGGCGCCATGGCGACGAGCGGATTGACCGCACCGGCGTTGGCACCCGATCGATCCTGGGCGCGACCCTGCGATTCTCGCTGGCCGACGATGCGGTGCCGCTGCTCACCACCAAGCGGGTCTATTGGAAGGTCGCCGCGCGCGAGATGCTGTGGTTCCTGACCGGCGACACCAATATCCGCGAACTGGTGAAGCAGAATGTCCATATCTGGACCGACTGGCCGCTCGACAGCTACCGCAAGGCGACCGGCGAGGATATCGACCGCGACGCGTTCGAGGCGCGAATTATCGAGGATGAAGCCTTTGCCCGGCAATGGGGTGATCTCGGTCCGGTCTATGGCGCCCAATGGGTGAACTGGCCGCGCTACGAGCCGGTCGGCGACGGCCTGTTCCGCCGGGCGGCGCAGGGCCACAACCAGATCGCTGCGCTGGTCGATGCGATTCGCACCAACCCCGGTTCGCGCCGCCTGCTCTTCACCGGTTGGAATGTCGCGGAAGTCGCGCAGATGGCCTTGCCGCCCTGCCACATGACCTATCAGTTCCAGGTGTCCGATGGCCGCCTCAACGGCCTGCTCTTCCAGCGCAGCTGCGACCTGGGATTGGGCTTTGCCTTCAACATCTTTGGCCTGTCGATGATCACCCGGATGCTGGCCCAGCAATGCGATCTGGAACCGGGCGAGGTGGTCTGGCAGGGCGGCGACGTCCATCTCTACCTCAACCATGCCGATCTGGTGGAGGAGCAGATCAGCCGCACCCCGGCGGGCGCGCCGAAGCTGCGGATCAATCGCCGGCCTTCAAGCATTTTCGACTATGGGATCGAGGATTTCGAGGTGCAGGATTATGCGCCGCAGGCCCATATTTCCGCGCCCGTCGCCGTCTGAGGTGACAGCGAAGGCGACAGGCGAAAAGGAATTGGGTCAGTAAGGCTTGCCTTGCGCGGCGTTGAAATATAATAATTGCCACAAGCAATATTATTGCAACGCACAATAGGAGGCAGGATGACCGATTCGATCGAATCCGGCGCTGTGACGGACGGGCAGGGGCGCAACCTGCCGCCGCTGCAGCTGCATGTGCCCGAGCCGCCCGCGCGGCCCGGTGAAAGCGCGGACTTCACCCATTTCGACATTCCCGCGGCCGACGCGGCGCCGCGTCCGGACGAGGCGACCCACCCGTCGCAGATGCGCGACTTCGCCTATGGGCTGGTCCGCGTGCTGGACGAGGATGGCCATGCGGTCGGCGCCTGGGACCCCAAGCTGCCGGCGGACACGCTGCTCAAAATGCTGCGCTACATGGCGCTGACCCGCGCTTTCGACGGCCGCATGTTCCGCGCCCAGCGCCAGGGCAAGACCAGCTTCTACATGAAGTCGACCGGCGAGGAGGCGGTGTCGATCGGCGCCGCGCTTGCCCTGTCGCGCGACGACATGTGCTTCCCCTCCTATCGCCAGCAGGGCATATTGATCGCGCGGGACTGGTCCATCGTCGACATGATGAACCAGATCTACTCGAACAAGGGCGACCGGATGAAGGGGCGCCAGCTGCCGATCATGTATTCGGCGCGCGAGGCCGGCTTCTTCTCCATCTCCGGCAACCTCACCACCCAATATCCCCAGGCTGTGGGCTGGGCGATGGCGAGCGCGGCCAAGGGCGATACCCGCATCGCTGCCACCTGGTGCGGCGAGGGCTCCACGGCGGAGGGCGACTTCCATTCGGCCTGCACCTTCGCCAGCGTCTATCGCGCGCCCGTCATCATGAATGTGGTGAACAACCAGTGGGCGATCAGCAGCTTCTCCGGCTTTGCCGGGGCGGAAGCGACCACCTTCGCCGCGCGCGCGATCGGCTATGGCATTGCCGGGCTGCGCGTCGACGGCAATGACGTGCTGGCCGTCTATGCCGCCACCCGCTGGGCCGCCGATCGCGCCCGCGCCAATGGCGGCCCGACCCTGATCGAGCATTTCACCTATCGCGTCGAAGGGCACAGCACGTCCGACGATCCGACCGCCTACCGCTCGGCCGAGGAAAGCAGCAAATGGCCGCTCGGCGATCCGATCGCGCGGCTGAAGCAGCATTGCATCACGCTGGGCATCTGGGACGAGGAACGCCACGCCGCGATGGACCAGGAACTGGCCGAGATGGTCCGCGACGCCGCGCGCGAGGCCGAAAAGAACGGCATATTGGGCCATGGCCTCCACCATCCGATGGAAAGCATGTTCCAGGACGTGTTCGAGGACATGCCCTGGCACCTGAAGGAACAGCAGCAGCAGATGCTCGACGAATGGAAGGCGGCAGGGCTGTGAACGACATGCGCATGGAAACGGTCGCCGCCGGCGGCCAGGACGAACCCGTCCAGATGAACATGATCCAGGCGATCAACAGCGCGCTGGACGTGATGATGGGCCGCGACCCCGATGTCGTGGTGATGGGCGAGGATGTCGGCTATTTCGGCGGCGTGTTCCGCGCCACCGCGGGCTTGCAGCAGAAATATGGCAAGAACCGGGTGTTCGACACGCCGATCACCGAATGCGGCATTATCGGCGTCGCGGTCGGCATGGGTGCCTATGGCCTGCGGCCGGTCCCCGAAATCCAGTTCGCCGACTATATCTATCCCGCGCTCGACCAGCTGGTGAGCGAGGCGGCGCGGCTGCGCTATCGCTCGGCCGGCGAGTTCATCTCGCCGATGACGGTGCGCTCGCCCTTTGGCGGCGGCATCTTCGGCGGCCAGACCCACAGCCAGAGCCCGGAGGGCATCTTCACCCATGTGTCCGGGGTCAAGACGGTGATCCCGTCCACCCCCTATGATGCCAAGGGCCTGCTGATCGCGGCGATCGAGGATAATGACCCGGTCATCTTCTTCGAGCCCAAGCGCATCTATAATGGCCCGTTCGACGGCCATTATGACACGCCGGCCAAGAGCTGGGCGGGCCATGTAGATGCGCAGGTGCCGCAGGGCTATTATCGCATCGACCTTGGCAAGGCGCGGATCGCCCGCCCCGGCGCGGCGCTGACCATCCTCTGCTATGGCACGATGGTCCATGTCGTCGAAAATACCGTGGCGAAGCTGGGCATCGATGCCGAGATCGTCGACCTGCGCAGCCTGGTGCCGCTCGATATCGACACGATCGAGGCGTCGGTCAGGAAGACCGGCCGCTGCCTGATCGTGCATGAAGCGACGCGGACCAGCGGTTTTGGCGCCGAACTGTCGGCGCTGGTGCAGGAACGCTGTTTCTATCATCTCGAAGCGCCGATCGAGCGCGTCACCGGCTTCGACACGCCTTATCCGCACAGTCTGGAATGGGCCTATTTCCCCGGCCCCGTGCGCATCCGCGAAGCCATCAACAAGATCATGCGGGACTGACCATCCCGCACCCCTTCCGTTCGTTTCGAGCGAAGTCGAGAAACGGAAGCGCCGCCCTATGATAAACGTGTCTCGACTTCGCTCGACACGAACGGAGAGTAAGATGGCCCTATTCACCTTCAAGCTGCCGGACATCGGCGAAGGCATTGCGCAGGCGGAGATTGTCGGCTGGCACGTCCAGGTCGGCGACCGGGTCGAGGAAGACCAGCCGATCGCCGACATGATGACCGACAAGGCGACGGTCGAGATGGAAAGCCCGGTCGCGGGCACGGTCGTCCGCCTGGCCGGCGAGCCGGGCGATCAGGTGTCGATCGGATCGATGCTGGTGGAGATCGAGACGGAAGGCGAGGGGGCGGCTGCCGCGCCCGTGCCGTCGGTCGAAACGGTCGAGGCCTCCATTGATGCTCCCCTCCCTTCCAGGGAGGGGCCGGGGGTGGGTGGCGAGCAAAGCGAGCTGCCTGCCGTTGAGCCAGAAGCACCGGCTTCGCCGGTACCCACCCCTAACCCCTCCCTGGAAGGGAGGGGGCCTGATGTTGCCGCCCCCATCCTCGCGTCCCCTGCCGTCCGCGCACGCGCCAGGGAACTGGGTGTCGATCTCGCCCTGGTGAAGCCGAACGGCGACCATATCCGCCACGCCGATCTCGACGCCTATCTCCTCTACGGTTCGGGGCAGGGCTATCGCCCGGCCGGCCGTACCGCACCGCGCGCCGACGAGCAGGTGAAGGTGATCGGCATGCGCCGCCGCATTGCCGAAAATATGGCCGCGTCCAAGCGCCACATCCCGCATTTCACCTATGTCGAGGAAATCGACGTCACCGCGCTGGAGGAGGCGCGGGCGCAGCTCAACGCGCACCGCGGCGATCGGCCCAAGCTCACCATGCTGCCGCTGCTGATCGTGGCGATCTGCAGGACGCTGCCCGACTTCCCGATGCTCAACGCCCGTTATGATGACGAGGCGGGCGTGGTGACGCGCCATGGCGCCGTCCATCTCGGCATGGCGACGCAGACCGACGCGGGCCTGATGGTCCCGGTGATCCGCGACGCGCAGGACAGGAATGTCTGGCAACTCGCGACCGAGATCCGCCGCCTCGCCGACGCCGCGCGCAGCGGCAAGGCGACGTCGGCCGAACTGTCGGGTTCCACCCTGACCCTGACGTCGCTTGGGGCCCTCGGCGGCATCGCCACCACCCCGGTCATCAACCGACCCGAAGTGGCGATCATCGGCCCCAACCGGGTGATCGAGCGGCCGATGTTCCGGGGGAAGGAGATCGTCGCGGCAAAGCTGATGAACCTGTCGATCAGTTGCGACCATCGCGTGGTCGACGGCTGGGACGCGGCCAGCTTCGTCCAGGCGGTGCGCAAGCTGCTGGAAACGCCGGTCCTGCTGTTCGAGGGCTGATGAATGCACGGGACCGGGGCGGCCATTGTCGCCCCGGTCCAGCCTGCGTCAGCGCACCTGCGCCCGATAGGTCAGCCGTCCCGATTGTCCCGGTGCCACGCTGTCGGGCAGGCGCCAGCGTATATGGGTAATATCCTCGGGCGTAGCGCGGCGGACACCGCCCAGCGGCGTCGGCAGCCATAATTGCTCCAGTCGGCCCCAATGGGCGCCGCCATCGACCGATGCCTGCATGGCGGGATCGGTCAGGTCGAGCAGGGTGCCGCGCGGCACCTGGCGAACCACGGTCAGCCCATGGGCCGTCCGGCTGCCTTCATGGCGCCAGTCGACCACGACGATCAACTGGTCGCCCGACATGGCGCGTTCGGCATTGGCGATGGTGCGGCGCGGGCGGCCATTGATGTCGGCCTGCACCCGTTCGACGAAGGTCCGGCTGTCGAGCCGCATATCCTGCGCCCCGGCCTGCCAGGATGCGGCCATGCCTGCGATCAGGCCCAGTCCCGCGATCAACCCTCTTGCCATGCGATATCCCCCTTATCGAATGTCCGCATCTCCTACGGCCAGTCTCCCCAATATTTGGTTAAGCCCCTGTTTGCCGTCTTCCTGATGCGATTCGCCGATGGCATTTGACCGGCCGGAGCGCCGGGTGCAGAGCAACATGGCGAATGCACAGGGGACGGATCGGGCGTGACCACCAACGAGGAACTGGAAGTCAATCGGCGGCGCGACCGTTTGCTGGCGTCGATCGCCTTGTCCTCGGGCGTCGGCCTGTTGCTGGCCTTGCCCTTCGCGCTGCGCGCGGGGGCCGAATTTTTCCTGCCGCTGACCGCCGCGCTGGTGATCGCGATCGCGCTGGTGCCGCTGCTCGAATGGCTGGAGCGGCGCGGGCTGCCCTCGGGCCTGTCGGCGCTGCTGGCGGTCGTCGCCTTCCTCAGCGTCGCCAACACCGCGCTGGTGCTGATCGTGGTGCCGGCGACCGACTGGTTCCGCATCCTGCCCCAGCGCCTACCCAAGATTCAGGCGACGCTGGCGCCGCTCATCGATTTTTATTCGCAGGCTCAGCGATTCGTCGACGAAACCGTCCAGATGCTGGTCGCGGGGCCGGCATCGGTCGCGCACCGGGCGGCGGTGGAAACGCCCGGATCGCTGCTGCAGTTCGCGGCCGCCTCCGCCCCGTCCGCGATCATCCAGATGGTGTTTGCGCTGCTCATCATCTATTTCTTCCTTGCCGGCTGGACCCGGCTGCGCCGCCGCACGATCAACAGCCGGGGCAGTTTCGACGGCGCCATGGCGGTCGCGCGGGTGATCCAGAATGTGGTCGACGCGACCTCCGCCTATGTGATGACGATCGCCACCATCAACCTGTGCCTGGGGCTCGCCGTGGCGCTGGCGCTCTGGCTTATCGGCATGCCCTCGCCCTGGATGTGGGGCGGCATCGTCGCATTGCTCAACTTCATTCCCTATTTCGGGCCGATGCTGGCCGCCGTGCTGCTGGCGCTGGGCGGCCTCATGGTGTTCGACGATGTCTGGACGGCGCTGCTGCCCGCCTTTCTCCAGATCGGCTTCCATCTGGTGGAGGCCAATGTCATCACGCCCACCATCCTTGGCCGTCGCCTGACGATGAACCCGCTGCTGATTCTCGTCTCGCTGACCTTCTGGGGCTGGGTCTGGGGCACGCCCGGTGCGCTGCTCGGCGTCCCGTTGCTCATCATCGTGCAGACCGTGGTGGCCGCCGCCGGCACGCCCGACATTGCCGGTTTCCTGTTCGAACAGGGGACGCTGACGGTCAGCCGTCGCAAAGAAAATGCAACAAGTGAAGAAACTGATGGCGAGGACGGTTGACAGCTTGGCCGGACCCGCATAGACGGCCGCCCACACCGAACGCGGGTGTAGCTCAGTTGGTTAGAGCGCCGGCCTGTCACGCCGGAGGTCGCGGGTTCGAGCCCCGTCACTCGCGCCACTTTCCCTGACAGGAAAGTCGGAAGGTAAACAGATTTGCATCATCTGGTGGCCATGGGTCACGATAGGATGCCGCCCTGCGCGGGTGTAGCTCAGTTGGTTAGAGCGCCGGCCTGTCACGCCGGAGGTCGCGGGTTCGAGCCCCGTCACTCGCGCCACTTCATCTTTGAAGTGATCCGATCGCAAGGCGATCCCTTCTTCCTCACATCGACATTGGCGGCGGGCCGACACCAACGGTATCGGCCCGTGACGATTCGTCTCAGAGGTGCTCGCCGGTCACATGCGGCGGCAGCGGTTCGTTGGCGAGCCAGCGATAGACGCCGCCGGCGGCCAGCGCGCCGATGATCGGCGCCACCCAGAACAGCCAGAGCTGATGCAGGGCCAGCCCGCCGACCAGCAGGGCAGGGCCGGTGCTGCGCGCCGGATTGACCGAGGTGTTGGTGACCGGGATGCTGATCAGGTGGATCAGCGTCAGCGCCAGGCCGATCGCGATCGGGGCAAAGCCCGCCGGCGCGCGGCTGTCGGTCGCGCCCAGGATGACGCTCAGGAAGCCGAAGGTCAGCACCATCTCGATCGCCAGCCCCGATGAGAGCGTGTAGCCGCCCGGCGAATGCAGGCCATAGCCATTGACCGCCAGGCCGTTGGGCGCCAGCTCATAGCCCGGCTGGCCGCTGGCGATGAACAGCAGCAGGGCGGCTGCGATCACCGCGCCCACCAGTTGCACGACGATATAGGGGGCGATGTCGCGGGCCGGGAAGCGCCCGCCGGCCCACAGGCCGATCGTTACCGCCGGATTGAGGTGACAGCCCGAAATATGACCGATGGAGAAGGCCATGGTCAGCACCGTGAGGCCGAAGGCCAGCGCCACGCCCAGCAGGCCGATGCCGACATCGGGAAAGGCGGCGGCCAGCACGGCGCTGCCGCACCCGCCGAACACCAGCCAGAATGTGCCGAAACATTCGGCAAATAGTCGCTTGCTCAATGGAACCATCGGATCCTCCTGTTGCACTGTGCGCCCGCCACCGGACATGGCTTGAGACCGGTGCGGGGTGGCGCCGCCCGGAGAATGCAGGATGACAGGAGGGGCGGTCCGCGGCATGGGCGGCCGATGCTGGTGACTGGCGCATGGACATGCCGTTGCCCCCGTTTCCGGCGAGCCGCCTGCATCGCGCAGAGCCGCGATGCGTCCGTTACGGTCGCCTAACGCTCAGGGATAAGGCGAAACACCATGGGCTGGGCATCGGGATTAACCCTGACGCCAGCGCCCCGTTTCCATCCAGGCGAGCAGCCGCCGCAGCGGCAGGATCCAGATCCAGATCAGGCCCAGGAAAATATAGACCGGCACCTGGCCCCACATCGGCAACTGGCCGATCAGCGGCGACAGGCTGCCGACCAGCACGGCCCAGCCCAGGATCAGTCCCAGGATCGCGAACATGCCGGCCGGCTTGCGCCAGCTGGGCTGATGATAATGGCGCGGGTCGATGCTCATCGGGTTCAGCCTGCCTCGATCACGGCGGTTTCGGTCAGGATCATGTCGAGCGGCAGATCCCACGGGTCGGCCGGCACATCATCCAGTTCCTGCGCCGACCAGGCAAGGCCGACGCGCAAGGCATCGGGATGGCGGGCAAAGGCGCGGTCATAATAGCCGCCACCCTGGCCAAGGCGGTTCATCCGCTGGTCGAAACCCAGCAGCGGCGCGATGATGACATCCGGCACCACCGCACCGCCTGACGGCTCGGGGTGGCTGGTGCCGAACAGGCCGGGGAACAGCTGGTCCTCGGGACGCCACAGCAGGAAATCCATGCTGCCGAGCCGATCGAGTACGCGCGGCAACGCCACCTGCTTGCCCATAACGCCCAGTTGCGGGGCCAGACGCTGCGCCGGCGCCTCGTCATCCAGCGCCATGTAGAGTGCGATCACCTGCGCGTCGGCGATACGCTGGGCGAGCGGGGAGGGGACGGCCTTGAACGCCAGCCTGTGGGTCAGCGCGTCGAGCGAGGCGACGAAGTTGCGCCGCCGCTGCCGGGCGATCGCGCGCAGGGTCGACTTGTCGGCGGCATCACTGTCGTCGGGCATGGGGTGCCTTTGCTGGGAAGAGGAGGGTGACGGGACCGCCTTGGCCGTTTGCTGGAATATCCTCTGACGCCTCAACGTCAGGTGGGGACCATGTAGATCGGGCCAGAGCCCGCCCAGGGACAGCCCCCGTGGATGTGATTATCGCCTCAGGGATGTTCGCTAAAGCTCGCACCAGGCAGTGCCCGTCGCCGCCAATCTAGGCGTCGGCGGCGCGGGCGGCAAGAGCCTCGCTCAGCTTTTCTACGCGCGCAGCCAACGCCTCGACCGCGCGGGCGGTCGGTTCGTCATCGCCATCCAGCGCCAGTTGCTCCTGTCGGCCGGCTGCGGCGCGCTTCAGTTCGTTGAGTTCGTCCGCCATGAACAGCGCCGCGAACAGCAAGGTGCGCACCTCGGTCAGGCCCGGCGTGCTGCGCTGCGCCTGATAGGCCTTGTCCTCGATGATCTGGGCCAGATGCGCCATATGCGCTTCCTCGCCATCGCGGCAGCGCAGCTGATAGGGGCGGCCGGCGATCTGCAGCATGATTTCAGCCATCGGTGCGCCCTCGCAATTCTCCGATCAGATCGTCCAGCGATTGCAATGCCGCCTGGGCGGCCATCTGGTCGATGCCGGAATTGCCATGGGGGACAGCCTGCGAAAGGCTGGCCACATTCTGTTCAAGCCGACTGATCGCGCGCTCCAGCGTGCCGATCGCCTGCATCATGCGGTCGCTTGCCATATTTTCTGCATAGCCAATGTTTTCGCCTTGCAAAAGCGCTGTTTGGACGGCTTGCCGCGCGCCGCGCCCCGCCTGCGGTTGACGCATGTGGATTGACGCGACAAAGGGAACCCAAATCGACTCGCCCGTTCGCGCGGGCATTCCATGCCAGTCATGAAAGACATCTTCCCGCTATGACCGTTTCCGACACGCAGCTCGCCAACGCCATCCGGGCGCTTTCCATGGACGCCGTGCAGGCTGCCAACAGCGGCCATCCCGGCATGCCGATGGGCATGGCTGACGTCGCCACCGTGCTGTTCAAGGATTATGTGAAGTTCGATCCGGCCGCGCCGAAATGGGCCGATCGCGACCGCTTCGTGCTGTCGGCCGGCCATGGCTCGATGCTGATCTACTCGCTGCTGAACCTCACCGGCTATGCCCGTCCGACGATGGACGACATCCGCGACTTCCGCCAGCTCAACAGCCCCTGCGCCGGCCACCCGGAGAATTTCGAGCTGGCAGGGGTCGAAGCGACCACCGGCCCGCTGGGTTCGGGCCTTGCCACCGCCGTCGGCATGGCGATTGCCGAGCGTCACCTGAATGCCGAGTTCGGCGACGATCTGGTCGATCACCGCACCTGGGTGATCGCCGGCGACGGCTGCCTGATGGAAGGCATCAACCATGAGGCGATCGGCCTTGCCGGTCACCTCAACCTCTCGCGCCTGATCGTGCTGTGGGACGACAACAAGATCACCATCGACGGCGCCGTCGATTTGTCGAGCAACGAAGATGTCCGCGCCCGTTATGCCGCCACCGGCTGGCATGTCGTGTCGTGCGACGGCCATGACGTTGCCGATGTCCGCCGCGCTATCGACGAAGCACTGGCCGATCCGCGTCCCTCGCTGATCGCCTGTGCCACCAAGATCGGTTATGGCGCGCCGAACAAGGCCGGCACCTCGGGCGTCCACGGCTCGGCGCTGGGCGAGGCCGAAGTCGCCGCCGCCCGCGAGTTCCTGGGCTGGACCGCCGAACCCTTCGTCGTCCCCGCCGACATCGACGCCGCCTGGAAGGCGATCGGTGCCAAGGGTGGTGATGTTCGCAAGGCCTGGGAAGGTCGCCTGGCAAATGCTTCGGAAGGCGCTGAATTTTTGCGGCGTATGGCGGGCGAACTGCCGGCTGGCTTCTCGCTCGACGCCTATATCGACAGCCTGATCGCCAACCCGCAGAAGGTCGCCACCCGCAAGGCCAGCGAACTGGCGCTGGGCGCGATCAACGATCTGCTGCCCGAAACCGTCGGCGGCTCGGCCGACCTCACCGGCTCGAACAACACCAAGACCAAGTCGACCGGCCCGCTGACCCGTGACGATTATTCGGGCCGCTATGTCTATTATGGCATCCGCGAATTCGGCATGGCCTGCGCGATGAACGGCATGGCGCTGCATGGTGGCGTGATCCCCTATGGCGGCACCTTCCTGGTCTTCTCCGACTATATGCGCGCCGGCATCCGCCTCGCCGCGCTGCAGGAACAGCGCGTGATCCACGTCCTCACCCATGACTCGATCGGTCTGGGCGAAGACGGCCCGACCCACCAGCCGATCGAGCATGTCATGTCGATGCGCATGATCCCGAACCTCGACGTCTATCGCCCGGCCGACATCGTCGAGACGGCGGAGTGCTGGGAATTGGCGCTCAAGGATGCGACCGGCCCGTCGGTGCTGGCGCTGACCCGCCAGAACCTGCCGCAGCTGCGCCTGGAAAAAGCTGAGAATCTGTCGGCCAAGGGCGCCTATCGCCTGGTCGCCGCGACCGCCGATCGCAAGGTCGTGCTGCTCGCCACCGGTTCGGAAGTCGAGATCGCCGTCGCCACCGCAAAGGCGCTGGAAGAGCAGGGCATCGGCGCCGACGTCGTGTCGATGCCCAGCTGGGCCCATTTCGACGCGCAGGACGCCGCCTACAAGGCCGACATCCTGCCCGCCGGCGTGCTGCGCGCCTCGATCGAGGCCGGCACCACCTTCGGCTGGGAACGCTATACCGGCCTTGACGGCCTGCGCTTCGGCATCGACAGCTTCGGCGCGTCGGCCCCTGCCGAAGTGCTCTACGACCATTTCGGCCTGACCGCCGCCAAGATCGCTCCGCAGATCAAGGCCGCGCTCGGCGCCTGAGCCCAAGACCTACACGCAAACCGGGAGACAAGTGCAGTGGCAACGAAGGTAGCAATCAACGGTTTCGGCCGCATCGGTCGTCTGGTGGCGCGCGCCATCCTCTCGCGCACCGACCATGATCTGGAACTGGTGAGCATCAACGACCTGGGCGATGCCAAGGCCAATGCCCTGCTGTTCAAGCGCGACTCGGTCCATGGCAACTGGGCCGGCGAAGTCAGCGTCGACGGCGATTTCCTGGTGGTCGACGGCAAGAAGATCAAGGTGACGGCAGAGCGCGATCCCGCCAACCTGCCGCACGCCGAACTGGGCGTCGAAATCGCCCTGGAATGCACCGGCATCTTCACCAGCAAGGACAAGGCCGGCGCCCACCTGACCGCCGGCGCCAAGCGCGTCGTCATCTCGGCACCGGGTACCAATGTCGACAAGACTGTCGTCTTCGGTGTCAACCATGACGAGCTGACCGCCGACGACATCATCATCTCGAACGCCAGCTGCACCACCAACTGCCTGGCGCCGCTCGCCAAGGTGCTGAACGATTCGATCGGCATCGAACGCGGCTTCATGACCACGATCCACAGCTACACCAACGATCAGAACACGCTGGACCAGATCCACAAGGACATGCGTCGCGCCCGCGCCGCTGCCCTGTCGATGATCCCGACCACCACCGGTGCCGCCCGCGCCGTGGGTGAGGTTCTGCCGGCGCTCAAGGGCAAGCTGGACGGTTCGTCGGTCCGCGTGCCGACCCCGAACGTCTCGGTCGTCGACCTGAAGTTCATCCCCAGCCGCGCCACCACGGTCGAGGAAGTCAACGGCCTGCTCAAGGCTGCGTCGGAATCCGGCCCGCTCAAGGGTATCCTCGGCTATTCGGACGAGCCGCTGGTCTCGATCGATTATAATGGCGATCCGCGCAGCTCGACCGTCGACAGCCTGGAAACGGCCGTGATCGAGGGCAACCTGGTCCGCGTGCTCAGCTGGTACGACAATGAATGGGGCTTCTCGAACCGCATGATCGACACCTCGGGTGTCATGGCGAAGTTCCTCTAAGCCTTCTCAGCCCCGCCGGATCAACCGGCGGGGTTTTTCTTCTGATATAATTCCAAATTCTAGGAGCGATCATGGCAAAGCCGTTCAAGACACTCGACGACATGGGCGACATCACCGGCAAGGTGGTGCTGGTGCGCGAGGATCTGAACGTGCCGATGCAGGACGGTTCGGTCAGCGACGACACCCGTCTGCGCGCGGCGATGCCGACTATCCTGGAACTGGCCGATCGCGGCGCCAAGGTGCTGATCCTGGCCCATTTCGGCCGGCCCAAGGGTCAGAAGAACCCGGAATTTTCGCTGAGCAAGATCACCCGTCCGCTGACCCAGGTGCTGGGCCGCGAGGTGCAGTTCATTCCCGACTGCCAGGGTGAAGCCGCGACCGACGGTATCAAGGTGATGCGCAACGGCGACATCGCCATCCTCGAAAATACCCGCTTCCATGCCGGCGAGGAAAAGAACGACCCCGCGCTGGTCGATGCGATCGCCGCGATCGGCGATCTCTATGTCAACGACGCCTTTTCCGCCGCGCACCGCGCCCATGCTTCGACCGAGGGGCTGGCCCACAAGCTGCCCGCCTTTGCCGGCCGCTCGATGGAAAAGGAGCTGGACGCGCTCGAAGCCGCGCTCGGTGCCCCGGTCAAGCCGGTCGCGGCCGTCGTCGGCGGCGCCAAGGTGTCGACCAAGCTCGACGTGCTCAACAATCTCGTCAC
The DNA here is from genome assembly GCF_056790315.1 of Sphingobium sp. VMM. Classification (NCBI taxonomy): domain Bacteria; kingdom Pseudomonadati; phylum Pseudomonadota; class Alphaproteobacteria; order Sphingomonadales; family Sphingobiaceae; genus Sphingobium; species Sphingobium sp. VMM. Next base: position 143,042 of record NZ_JBXGSI010000006.1, read on the forward strand.
CAAGGTCGATCATCTGATCATCGGCGGCGGCATGGCCAACACCTTCCTCCATGCCCGTGGCGTCGATGTCGGCAAGTCGCTGTGCGAAAAGGATCTGGCCGACACGGCGGACGCCATCTTCGACAAGGCGGAAGAAGCCGGCTGCATCATCCATCTGCCCTATGACGTGGTCGTGGCGAAGGAATTTGCCGCCAACCCGCCGTCGGTCCGGACCTGCAACGTCCATGAAGTCGCCGAGGACGAGATGATCCTCGACGTCGGTCCGGCCGCGGTCGAGGCGCTGGGCGATGCGCTCAAGAATTGCCGCACCCTGGTGTGGAACGGCCCGCTCGGCGCGTTCGAGATCGCGCCCTTCGACGCCGCGACCGTCGCCCTTGCCAAGACCGCGGCGGCGCTCACCAAGGAAGGGCAGCTGGTCTCGGTCGCGGGCGGTGGCGACACCGTCGCCGCGCTCAACCATGCCGGCGCGGCCGCCGACTTCACCTTCATCTCGACCGCTGGCGGCGCCTTCCTCGAATGGATGGAAGGCAAGGAACTGCCGGGCGTGAAGGCGCTCTACGCCTAAGCCTTTTGACGGCGGGGGCGTCAGCGCGTGGCGCTGGCGCCCCGGTCGAACAGGATGAAGACCAGCGCGGCCACGCCGCCAATCGCTGCACCGGCGATCGCGCTCAGGCTCCAGCCGCCCGCTTCATAGGTGGTCGACCCGATCACCGATCCCAGCGCCCCCACCACGAACATCACCGTCATATAGGCCGCGTTGATCCGGCCGCGCGCATGGGGATCGAGCGAGAAGATCAGCTTCTGCCCGGTGATCTGGCTGACCTGCACCGCCGCATCGATCAGCACCGCCATGATGGTGAAGCCGATCAGGCTGCCCGCCGCCACCGTCCAGTCCGCCAGCAGGAAGCCGATCGATAGCGCGATCAGCGCGCCGAGCGAGGCCGGGCCGGTCAGGCGCCGGTCCGCCAGCCAGCCCGCCACCGGCGCCACCAGCGCGCCGCCTGCGCCAGCGAGCGCAAAGGCGCCGATGCCGTTATGGCCCAGGCCAAAGTCATGGATCAGGCTTAGCGGCGCGGCGGTCCAGAACAGGTTGAACGCCGCGAACATCGAGGCCTGGTAGAAGGCGCGCATCCGCACGACGCGATATTTGCCAAGCTGCGAGAAGGTGGAGCTTAGGACTTCGCCATAATGCATGCCGCCCTTGGGCCGGCGCTGCGGACAGGCGATCAGCAGCGCGATCGCGACCAGCGCGATCACCCCGGCCGACAGCAGGAAGGTCGCACGCCAGCCCATCGAACCAGCAAGGAAGCTGGCGATCGGCCGCGACAGCATGATGCCGAACAGCAACCCGCTCATCACTGTGCCGACCACGCGCCCCTGCCGCTCGGGTGGGGCGAGGTGAGAGGCCAGCGGGATCAGCACCTGCACGCCGGTCGCGCCGACGCCGGTCATGACCGACGCGATCAGGAAGGTCGCGGGACCATTGGACAGGGCGATGGCGATACAGCCCAGCACCGTCGCCACCGCCGATATCAGCACGATCCGCCGGTTCTCGAACAGGTCGGCCAGCGGCACCACCAGGATGATGCCCAGGCCATAGCCAAGCTGCGTCAGCGTGGTGATGAGGCCTGCGACCCCGGCCGACATGCCGATCTCCGGCCCGATCACGTCGATCAGTGTCTGGGCATAATAGAGGTTGGCCACCATCGTCCCGCACGCGACCGCCATCAGCAATATGGCAAAGCGGGACAGGGGCGCATCATCGCGCGGCAGGGGCAGGGCGGCAGAATGGGTCATGCCGCCCTAATGGTCACCCCCGGAAGCGCTTTCAACCCGATGACGGAAATTTCATTGTGCAATGCAACGGAAATTGGCCTCAGGCGGGCGGCTGTTCGTTGAGCAAGGGCACCAGCAGCGCATTGAGATCCTCCAGATCGAACGCGCCTGACTTGGCGTAGCGCAGCCGGCCCGCCCGATCGATGACGAAATTGGTCGGCACCCCGGTCAGTGGGCCATAAGGCCCCTTGATCCTTTTGGCCGACGGGATGTGCATCGCAGCGAACAATTGCTTCAGCTGCGCGATCGGCACCGATCCTTCGGTCGTGATCGCGAATATCTTCAGCCCATGTTTCTTCTGGAGCCCATAATAGCTGTCGAGCGTCGGTAATTCCTTGCGACACGGTACGCACCAGGTCGCCCAGAAATTGAGCAGCACCACCTGGCCCTTCAGTTCCGTCAGCGACACCTTGCTGCCGTCGATCAGCGTCAGCTCGAAATCCGGCGCCATCTCGCCGACGACCGGCTTGGTCGCCGCCTGCGCCGCCCCGATATCGAGCAGCCCCAGCATCAGCGCGGCCGCCATGACGGGCCGCATCTTCCCGATCCCCATTCTTCCCCCGATTCAGACCTTTGGCCACAGCCTATCAGGCACTTTCGCACGCGCCAACGATATTGGCGGCCGCCCCGTCGCCGCGCGGGGTCAAGCATCTTGCGGTGCGACATGGGACTAGCTAACAGCCCGGATACCGGCGGGCCTGACGGCGCGCTACAGTCATGCCCTCGGGTTTGCCCGATGGCTTCCATCTTTCCGCGCTGCCGAGGGGGCGGCGCGCCCCAAGAGAAGGTATGTGCAGATGCTGGATCAGGACATGGTCAAGAAGGTTTCCGACGGTCAGGGCTTTATCGCCGCGCTCGACCAGAGCGGCGGTTCCACGCCCAAGGCGCTCAAGGGCTATGGCGTCGAAGAAAGCGCCTGGAGCAATGACGAGGAGATGTTCGGCCTGATCCATGGCATGCGCAGCCGTGTCATCACTTCGCCCGCCTTCACCGGCGACAAGGTGCTGGGCGCGATCCTGTTCGAGCGCACCATGGACGGCACCGTCGACGGCAAGCCGACCCCGACCGCGCTGCTCGAACGCGGCGTCGTGCCCTTCATCAAGATCGACAAGGGGCTGGAGGATGAGGCGAACGGCGTGCAGCTGATGAAGCCGATGCCCGAACTCGACGCGCTGCTCGCCCGCGCCAAGGGCCTGGGCGTGTTCGGCACCAAGGAACGCTCGGTCGTCAACCTCGCCAACCGTGAGGGCATTGCCGCCGTGGTCGCGCAGCAGTTCGAAGTCGGCCGCCAAGTGCTGGCCGGCGGCCTGATGCCGATCATCGAACCCGAAGTGAACATCAAGTCGCCCGAACGCGCCGAGGCCGACCAGATCCTGCTCGAGGAAATCCTCAAGCAGCTCGACGCCCTGCCCGAAGGCGAGCAGGTGATGCTCAAGCTCTCGCTGCCCGCCAAGGCCGGCCTGTTCGATCCGCTGGTCGATCATCCCAAGGTGCTGCGCGTCGTCGCCCTGTCGGGTGGCTTCAGCCGCACCGAAGCCTGCGCCGAACTGGCCAAGAATCGCGGCATCATCGCCAGCTTCAGCCGCGCGCTGCTGAACGACCTGCGCCACCAGATGAGCGACGACGAATTCAACGCGTCGCTGGGCGGCGCGATCGACGAGATCTACGCTGCTTCGGCCACCAAGACCCCGGTCGCGGCCTGACGCATATGGACGGCGCCGGGCAGAGGGAAAATCCCGCCGGCGCCGTCTTTTCCTATCATCGCGCGGTCGCGCCGATGCTCTGGGTTTTATTGGGCCTGATGGTCGTCGAGACGTCCGTGGTCCATCTGCTGGTCGCGCTGTGGAGCCCGCGCGCGGCGCTTGTCCTTTCGCTGCTGAGCCTCGCCACGATCGGTTGGTTCATCCTTTTCATCCGATCCTTCCGCGACCATCCGGTGCGGATCGGCCCGGACGGGCTGGTCTGGCCTGTGGGCAAGCTGCGCAGCCTCTCCATCCCCTGGTCGCAAGTCGCAGGGCTGCGCGACGACTGGACGCTGGCCGATCTCAAGGCGGCAGGCCTCTTCAACGGCGCGCTGGTCGCCCATCCCAACGTCGTCATCGCGCTCGACCCACCGGCCAAGGCAGGTCGGCGCACGATCCGCTACCTTGCCCACCGGCTTGACGATCCAGTCGCCTTCATCGCTGCCTTCAGCGCGTGCGCTTCAGCATCGGCAGCACCTTGTCGAGCGGCAGGGCCTCTGCCGTCCCGCGATTGCCGGCCACGGTCTGCGCCCTGAACAGCGCGTTCAACACCGCTTCCTCGGTCGCCTCGATCGTCGCCTGGAACAGCGGCGAGATGCGGTCATTGGGCAGGTCATCGACCGCCGCCACGGCATTGCGCTTCGCCGTCGTGCGCCGCACTGCATCGCTGGTGGAGAAGGCGATGGCATAGTCGCCCGACCCGTTGGAGAAGCTCGACCCGGTCCGCGCGATGCCGCCAAAGGCGCGCTCGGCGACGCGGCGCAGGTTGCGGTCGGACAGCGGCGCATCGGTCGCGATCACGATCACGACCGATCCGTCCGCCTTCTTTTCCTCCACCTGCTGGCGATAGTCGTAGCGGCCAAGCTTCACCCCCACCGGCACGCCCGCGATCGTCAGCACCCCGCCATAATTGGCCTGGACCAGCACGCCCACGGTCCAGCCCCCGAGCGACGCAGGCAGCTTGCGGGAGGATGTGCCGATCCCCGCCTTGAAGCCGAACGCCACCGTGCCGGTGCCCGCGCCCACGCCGCCTTCCTCGACCGGGCCGGCCTTGGCGCTCTCGATCGCGCGCCGCGCGTCGGCGATGGTGACATGCCGCCCGCGAATGTCATTGAGCATGCCGTCATTGGTCTCGCCCACCACGGCATTGACCGACCGCACCTCCTCATTGCCGGTCTGCGCCAGCGTCCATTCGACCGAGGCTGCGCTCGCCTCCGCCACGTTCAGCGTATTGGTCAGCAGGATCGGCGTCTCGATCTCGCCCAGTTCGGCCACCTGGGTCGATCCCATGAACTTGCCGAACGCATTATAGGCGACGAAGCCGGCCGGCACCTTGTCCTGGAACAGGTTGCCGCCATGAGGCAGGATCGCGGTGACGCCGGTGTTGACGTCCTTGCTGCGCGGCAGCGTCACCTGGCCCACCTTCACCCCCGCGACATCGGTGATCGCGTTGAGCGGGCCGGGCTGGAGGATGCCGACGGTCACGCCTGCCTCCCGCGCGCGCGGCCGCGGCGCCTCCTGCGCCAGCACGGGCGCGGCGGACAGGAGCAGCAGGGCGGCGAAAGCATGGCGCATGGAATATCCTTCGGTATTGTGATCGCGGTCATAGCCGCACTTGGCGCGGCCGCGCGAGCGGCTATAAGGCGCGCATGACCGATTTCACTGACGAAGAACTGGCGCTCGACCCCCATTTTGCCGAGCAGTTCGAAAAGGGCTTTCGCCCCGCTTGCCAACTCTATCTGATTTCGCCGCCGGCGATCGACGAGACTTTCGTCGATCAGCTCGCCCAGGCATTCGACGGCGGCAAGGTCGCCGCCTTCCAGTTGCGCCTCAAAGGGATCGACGATCATGCCATCGCGGCACTCGCCGGGCCGATCCAAGCGCTCTGTGCCGAGCGCGAGGTCGCCTTCATCATCAATGACAGCATCGGCCTTGCCAAGCGGCTGAACGCTGATGGTGTCCATCTGGGGCAGGAAGATGGCGACCCGCGCGAGGCGCGCAAGCAGCTTGGCCCCAAGGTCCAGATCGGCGTCACCTGTCACGACAGCCGCCATCTGGCGATGGAAGCGGGCGAGGCGGGAGCCGACTATGTCGCCTTCGGCGCCTTCTACCCGACCACGACCAAGGAAACGACGCACCGCGCCGAACCGTCGATCCTGGGCTGGTGGACCACCCTGTTCGAACTGCCCTGCGTCGCGATCGGCGGCATCACGCCGGACAATGCCGCCCCCCTGATCGCGGCAGGCGCCGACTTCCTGGCGGTCAGCGGCACGGTGTGGAATCACCCCGAAGGGCCCAAGGCCGGGGTCGCCGCCTTCGCGTCGGTGCTGGGCGGCGCCTAATCGCGGGTTTATCCCGATAGGCAAAGGGCCGCCGCCGGGCCAGCATCCCTGCAATCGGGCAAGGGGTGCTGGGCATGGCGTTGGAAGAATTCGTCCATCAGTTGGCGGAATATGTCGCGCTGCTGGTCAATCTGCTGGCGATCCTGGCGATCGCCATCGGCTCCGTTCAGGGTGCGATCGGCCTGACCGGGCTGCTGCTTTTCAAGGCGGACGAATCGAAGCTCATGCCGGTCTGGATGAGCTTTGGCCGCTGGGCGGTCGCCGGACTGAGTTTCCAGCTTGCGGCTGATATCGTGGAAACCAGCATCGCCCCGACCTGGGCGGAAATCGGCAAGCTCGGGGCGATCGCGGCCATCCGCACCTTCCTCAACTATTTCCTCGATCGCGATCTGGAGGGGATACGCGAGCGCGAGAAGGCCAAGGCGGAGGCCGAAGCCATCTGATCGCAGCGGCACAGGCAGCTTTCCGCCGCCTGCTGCGTTGTCTCTTCCATGATGTGGGAGAGTATCGCCTTGAAATATCGTCTTCTCGGCCTGCCGCTGCTGTGCGCGGCCTGCAATGTGTCGACCACCGACGCCAATGAAAGCCAGCCAGCCGCTCCAACCAACCAGACACCGATCAACCAGACACAGGCCGCGCCCGACCCTTCGGCTGCCTATGCTTTCCAGGTCGTGGAGGAACCCGGCGGCAAGCCCTGGCAGCCCAACCAGATATTGCAGGCGCAGGTGGCGCTCGATCGCTGGGGCTTCTCGCCCGGCGTGATCGACGGCAAGGACGGGATAAGCTTCAAGGCGGCCTTGCGCGGCTTCCAGGAGGCGAACAAGCTGCCGGTCACTGGCGATTATGACCAGAAGACCTCGGCCGCGCTGCTGGAGGGGGAGGCGAAGCCGACCACCTGGCTGGTGCGCATTCCCGACGGTTTTGCCCGCGGGCCCTTCTTCGACATCCCCAAGGGCCTGAACAATCAGGCGAGCCTGCCCGCGCTTACCTATCGCAACCTGCTCGAAAAGCTGGCGGAGCGCTTCCACACCACGCCCGAAGTGCTGACCGGCATGAACCCGCCCGATACGAAGGTCGCTGCTGGTGCGACGGTCCGTGTGCCGGCGATCGCCAACCAGCCAGTGGCACGGATCGAGGGCGACGAGCGTGGCTGGGGCGAAACGCTCGCCAGCCTGGGCGTCGCCAGGGACCAGCCACAGGCCGACCATCTGGTGGTCGACAAGTCGGAAGGGCTGCTCAAGGTCTATGGCGCGGACAACCGCCTGATCGCGCAATTCCCGGTCACCACCGGGTCACAGCATGATCCGCTGCCGCTGGGCGAATGGACGATCAAGGGCGTCAGCCGCAATCCCGATTTCCATTATAATCCCGACCTGTTCTGGGATGCCGCGTCGAAGGATCAGAAGGCGGTGCTGAAACCCGGTCCCAACGGCCCGGTCGGCGTCGTGTGGATCGATCTGTCCAAGGATCATTATGGCATCCATGGCACGCCCGAGCCGCAACTGATCGGCCGCACCGAAAGTCATGGCTGCATCCGCCTCACCAACTGGGATGCCGCGCGGCTGGCGCAGATGGTGAAGAGCGGCGTCAAGGCGAAGTTCCAGGCATGAACGTCCGGCTGTGGGGCGGTGTCGCGGTCGCGCTGCTGCTCTGCATCGCCTTCGCCCGCTATTGCGTGCGGATCGTCCCGGCCGATGCGCCGGTGCGATCCGTTGCATCCGCGCCGCCAACCGTCAGCAACGGCGCGCTGCTGATCCCGGTGGAGGGCGTGCCGGCGTCCGCGCTCACCGACACCTTCACCCAGGCGCGGGCAGGCGGCGCCCGCCCGCATGATGCGATCGACATCATGGCGGCGCGGGGCAGGGCGGTGCTGGCCGCTGCCGACGGCCGGATCGAGAAGATCTTTTGGAGCGAGGTGGGTGGCCGCACCCTTTATGAACGCGCGCCCGACGGGCACACCCTCTATTATTATGCCCATCTCGACAGCTATGCGCCCGGCCTGCACGAAGGGCAGGCGGTCAGGCGCGGGCAGCGCATCGCGACCGTGGGCAGCACCGGCAATGCCGATCCCGCCGCGCCGCACCTCCATTTCGCCGTCAACCGCATGGCGCCGGCTGATCCCTGGTATGGTGGCCAGCCGGTCAATCCCTATCCGCTGCTGGTCGGCCAATGACCTGTCCTATCGGCCCGCGATCGGCTATCATCGGGGCCAGCCGCGACCGAAAATTGCTCAAGTAGGAAAGCGAATTTCAAAATGTGCGGGAAATGTGCGAAGTTAAGCGGAAACGCCGCCCTCTTGCCCTTGGCGCCGTCTCGCGGTAAAGGCGCGGCCAGCCTCGCAGAGGCCGGCTCTTTTCCACATTCAGACATATAGGCAGGCTCTTCCCATGAAGATCAGCGGCGTGGACATTCGTCCCGGCAACAATATCGAATATGAGGGTGGCCTGTGGCGCGCCGTCAAGATTCAGCACACCCAGCCCGGCAAGGGCGGCGCCTATATGCAGGTGGAGCTGAAGAACCTGATCGATGGCCGCAAGAACAATGTCCGCTTCCGCTCGGCCGAGAGCGTCGAGCGCATCCGCCTCGACACCAAGGATTTCCAGTATCTCTACCCCGAGGGTGACATGCTGGTGTTCATGGACACCGAAACCTATGACCAGATCAACCTGCCGATGGACCTGGTCGGCGATGCCGCCGCCTTCCTGCAGGACGGCATGATGGTCATGCTGGAAATGTATGAAGAACGTCCGATCAGCGTCCAGCTGCCCGAGACGGTCGAAGCGACCATCGTCGAAGCCGACGCCGTGGTGAAGGGCCAGACCGCATCGGCCAGCTACAAGCCGGCGATCCTCGATAATGGCGTCCGCGTCATGGTTCCGCCGCACATCGTCACCGGCACGCGCATCGTGGTCGATGTCTATGAGCGCGAATATGTGAAGCGGGCCGACTGATGCGGTTCGGGCGCAGCACGGCAGTCGCCGCCATCCTCGCGATCGGCGCTGTGCCGGCTGCGCTCCCTGCCCAGACGGTCAACAAGCCGTCCAAGGCGCAGATCGACAGTGCGGCCTATGTGCTGCAGGTCATCAGCAGCGCGCTGGAGTCGAAGGAGGTCGAACAGCCGGTCAAGACCGCGCTGTTCGAATGCCTCTACAGCAATTCGCTGTCGCAGATCAGTGCGGCGACCGACAAGGTGATCGCGGGCAATCCGGGCAAGGTGAACCGCAAGGATCCCTCGCAGATGCTGGCGGTGATCGCCGGCACCTGTGGCTATCGTCCGGCCGCCGCCAAGCCCGCCCCCAAGAAATAAAGCAAAGGCCGCCCACCGGGGCGGCGGAGATTTTACATGGTATCCCATTCCGGCCTTCTCACCGTCATGGAACGCGCCGCCCGCAAGGCCGGCTCCAAGCTGCGCCGCGACTTCGGCGAGGTCGAGCATCTGCAGGTATCGCGCAAGGGGCCGGCGGACTTCGTGTCCAAGGCCGACAAGCAGGCCGAACAGACGCTGGTCGAGGAATTGCAGAAGGCGCGTCCCGACTGGGGCTTCCTGCTGGAAGAGGGCGGGGTAATCGAAGGAGATCCCAACAAGCCGCGCTGGATCATCGATCCGCTCGACGGCACCACCAACTTCCTGCATGGCATCCCGCACTTCGCCATCTCGATCGCGGTCGAGGAGCCGTTGTTCGGCGGCAAGCGCGAAGTGACCTCGGGCCTGATCTACCAGCCGGTCACCGACGAAAGCTATTGGGCGGAAAAGAATCGCGGGGCCTGGCGTCATGATCAGCGCCTGCGCGTCTCGGCCCGTCGTGACCTCGCCGACTGCCTGATCGCCACCGGTATTCCGTTCATGGGTCATGGCAACATGGCCGAATGGACGCGCATCTTCGGTGCGGTGGCGCCTTCGGTCGCCGGCCTGCGTCGCTTCGGTGCCGCCTCGCTCGACCTCGCCCATGTCGCCTCGGGCCGCTATGACGGCTTCTGGGAAAGCGGCCTCCAGCCCTGGGACGTGGCGGCTGGCATCCTGATGGTGCGCGAAGCTGGTGGCTTCGTCAGCGACTTCCGCGGCGGCGACCAGATGATCGACCGCAAGGAAGTGATCGCCGGCAATGACGCGACCCACAGCAAGCTGCACAAGCTGGTCGCAGGCGCGCTGCGCTAAGAGCCTGGTCGCGATTGGGGGAGGCGCTCCGCGCTTCCGCCGATGGCGTGAATCGGGCTCTGCTAAGCTTCTGATTTAAGAGCAAAGGGCGTCGGCCCACCGCGGCGAGTCTTCGGGCTTCCAAAGGTGGTCCGGCGCCTGTTTTTTTGTGTCTGCGGCAATCGTCTCTTGCGCTTTTGGTAACGCGATCAAGCCTTTGCAATTGTTGCGAATCATTCTCATAGGTTCGCCCCTTGCTTCGCATATGCAGCAGGCCTAAAGGCCCCCCAGAACAATTTTCGCCCAGGGGATTCCATTGGTCGATCTCAGCCAATATCTGCCGATCCTGATCTTTCTCGGGATCGCTCTGCTGCTCTCCAGCACCTTCGTCTTCTTGCCGATGCTGGTTGGCCGCCTGACCGGTGCGCACAAGCCCGATCCTGCCAAGCTGTCCGAATATGAATGCGGCTTCCCCGCATTTGAAGAGCCGCGCAGCCAGTTCGACGTGCGTTTCTACCTTGTCGCCATCCTGTTCATCATTTTCGACCTGGAAGCGGCATTCCTCTTTCCCTGGGCGGTGAGCCTTGACCAGATCGGCTGGGCCGGCTGGGCGACGATGATGATCTTCATAGCGGAGCTGGTGCTCGGCCTCGTCTATGCGTGGAAGAAGGGAGCACTCGATTGGGAGTAGAACTGACCAGCCCCATTCCCGGCACCATGCCGCCAATGGGGACGCAGCCCGACCAGGACTTCTTCAACGCGCTCAGCAGTGAAGTCAGCGACAAGGGCTTCCTTGTCACCTCGACCGAGGAACTGTTCCAGTGGGCCCGCACGGGTTCGCTGTGGTGGATGACCTTCGGTCTCGCCTGTTGCGCGGTGGAAATGATCCACGTCAACATGCCGCGCTACGACATGGAGCGCTTCGGCGCCGCGCCGCGCGCGTCTCCGCGTCAGTCGGACGTGATGATCGTCGCCGGCACGCTGTGCAACAAGATGGCTCCGGCGCTCCGCAAGGTCTACGACCAGATGTCCAACCCGAAATATGTGATTTCGATGGGCAGCTGCGCCAATGGCGGTGGTTACTACCACTATAGCTATTCGGTGGTCCGTGGCTGCGACCGCATCGTGCCGGTCGACATCTATGTGCCGGGTTGCCCGCCGACTGCCGAGGCTCTGCTCTACGGTATCATGCAGCTGCAGCGGAAGATCCGCCGGATCGGGACGATTGAGCGTTAATATGGGCCATTCTGCACCCAAGATCGTGAACCCCGAGGGGATTGCCGAGGAAATCGCCGCCCTGCTGGGTTCGATGCTGGTCGAAACCGTCGACCATGCCGACGAACTGAGCTTTACCGTCGTGCGCGAGGATTTGGCCAACGCCATGGTCGCGCTGCGCGACATGGGCCATTATCAGCAGCTGATGGAAATCGCCGGCGTCGACTATCCGGAGCGTCCGGACCGGTTCGAGGTCTGCTACCATCTGCTGAGCGTCACGCGGAACCATCGCGTTCGCGTGAAGGTATCGACCGACGAGGATACGCCGGTGCCGACCGTCACGCACCTCTGGCCGGTCGCCGGCTGGCTGGAGCGCGAAGTGTTCGACATGTATGGCGTCATCTTCGACGGCAATACCGACCTGCGTCGCATCCTGACCGATTATGGCTTCAAGGGGCATCCGCAGCGCAAGGACTTCCCGCTGACCGGCTATGTCGAGCTGCGCTATTCCGAAGAAGACAAGCGCGTCGTCTATGAGCCGGTGAAGCTGGCCCAGGACTTCCGCAGCTTCGACTTCATGTCGCCCTGGGAAGGCGCGCAGTACGTGCTGCCGGGTGACGAAAAGGCCGCAGCACCTGCTGCTGCGCCCGCAGCCGCACCCACGCCCAAGGCGACGGAAAGCAAGGCCGACACCGGTGCTGGCGATGCCGCCAACAAGAAGGCCGAGGAAAAGTCGGCCGACGCGCCGGCCAAGCCCGCCGCCGAAACCGATGAAGGCAAGGGGGCTGCCAAGCCCGAAGGTAAGGCCTGATGTCCGACTATCTCGAAAAGATGGATCATGTCACCGATGCGGCCGACCCGGCCTATGGTGACACGGAAATCCAGAACTACACGATCAACTTCGGTCCGCAGCACCCTGCGGCGCACGGCGTTCTGCGTCTGGTCATGGAACTGGACGGCGAAATCGTCGAGCGCTGCGACCCGCATGTCGGCCTGCTGCATCGCGGCACCGAAAAGCTGATCGAGCACAAAACCTATATGCAGGCGCTGCCCTATTTCGACCGGCTGGACTATTGTTCGCCGCTCGGCATGGAGCATAGCTATGTCCTGGCGGTCGAAAAGCTGCTGAACCTGGAAGTGCCGCTGCGCGCGCAATATCTGCGCGTGTTCTTCGCGGAACTGACCCGCATCTGCAATCACATGCTGAACCTGGGTTCGCACGTCATGGACGTCGGCGCGATGACGCCGAACCTGTGGCTGTTCGAAATTCGCGAGGACTGCCTCAACTTCTTCGAGCGCGCGTCGGGCGCCCGCATGCACTCGGCCTATTTCCGGCCGGGCGGCGTGCATCAGGACGTGCCGCTCAAGCTGCTGACCGACATCGCCGACTGGCTCGACACCCGTCTGCCGCGCCTGTTCGAGGACGCGATGAGCCTGGTCGTCGACAACCGCATCTTCAAGCAGCGCAATGTCGACATTTCGATCGTCAGCAAGGAAGACGCGCTGAAGTGGGGCTTCTCCGGCCCGATGCTGCGTGGCTCGGGCATCGCCTGGGACATCCGCAAGGCGCAGCCCTACGACGTCTATGACCGCATGGACTTCGACGTTCCGGTCGGCACTGCGTTCGACTGCTATGACCGTTTCATGGTCCGCGTCGAGGAAGTGCGCCAGTCCGCGCGCATCATGAAGCAGTGCCTCAACGAGATGCCCGAAGGGCCGATCGCCAGCTTCGACCGCAAGGTCTCCCCGCCCAAGCGCGGCGAGATGAAGAAGTCGATGGAAGCGCTGATCCACCACTTCAAGCTCTATACCGAGGGCTTCCACGTCCCCGCGGGCGAAGTCTATGTGGCGACCGAAAGCCCCAAGGGCGAATTCGGCGTCTATCTGGTCAGCGACGGCTCCAACAAGCCCTATCGCTGCAAGATCCGCCCGACCGCCTTCAGCCATCTGCAGGCGATGGACTTCATGATGAAGGGCCACATGCTGGCCGATACAACCGCTGTACTGGGCGCGATGGACATCGTGTTCGGAGAATGTGACCGATAATGGCTGACGCAGTTCATATCCCCGATGAGGCCGAAACCCGCGCGCGCTGGGGCGCGTTCGAGTGGACGCCCGAAAATGCCGAGCAGGCCAAGAAGGTCATCGCGCGCTATCCCGCCGGTCGCCAGCAGTCGGCGGTGATGCCGCTGCTCGACCTGGCCCAGCGTCAGGTCGGTGCGGAAACGCAGACCAATGGCTGGCTGCCGGTTCCGGTCATGGAATATATCGGGCGCCAGCTCGATATGCCGTACATGCGCGTCTATGAGGTCGCGACCTTCTACACCATGTACAATCTGGCGCCGGTCGGCCGCTATCATGTGCAGGTCTGCGGCACGACGCCGTGCATGCTGCGCGGGTCGGACGATGTCTTCGCCGCGTGCAAGAACAAGGGCCTGGTCAAGGGCGGCACGACCCCCGACGGCCTGTTCACCCTCAATGAGGTCGAATGCCTTGGGGCCTGCGCCAACGCGCCGATGGTCCAGATCAACGACGATAATTTCGAAGATCTAACCTACGACAGCACCATCGCCATCCTGGAAACGCTGGCCGCCGGCGGCCAGCCCAAGATCGGCCCGCAGATCGATCGTCAGACCAGCGCGCCGGAAGGTGGCCCGACCACCCTCAAGGAGATGGTCGGCGAAAATCACGACTATCGCGGTCAATGGAACGAAGGAGCGACGGCATGACCGATGCACCCGCAGCAGCTCCGACTCCGGCCCCCTTCGTCGGGCCGCTGTCCGACAAGGACCGCATCTTCACCAACGTCCACGGCTTCCAGGATTGGGGCGTCGACGCCGCGATGAAGCGTGGCGATTGGGACAATACCAAGAAGCTGATGGAAATCGGCCAGGACGCGATCATCGACACCATCAAGGCGTCGAACCTGCGCGGCCGTGGCGGCGCCGGCTTCCCGACCGGCATGAAGTGGAGCTTCATGCCCAAGGAAAGCAAGGACGGCCGTCCCAGCTTCCTGGTCATCAACGCCGACGAATCCGAACCGGGTTCGTGCAAGGACCGCGAAATCATTCGCCACGATCCGCACAAGCTGATCGAGGGCGCGCTGATCGCCGGTTTCGCGATGCGGGCGCGTGCCGCCTACATCTATATTCGCGGCGAGTTCATCTATGAGGCGAAGGTGCTCTTCGCCGCCGTCGAACAGGCCTATGAAAAGGGCTTCATCGGCAAGAATGCCTGCGGTTCGGGCTATGATTTCGACGTCTTCGTCCATCGCGGCGCGGGCGCCTACATCTGCGGCGAGGAAACCGCGCAGATCGAAAGCATCGAAGGCAAGAAGGGCCAGCCCCGCCTGAAGCCGCCTTTCCCGGCGGGCGCAGGTCTCTATGGCTGCCCGACCACTGTGAACAATGTGGAATCGATCGCGGTTGCGCCGACGATCCTGCGTCGCGGCGCGGCCTGGTTCAACGGCTTCGGTCGCGAGAATAACCGCGGCACGAAGCTGTTCCAGATCAGCGGCCATGTGAACAAGCCGTGCGTCGTCGAGGAATCGATGTCGATCCCGTTCCGCGAGTTGATCGACCGCCATTGCGGCGGCATTCGTGGCGGTTGGGACAATCTGCTCGCGGTCATCCCCGGCGGTTCGTCGGTGCCTCTGGTTCCCGCAAAGGAGATCATGGACGCGCCGATGGATTTCGACGGCCTGCGTGCGCTGGGCTCCGGCCTTGGCACCGCCGCCGTCATCGTCATGGACAAGTCGACCGACATCGTCCGCGCCATTTCGCGTCTCTCCTACTTCTACAAGCATGAGAGCTGCGGCCAGTGCACGCCGTGCCGCGAAGGCACCGGCTGGATGTGGCGCGTCATGGAGCGTCTGCGCACCGGCGACGCCGACCAGAGCGAAATCGACATGCTGTTCCAGGTGACCAAGCAGGTTGAAGGCCACACCATCTGCGCGCTCGGCGACGCGGCGGCATGGCCGATCCAGGGGCTGATCCGGCACTTCCGTCCGGAAATCGAGCGCCGGATCAACGAGAACAAGGGTAGTGCCCCCGTCATGGAGGCAGCGGAGTAACCATGCCGAAGGTCAAAGTAGACGGCGTAGAACTCGAAGTCCCGGCGGGCGCCACAGTCCTCCAGGCTTGCGAGCAGGCGGGGAAGGAAATCCCCCGTTTCTGCTATCATGAGCGCCTTTCCATCGCCGGCAATTGCCGCATGTGCCTGGTCGAGGTGAAGCCTGGACCGCCCAAGCCGCAGGCTTCGTGCGCGCTTCCGGCCACGGAAGGCCAGGAAATCCGCACCGACAGCGAAATGGTCAAGAAGGCCCGCGAAGGGGTGATGGAGTTCCTGCTCATCAACCACCCGCTGGATTGCCCGATCTGCGACCAGGGCGGCGAGTGCGATCTTCAGGACCAGTCGGTGGCCTATGGCCGCGGCTCGTCGCGCTATGACGAAAACAAGCGCGCCGTCACCGAGAAGAATATGGGTCCGATCGTCAAGACGGTCATGACCCGCTGCATCCAGTGCACCCGTTGCGTGCGCTTTGCGGAAGAAGTCGCGGGCGTGCCGGAAATCGGCGCGATCTATCGCGGTGAGAATATGCAGATCACCACTTATCTCGAACATGCCGCCAAGAGCGAGCTGTCGGGCAACGTGGTCGACCTCTGCCCGGTCGGCGCTCTGACGTCGAAGCCCTACGCATTCGAAGCGCGTCCGTGGGAACTCAAGAAGACCCATGCGATCGACGTGATGGACGCGGTCGGCACCAACATCCGCCTCGACAGCCGTGGCCGTCAGGTGCTGCGCGCCGTGCCGCGCATCAATGACGACGTGAACGAAGAGTGGGCGTCGGACAAGACCCGGCACAATGTCGACGGTCTGGTCCGCAAGCGCCTCGACAAGCCGTTCGTGCGCAAGGATGGCAAGCTGGTTCCGGCGACCTGGGCGGAAGCTTTCGCCGCCGTCGCCGCTGTCCAGCATGGCGGCAGCGTCGCGGCGATCGCCGGCGACCTGCTCGATTGCGAAACCATGTTCGCCGGCAAGGCGCTGGTCGAAAAGCTCGGCGGTTCGCTGCTGGAAGGCCGCCAGACCGGCCTGTCCTACGATGTGTCGAGCCTGTCGTCGGTGGTGTTCAACACGCCGCTCGCCGATCTCGAAACCGCGGACGTCATCCTGCTGGTCGGCACCAACCTGCGCTGGGAAGCGCCGCTGGTGAACACCCGCATCCGCAAGGCGATCAAGAAGGGCGCGAAGGTCTTCGCCGTTGGTCCCGAATTCGACCTTACCTACAAGGTCGAATGGCTGGGCAATGACGCGTCGCTGCTGGCCAAGCTGCCGGACGCCGTGGTCGAAGCCTTCAAGGGCGCTGCCCGTCCGGCGATGATCGTCGGTGGCGGCGTGCTGGCCAAGGACGGCGCGCATGGCGACACGCTGGCGCTGGTCGAGACGCTGGGCCTGATCAAGGACGGCTGGAACGGCTATAATGTCCTGCACTTCGCGGCGGCCCGCATGGGCGGCCTGATGCTGGGCTATGCGACCAAGGGCGGCATCAAGGCCGTGGCCGCTGCCGCGCCCAAGCTGCTCTTCTCGCTCGGCGCCGACGAGGTCGACTATTCGGCCTTCGAGGGCAGCTTCAAGGTCTATGTCGGCCATCATGGCGATCAGGGCGCCCATGCGGCGGACGTGATCCTGCCGGGCGCAAGCTATGCCGAAAAGGCCGGCACCTACGTCAACCTGGAAGGCCGGGTGCAGTTCGGTGAAAAGGCTGTGTTCGCGCCGGGCGACGCCCGCGAAGACTGGTCGATCCTGCGCGCCCTGTCGGAAGCGCTGGGTGCCAAGCTGCCGTTCGACAGCTTCGACGCGCTGCGCGCCGAAATGGTCAAGGCGGTTCCCGCGCTCGGCGTCGAGGGTATCGCCGACTATGGCTGGTCGGTCCCGTCGCTGCCGACCGGTGCGACCGGCGAGCTGGGTTCGCCGATCAAGGATTTCTACCTCACCAACGCGATCTGCCGCGCCAGCCCGACGATGCAGCAATGCTCGGCCGAGCTGATCCATGGTGAAAGCTTCGCGGAGGCCGCAGAGTGACCGCTTTCTTCCAAGGCCTTGGCCTGCCTTTCGAGGGCGCCTGGCTGCTTTCGACCATTATCGGCATTCTGGTCATCGCACTGCCGCTGATGCTGGCCGTCGCCATGATCATCTATGCCGACCGCAAGATCTGGGCGGCCATGGCGCTGCGCCGTGGTCCCAACGTCGTCGGCCCGCTGGGCCTGCTTCAGTCCTTCGCGGACGGCCTCAAGGTCTTCCTGCAGGAAACCATCGTTCCCTCGGCGTCGAACAAGGCGCTGTTCCTGATCGCGCCGATCATCACCTTCACCGTGGCGCTGATGGCCTGGGCCGTCATCCCCTTCGGCGTCGGCGTGATGGTGTCGAACGTCAATGTCGGCCTGCTCTACATCCTCGCCATCTCGTCGCTCGGCGTCTATGGCGTAGTGCTGGCGGGCTGGGCGTCCAACTCCAAATATCCCTTCTACTCCGCGATCCGTGCCAGCGCGCAGATGATCTCCTATGAAGTCTCGATCGGCTTCATCCTGATCACCGTCGTGCTGTGGGCCGGCAGCTTCAACATGTCGGCGATCGTGGAAAGCCAGAAGGGCTATTATGGCTTCCTCAACGGCAACGGCTTCAACCCGCTGCTGTTCCCGATGGCGATCATGTTCCTGATTTCGGCCATGGCGGAAACGGCGCGCGCGCCGTTCGACCTGACCGAAGCGGAATCCGAACTGGTCGCGGGTTACCAGACCGAATATTCGTCGATGGCCTTCGCCCTGTTCTGGCTCGGCGAATATGCCAACGTCATCCTGATGTGCGGCCTCAACGCGATCCTGTTCTGGGGTGGCTATCTGCCGCCGTTCGACTGGGCGCCGCTGTATCTGGTGCCGGGCATCATCTGGTTCCTGCTCAAGATCGCCTTCTTCTTCTTCGTCTTCTCCTGGGTGAAGGCGACGGTGCCCCGCTACCGTTATGACCAGCTGATGCGGCTGGGCTGGAAGATCTTCCTGCCGACCTCGCTCTTCTTCGTCTTCCTGGTTTCGGGCTTCCTCATGCTGACGCGCTATGGAGGCGCACAATGAGCCTCGGTTACTACGTCAAAAGCTTCACCCTCTGGGAGTTCGTGAAGGCGCACTGGCTGACCTTGAAGTATTTCTTCAAGCCCAAGGCGACGATCAACTACCCGTACGAGAAGAACCCGATTTCGCCGCGTTTCCGTGGTGAACATGCGCTGCGCCGCTATCCCAACGGGGAAGAGCGCTGCATCGCGTGCAAGCTGTGCGAGGCCATTTGTCCGGCGCAGGCGATCACCATCGAGGCGCAGCCGCGCGACGATGGCAGCCGCCGCACCACGCGCTACGACATCGACATGACCAAGTGCATCTATTGCGGCTTCTGCCAGGAAGCCTGCCCGGTCGATGCGATCGTCGAGGGCCCGAACTTCGAGTTCGCGACCGAAACCCGCGAGGAGCTGATCTACGACAAGGCCAAGCTCCTGGAAAACGGTGACAAGTGGGAGCGTGCCATCGCTGCCAATCTTGCTGCCGATGCCCCCTATCGTTAAGCCGCCGGCGTCAAAGGGAATATGAACCTGTGATCCACGTCCTCGCCTTTTACCTGTTCGCCATTCTGGTGGTGAGCAGCGGCGCGCTCACGATATTGTCGCGCAACCCGGTCCACTCGGTCCTCTGGCTGATCCTGGCCTTCTTCAACGCTGCCGGTCTGATGATCCTGCTCGGCGCCGAATTCATCGCGATGCTGCTTGTCATCGTCTATGTCGGCGCGGTCGCGGTGCTGTTCCTGTTCGTCGTCATGATGCTCGACATCGACTTCGCCGAACTGCGCGCCGGCTTCGTCAGCTATCTGCCGTTCGGCCTGCTGATCGCGCTGGTGCTGCTGGCGGAAATCGTCCTGGGCATCGGCCTGTGGAGCGCCGGTCCGATCGAGCTTGCGCAGCGTGCGGCCCCGGCCAATCCGGAACTTTCCAACATCCAGGCGATCGGCGGCATTCTCTATACCCGCTACATCTTCCTGTTCGAGGCGGCGGGTATCGTCCTGCTGGTCGCGATGATCGGCGCCATCGTGCTGACCCATCGTGCCCGTGGCGGCGTCCGTGGTCAGAATGTTGCCAAGCAGAACCGCCGTCGTCCGCAGGACGCCGTGCGCAACATCAATCAGCCCGTGGGGCAGGGGGTGGAGCTGTGATCGGCCTTCAACATTATATGGTGGTCAGCGCCATCCTCTTCGTGATGGGGGTGCTCGGCATCTTCATCAACCGCAAGAATGTCATCATCATCCTGATGGCGATCGAGCTGATCCTCCTCAGCGTGAACATCAACCTCGTGGCCTTCAGCGCCTTCCTGGGCGATCTGGTGGGCCAGGTCTTCTCGATGTTCGTGCTGACCGTCGCGGCGGGTGAAGCGGCCATCGGCCTCGCCATCCTCGTCATTTACTTCCGTGGTCGCGGCACCATCGCCGTCGACGATGTCAACCGGATGAAGGGCTGAGCCAAATCCCATGATCCAGCTTATCGTCCTTCTCCCGCTGCTCGCCGCAGCCATCGCCGGCCTTGGCAACAAGGCCCTGGGCAAGATCCCGGCGAAGATCGTCACGACCGGCGCGCTGTTCGCAGCCTGCGCCATGTCCTGGCCGATCTTCATCAGCTTCCTGACCGGCCACGCCGAACCCTATGTCGCGCCCGTCTTCACCTGGATCGAAAGCGGCAGCTTCGATGCCCAGTGGGCGCTGCGGGTCGACACCATGACGGCGGTCATGCTGGTGGTCATCACCAGCGTGTCCAGCCTCGTCCACCTCTATAGCTGGGGCTATATGGACGAAGAGCCGGATCAGCCGCGCTTCTTCGCCTATCTCTCGCTCTTCACCTTCGCGATGCTGATGCTCGTGACCGCGAACAATCTGCTGCAGATGTTCTTCGGTTGGGAAGGCGTGGGTCTGGCCTCCTACCTGCTGATCGGTTTCTGGTTCCGTAAGCCGAGTGCAAACGCGGCTGCGATCAAGGCGTTCGTCGTCAACCGCGTCGGCGACCTTGGCTTCATGATGGGCATTTTCGGCACCTATCTGGTGTTCAATACCATCTCGATCCCGGAAATCCTGGAAATGGCCCCGTCGATGGCCGGTTCGACCATCGGCTTCCTGGGACACCGCTTTGACACCATGACCGTGCTCTGCCTGCTGCTGTTCATCGGCGCGATGGGCAAGTCGGCACAGCTTGGCCTCCACACCTGGCTTCCCGACGCGATGGAAGGCCCGACCCCGGTGTCGGCGCTGATCCACGCGGCCACCATGGTCACCGCTGGCGTCTTCATGGTTTGCCGTCTGTCGCCGATGTTCGAAATGTCGCCGACCGCGCTGACCGTGGTCACCTATGTCGGTGCCGCCACCTGTCTGTTCGCCGCCACCGTCGGCACCGTGCAGACCGATATCAAGCGCGTCATCGCCTATTCGACCTGTTCGCAGCTGGGCTACATGTTCTTTGCGGCCGGTTGCGGCGCCTATGGCGCGGCGATGTTCCACCTCTTCACCCATGCCTTCTTCAAGGCGTTGCTGTTCCTGGGCGCCGGCTCGGTCATCCATGCGATGCACCATGAGCAGGACATGCGCTACTATGGCGGCCTGCGTAAGAAGATCCCCGTGACCTTCTGGACCATGACGCTCGGCACGCTCGCCATCACGGGCGTCGGCCTGCCGCTCGTCGGCGTCGGTTTCGCCGGCTTCTATTCGAAGGACGGCATTCTCGAAGCGGCCTTCGCGTCGGGCGGTGCGGGCATCGGTGCCTATTATGTCGGCGTGTTCGCCGCGCTGCTGACCAGCTTCTACAGCTGGCGCCTGGTCTTCCTGACCTTCTTCGGCAAGCCGCGCTGGACCCAGTCCGAGCATATCCAGCATGCGCTCCATGATGCCCATGGGCATGACGATCACGGCCACGGCCATGACGATCACGCCCATGCGGGCCATGGTCATGACGATCATGCCCACGCCCACGCCGATCATGGCCATGACCATCATGCCCATGACGCTGGCGACGGCACCGGTGGCTACCATCCGCATGAAAGCGGCCTGGTCATGCTGATCCCGCTGCTGGTGCTCAGCCTGGGCGCCGTGTTCGCCGGCTTCGTCTTCCACGACCAGTTCATTGGTCCGGAAGGGGGCATCGAGTTCTGGAAGGGCGCGCTCGCGTTCGACAGCCACCTGATGCACGCCGCGCATGAAGTGCCGACCTGGGTCAAGTTCGGTCCGTTCACCGTGATGCTGACCGGCCTGGTCATTGCCTGGCTCGCCTACATCAAGAACACCGACTGGCCGCAGCGCTTTGTCGCCACCTTCGGCGCCCTGCACCAGTTCTTGCTCAACAAGTGGTATTTTGACGAGCTGTACAACTTCCTGTTCGTCAAGCCCGCCTTCGCCATCGGCCGCTTCTTCTGGCAGTTCGGTGACGTCGGCTTCATCGACCGCTTCGGCCCCAACGGGCTGGCTGCTCTGGTCGTGCAGGGCAACAAGATCACCCGTCGGCTTCAGTCCGGCTACCTCTACACCTATGCGCTGGTGATGCTGATTGGCCTCGCCGCGGCTGCAACCTGGGCGATGACACGATAATGGACGGCTTCCCCATCCTCTCCCTGATGATGGCAGTGCCGATGGCTGGTGCCATCGCCTGCCTCTTCGCTGGCGCCAATAATGCGCGCTGGATTGCGCTGATCGCCACGCTGGTCGATCTGGTCCTGGGCATCGTCCTGTGGGTCAACTTCGATCAGTCGGGCGCAGGCGCCCAGTGGCAGTTCACCGAATATGCGCCGATCTTCGGCCGCTTCGCGTGGGCGCTCGGGATCGACGGCATCGCCTTGCTGCTGATCGCGCTGACCGTGTTCCTGATGCCGATCTGCATCGGCGCCAGCTGGAACGCGATCAACAAGCGCGTCGGCGAATATATGGCGGCGTTCCTGTTCATGGAGGTGCTGATGATCGGCGTCTTCACCGCGCAGGATCTCTACCTCTTCTACATCATGTTCGAAGCCGGCCTGATCCCGATGTATCTGATCATCGGTATCTGGGGTGGTGCGAACCGTATCTACGCCTCGTACAAATTCTTCCTCTACACGCTGCTCGGCTCGGTCCTGATGCTGATCGCGATGATGTGGATGGTGCATGAGGCCGGCACGACCCGCATCCCCGACCTGATGGCCTACAACTTCGATCCGAAGATCCAGATCTGGCTGTTCCTCGCCTTCTTCGCCAGCTTCGCGGTGAAGATGCCGATGTGGCCGGTCCATACCTGGTTGCCCGACGCGCACGTTCAGGCGCCGACCGCCGGTTCGGTCATCCTGGCAGGCGTGCTGCTGAAGATGGGTGGCTATGGCTTCATCCGCTTCTCGCTGCCGATGTTCCCGGAAGCCTCGGCGCAGCTCGCGCCCTGGGTCTGGGGCCTGTCGATGGTCGCCGTCGTCTATACCAGCCTCATCGCGCTGGTTCAGTCGGACATGAAGAAGCTGATCGCCTATTCGTCGGTCGCGCACATGGCGATCGTCACCATCGGCCTGTTCGCCTTCAACCAGGCGGGCCTGGAAGGCGCGATGATGGTCATGCTGGGCCACGGCCTCGTCTCGGGCGCGCTGTTCCTCTGTGTCGGCGTCATCTATGACCGCCTGCACACCCGTGAGATCAACCGCTATGGCGGCCTCGCGATCAACATGCCGCGCTACGCCGTGCTGTTCCTGCTCTTCACCATGGCTTCGGTCGGTCTGCCGGGCACCAGCAACTTCGTCGGTGAATTCCTGTCGCTGATGGGCATCTATCAGGTCTCGACCTGGGCAGCACTGATCTGCACCACCGGCATCATCCTGGGTGCGGCCTATATGCTCTACCTCTATCGCCGCATCTGCTACGGCGATCAGGTGAACGCCGATGCCGCCGCCATGCCTGACCTGTCGGCGCGTGAAATCTGGCTGCTCGCCCCGATTGCCGCGGCGGTGCTCTGGATGGGCGTCTATCCGGAAAGCTTCCTGGCCCCGATGCGTCCCGACATCCGCGCGCTCGAAGCGCGTCTCGCCCCTGCGGCTCCCGCAGGAGATTCCCAGATCAAGATGGGTGCGCCCAAGCCGGTAGGCGAGGGCCATCATGAAGAAGCCGCTGCGCACGGGGAGGCGCACTAATGATCGAAACCGCTTCCCTTCTGGCCGTACTGCCGGAACTCATCCTCACCGGCTCTGGCCTGGTGCTGATGCTGATCGCCGCCTTCGGTGGTGACCGCTCGACCCATGCCGTCAACTGGCTGGCAGTGCTGGCACTGCTCGCCGCCGGCCTCAGCCTCTGCACCTCGATGGCGCATGGCCCGGTCGCGTTCGACGGCCTGGTCCGTGCCGACGCCTTCTCGGTCTACGCCAAGGCGCTGATCTATGGCGCGGCCGGTGCGGCCATCCTGCTGGCCCCGCGCTTCTTCGCCACCGGCGGCGCGCTGCGTCCCGAATATGCCGTCCTGATCGTCTTTGCCGCCATCGGCATGGGCATGATGGTCTCGGCCGGTGACATGCTGACGCTCTATGTCGGCCTGGAAATGAACAGCCTCGCATCCTACGTGCTGGCCAGCTTCATGCGCCAGGACGAGAAGTCGTCGGAAGCGGGCCTCAAATATTTCGTGCTCGGTTCGCTGGCCAGCGGCATCCTGCTCTACGGCATCTCGCTGCTCTACGGCTTCACCGGTTCGACCGCGTTTGACGGCATTGCCATTGCCATGGGTGACGGCGTGTCGAAGGGCGAGCTGTTCGGCCTGGTCTTCGTGCTCGCGGGCCTCGCCTTCAAGATCAGCGCCGTGCCGTTCCACATGTGGACGCCCGACGTCTATGAAGGCGCGCCGACCCCGGTCACCGCCTTCTTCGGCAGCGCGCCCAAGGTCGCCGCGATGGGCCTGATGGTCCGCGTCGCGATCGAAGCGCTTGGCCCGGCCGGCCTCGACTGGCAGCAGATCATCATCTTCGTTGCGCTCGCCTCGATCCTGTTCGGTGCAGTCGCGGCGATCGGCCAGACCAGCCTCAAGCGTCTGATGGCCTATTCGTCGATCAACAATGTCGGCTTCGCGCTGGTCGGCCTCGCCGCCGGCACGCCCGCCGGCGTTGCCGCGACGATGAGCTACATGGCGATCTATGTCGTCATGACCATCGGCGCCTTCGCCTGCATCCTCCAGATGCGCACCGCCGACGGCAAGCCGGTCGACACGATCGCCAGCCTTGCCGGCCTGTCGCAGTCGCGCAAGGGCCTGTCGGCCGCTTTCGCGATCTTCATGTTCTCGATGGCCGGTATCCCGCCGCTGTTCGGCTTCTGGGCGAAGTTCCTGGTGTTCGATGCCGCGGTCGCCGCCAATCTGACCGCGCTCGCCGCCTTCGGCATCGCCATGTCGGTGATCGGCGCCTTCTATTATCTCAAGATCATCAAGACGATCTATTTCGACGAACCGGCCGCGCCCTATGAGGCGAAGGGCGGGGCGGTCGAGAATATCATCATGGCTGCCTGCGCCATCGTGATCGTCTTCGGTTATCTGCTCAACCCGCTGCTGGACAAGGCCAGCGCGGCTGCGGCGGCTTCGCTGTTCTGACGCAGTTTCGCACCGTAGAAGAAACCGGCTCCACCAATGCCGACATGCTGGCATTGGCGGAGCAGGGTGAAACCGAGGGCCTCTGGCTGCGCGCAAAGCGACAGTCCGGAGGCCGCGGTCGTTTGGGCCGGGCGTGGGAAAGTCCGGTCGGCAATCTCTATTGCTCCACCCTGATCCGGCTGCAGCCGGGCGACCCGATGGCGCACACGCTGGCGCTGGTCGCGGCGAACGCCGTCCATGCGCTGGTCGCGCCGCTCTGTGCCGGACAGGCGCGGATCAAATGGCCCAATGACATATTGGTCGACGGCGCGAAGATCGCCGGCATCCTGCTGGAACGCACCGGCGATGCCGTGGTGGTCGGCATCGGCATCAATGTCACCCATTTCCCGGAAGGGCTCGACCGTCCGGTGACCAGCCTCGTCGCGCAAGGCGCGGACGGGCAGGGCGCGGACGCCGCCGCGCTGCTGGAACGGCTCGCCCAGCTTTTCGGCCATTGGCTGGCGATCTGGCGTGCCCAGGGACTTGATCCGGTGCGCACCCATTGGCTGCTCAACGCCCATCCGACCGGCACGCCGATGCGTGTCGTCCAGCCCGATGGCGACGTGGTGGAGGGTGGCTTCGGCACGCTCGACAGCCAGGGCATGTTGATCCTGCGCTTGGCGAATGGCGATACCCGTGCCATTCATGCCGGCGATATCTTTCTCATCTGAGGGTTCGGCCATGCTTCTCGCGATCGACGCGGGCAACACCAATGTCGTTTTCGCGCTGCTCGACGGGCGTGAGATCAAGACGCGCTGGCGCATCGCCACCGACCCGCGCCGCACGGCCGACGAATATGCCGTGTGGCTGAACCAGCTGCTGATGCTGGAAGGCTATGCCATGGCCGATGTCGACGCGGTGATCGTCGCCACGGTCGTGCCGCGCGCGCTGCATAATCTTCAGGTGCTGGCCGACAAATATTTCAAGACGACCGCGCTGGTCGCCGGCCAGTCGCCGGTCGACTGGGGCATCGAACTGGACGTGGCGGAACCGGCCTCGGTCGGCGCCGACCGGGTTGTAAACGCGATCGCGGCCCACCATCTTTATGAGGGCGACCTGATCGTCATCGATTTCGGCACGGCGACGACTTTCGATGTGGTGGACTATCGCGGCGCCTATAAGGGCGGCATCATCGCGCCGGGCATCAACCTGTCGCTCGATGCGCTGGTGGCGGCCGCGGCCAAGCTGCCCCGCATCGCGATCGCCCCGCCAGAGAACCGATCGGTTATCGGTCGGACCACGGCCGACGCCATGCTGATCGGCGTCTTCTGGGGCTATGTGGCGATGATGGAGGGGCTGGTCGCCCGGATGCGGGCCGAGATCGGCCGCCCGACCAAAGTGATTTCGACCGGAGGACTCGCTGTCCTCTTCAATGACAATAGCGATATTTTCGATGCGATCGCGCCCGACCTGACGATCCAGGGCCTCGCATTGCTGTACGAACGGAGTTTACAGACAGAATGACACCCAAGGACGAGCTGCTCTTCCTGGCCCTCGGCGGCTCGGGCGAGATCGGCATGAACGTCAATCTTTATGGTTGCCAGGGCAAATGGGTCATGGTGGACCTCGGCCTGACCTTTGCCGATCCGCTTTATCCCGGCGTGGAGCTGGTGCTGCCCGACCTTGCCTTCATCGAGGAGCGCAAGGACGACCTACTCGGCATCGTGCTGACCCATGGCCATGAAGACCATATCGGCGCCATCCCCTACCTCGCGGCGGACCTGGGCGTGCCGCTCTATGCCACGCCCTTCACTGCAGGCCTGATCCGCCTGAAGCTGGAGGAAGAGGGCCTGACCAAGGAGGTCAAGCTCCACGTCATCGAGAATGAGGGCAGCTTCAATCTCGGCCCGTTCGGCTTCCGTTATGTGCCGCTGGCCCACTCGATCCCGGAGGGCAATGCCGTCCTGATCGATACGCCGCACGGCCGCATCTTCCACACCGGCGACTGGAAGCTGGACGCCGCCCCGCTGCTTGGCCAGCCCTCCACCCCGGAGGAACTGACCGCGATCGGCGACGAGGGCGTGCTGGCCTTGGTGTGCGACAGCACCAATGTCTTCAATCCAGAACCATCGGGTTCTGAAAGCACGGTGCGCGATGGCCTGATGCAGACCGTCGCAGCGGCGAAGGGCCGCGTGCTGGTCACGACCTTCGCCTCCAACGCCGCGCGCGTGCAGACGCTGGGCGAGGTCGCGGCCGCCACCGGGCGCAAGCTGTGCGTCGCCGGCCGCTCGCTCGACCGCATTATCAGCACTGCCAAGGCCGCCGGTTATCTCAAGGATTTCCCGCCGCTGGTCGACTGGGATGATGCGATGGACCTGCCGCGTTCGGAAGTGATGTTCATCGCCACCGGCGGCCAGGGCGAGGCGCGCGCCGCGCTCTCGCGCATCGCCTTTGACAGCCACCCGATCAAGCTGGCCGAGGGCGACACCGTCGTCTTCTCGTCCAAGCAGATTCCGGGCAATGAAATCGCGATCGGCCGCATCCAGAATGCGCTGGCGACCAAGGGCATCATCATGGTGACCGACCGCCAGGCCGAGGTCCATGTCTCGGGCCATCCGGGCCGTCCGGAACTGGAATCCATGTATCGCTGGATCCGCCCCGCCATCCTGCTGCCGGTTCATGGCGAGCGCCGCCACATGGCGGAACAGGCGCGGCTTGGCCTCGCCACCGGCATCCCCGATGCCGTGGTCCAGTCGAACGGCGACCTGCTGCGCCTGGCACCGGGGAAGCCGACGATCATCGGCCATGAGGATACCGGCCGTCTGGTCCTCGACGGCGACGTCATCCTGCCCGCCGACGGCGCGACCATGAACGAACGGCGCAAGCTCGGCCTGCACGGTCAGATCAGCGTCGCCGTGGCGCTCGACGCGAAGAACCGCCTGATCGGCGAACCCGTGCTGCGCACCCAGGGCGTGCCGGTGGAGGAAGACAAGGACGCCTTCCTCGCCGAAGCGGCCGAGGAAGCGGCGGCGGCCGTCGCCAAGGGATCGATGGAGCAGGAAGCCCTGCGCGAACGCCTGCGCCTCGCCGTGCGCCGCACCGCGACCCGCTGGACCGGCAAGAAGCCGATCGTCGACGTACTGCTGATCCGCGCATGATATAAGAGAGCGCCGTTCGCTATCCTGCGGGAGCAACGCGAACGGCGCTTTCGTTGACAGCCGGAAGCCTTTAGGCTCGGGCCGATCAAAATTGAATCGTCATAGCGAGCGAAACGCCGCTGTGACGGGAGAGGGTAGAGGCATGCGCTGCAATAACGGGCGGGCCGGATGAACTGGTACGCCATCTTCGCCATCTATGTGCTGTTCTGGGTGATCAGCGCCTTCCTCGTCCTGCCCTTCGGCCTGCGCACGCCCGACGAGACGGGCGAGCTACTGCTGAAAGGCCAGGCGGACAGCGCCCCCAGCAACTTCCGTCCCGGTCGCGTCATGCTGCGCGCAACCCTGCTCTCGGCCGTCCTGTTCGGCCTCTATTATGCCAATTATGTGCAGGGCTGGGTCACGATCGACAATATCCCCGGCCTCCATCCGCCACGCTGAGTGGGGATGACGGAGTTGGGTTGGAACAAGACATAGCCCCTCCCTTCCAGGGAGGGGTTGGGGTGGGTGGCGAGCGTAGCGAGCTTCTGCCCTATCGACCGTAGACCGCCGCTACGCGGCGCACCCGCCCCCAGCCCCTCCCTGGAAGGGAGGGGAGTAGGAAACGTCCGCAAGTGGTCGCTAGCTTCCATCCCCATCCCGTCATGCCGGGCTTGACCCGGCATCCCGCTTTTCTTGCTTTGCGAGTGCGACCCAACCAAGGGCGCGCACCCTCTGTCCTATTCGGCCCGTTCATGATCTACTCCGGCCATGAAAAACCGTCCCCCTCACGCAAACATGTCCAGAATTGTCGCGCCGCTGTCGCGTCCCTGTCGCCTGACTGTCGCGTCGGTGGTGCGGGACAGTGACCCTGATCGTGACGCAATAGTCGCGCCACAGGCGCGTCGGTGTCGCGTCGCGGGCGCGTGACAGGTGCAAAAGGCCCGAAATGGCCCGACGACACTGTGAACTTCGGGCCGAAATATACTGTCGCGTCATCCGCCTGACCGACCAACCCTAGGGCAACAAATTCGCGCTGTCCTACACCGCACCCCTCAGCCACTATGCGGATGGCTCTTTGACCTGTCGGATATGCCCGCGCGCCGCAGAGGCCGATCCTACCGCTTGCGCGTCAATTCCCGCATCGCCTCATCCAGCCCCTCCAAGGTCAGCGGATACATGCGCTCGCTCATCAGGTCACGGATGATGCGGGTGGACTGGCTGTAGCCCCAATGCTCCGCCGGCGCGGGGTTCAGCCACACGGTCGCGGGATAGGTATGGGTGACGCGCTGCAGCCAGACGGCACCCGCTTCCTCGTTCATATGCTCCACCGACCCGCCCGGATGGCTGATCTCATAGGGGCTCATCGCCGCGTCGCCGACGAAGATCACCTTATAGTCATGGCCATATTTGTGCAGCACGTCCCAGGTCGGGGTGCGCTCGGCAAAGCGGCGGCGATTATCCTTCCACACGCCTTCATAGAGGCAGTTATGGAAGTAGAAGAATTCCATATTCTTGAATTCGCTGGTCGCGGCGGAAAACAGCTCCTCGCACAGCTTGATATGCGGGTCCATCGATCCGCCCACGTCCAGGAACAGCAGCAGCTTGACCGCATTGTGCCGCTCGGGCCGCATCCGGATGTCGAGCCAGCCCTGCCGGGCGGTGCCGCGGATCGTCGCGTCCAGGTCCAGTTCGTCGGCCGCCCCCTCCCGCGCAAACCGGCGCAGCCGGCGCAGCGCCACCTTGATGTTGCGGGTCCCGATCTCGCGATTGCTGTCCAGATTGGCGAATTCGCGCTTTTCCCACACCTTGATGGCGCGCTTGTGTCGGCTTGTCCCCCCGATCCGCACGCCTTCGGGATTATAGCCGCCATGGCCAAAAGGGGATGTGCCGCCGGTGCCGATCCACTTGCTGCCGCCCTGATGGCGCTCCTTCTGCTCCTCCAGCCGCTCCTTCAGCGTCTTCATGATCTCGTCCCAGTCGCCCAGCGACTTGATCTTCTCCATCTCCTCGGGACTGAGGAACTTCTCCGCGACCAGGCGCAGCCATTCCTCGGGTATCTCCGCCTCAACCCCGTCCTGGCCCAGCAGCCCCTTGAACACGCGGGCAAAGACCTGGTCGAACCGGTCGATCAGCCCCTCATCCTTCACATAGGTGGCGCGGGCGAGATAATAGAAATCCTCCGGCCGTCGCTCGATCACGTCGCGGTCCAGCGCCTCCAGGAGCAGCAGATGCTCCTTGATGCTGGCGGGGATGCCGGCGGCGCGCAGCGCGTCGAGGAAATTGAGCATCATGGTGCCGATCTTGTCGGCCAGCGCGGCGGGCGATGCAAGCGTCGGGCGGATCGCATTGGCGAAATATTAAGTGTTGCGCCGCACGGTAAACAGTTCAGTATTCATTGTGACAGTTAAGTTGCGGGGGCGGCTTGGAAAACGGAGAATTGTTGGCTGACCTGGGGGAACGGTCGGGCGACATAGCATTGCAATGCAGCGAAACCGCTGGATTTCTGGGCGAAGTGAACCGCCGGATCCAGGGCGATTCGGCGCGCCTGTCGGACTTGCAGGCGAACATGCAGACGCTGACCGCCAGCCAGAATGAGAGCGTGGCGGCGGCCCAGGAACTGAGCCTCACCGCCGGGCGCGCCGGGCGCATCATTGCCGAGGGGCATGATGTCATCACCCTGTCGCTGGGCGAGGTGGCGGGGCTGGTCGAACATGTCACCGGCCTTGAAGGCCATCTGCGCCAGTTCCTGCAGGTGATCGAGGCGGTGGGCGGCATTTCCGATCAGCTTGGCACGATCGCCCGCCAGACCCGCCTGCTGGGCGTCAACGCGGCGATCGAGGCGGCGCGCGGCGGCGAGGCGACGATGGGCTTTGCCGTGGTGGCGGAGGAAATCCGCCGGCTGGCCGAACAGGCGGCCGAATCCTCGGCCTCGGTCGGCAGCAAGCTTGGCCAGCTCGACCGCGATGCCCGGCATCTGATCGGCGGGGTGGAGGCGAATATCCAGCGCGGCCGCGACGTCGGCACCCATATCGACCAACTGCGCTTGTCGATGGCGGAAATCGCCTCGCTCGTGACCCAGTTCGGCGAGCGATCCAGCGCGATCGTCGCCTGCACCGACGAGGCGGACGCTCATGTCGCGGCGCTGGACCAGGGGCTGGCGCTGTTCGGCCGCTCCTCGACCGAGAGTGCGGGACGTGTCGACATGGCCCGCGACAAGATCGAGACGCTGGAGAGCCTGGCCAACGACATGCTCAACACGGCGGCGCAGAGCCGGCTGCGCACCCGCAACAGCCATTATATCGCGCTGGCCGAGGATGGCGCGGCCGAGGTTACGGCGCTGATCGAGGATGCACTGGCCCGCGGCGAATTGTCGCAACAGGCGCTGTTCGATCGCAGCCATCGACCGATCGCGGGGTCCGAACCGACCCAATATCAGACCGGTTTCACCGCCTATGCCGATCTGCGGGTGCGGCCGTTGCTCGACCGCCATACCGCGAAGGACGCGACCATCATCGGCTGCTGCCTGATCGACATGGACGGCTATCTGCCCACCCATATCAGCGCGCGCAGCCAGCCGCAGCGCATCGGCGATCCGCGTTGGAACATGGAACATGCCCGCAACCGGCAAATCTTCATGGACGCCCAGACCCGCCGCGCGCTCGACGGCGACGATGATTTCTACCTCTTCACCTATCGCCAGAATCTGGGAGAGGGGCGCTACCGGGCACTGCGCAGCGTGTTCGTGCCGCTGCGCTTCGCCGGCCGCCGCTGGGGCCTGTATGAGGTCGGCTATCTGATCTGATCCACCCGCCTTATGCCGTGGATCAGCGAGACCAGCACGAAGGAGATGATCATCAGCAGATACCAGGCGCCCAGTTTCATCAGGCTGACCATCTCCCAGCCATGGCGCTGGCTGGGGTAGGTCCAGGCATTGGAGAAGGTGCCGATATTCTCCGCCAGCCAGATGAATAGCGCGACCAGGAAGAAGCCGAGCAGCAGCGGCATCCGCCGTGCTTCCCGCCAGGGCGTGAACCAGATCCAGGTTCGCCCAAACAGCAGGATGGCGGCGGCGAACAGGGCGATCCGCACATCGGGCAGCCAGTGATGGGCGAAGAAATTGACATAGATGGCGCTCGCCAGCAGCACCGTCGCCCAGACCGGCGGATAGCGGCTGAACCCGAAGTCGAAGATGCGCCAGACCCGCGCGATATAGCTGCCGACGGCGGCATACATGAAGCCGGAAAAGAGCGGAACGGCGCCGATATGGAGCAGGCTGGCCTCCGGATAGACCCAGCTTCCCGCATGGGTCTTGAACAATTCCATGATCGTGCCGATCAGGTGGAAGGCGCAGATCACCAGTGCCTCGCGCGGACTTTCCAGCCGCAGGGCCAGCATCGCGATCTGGATCGCGACTGCGGCCAGGGTCAGGAAATCATAGCGATGCAGCGGCGCGCCGGCGGGATAGAAAAGATGGGTCGCGAGCAGCAGCGCCAGCATCAGTCCGCCGAACAGGCAGGCCCAGCCCTGTTTGAAGCCGAACAGCAGGAACTCATAGGCCCAGGCGCGCGGCCCCGCCGCGACGCGGACCGATTCCAGATGGGCGCGTATCCGCGCAAAGCGGGTCGCGCCCGTGGGGTCGTTCATGTCCCGATGTCTAGCGCGCCATGGCCCGGACGCCAATCATTCCGGCCCCGACGAAAGGGCTTTGCAGCGCGCGCATGATCGTTAAGCTGACGGAACGACAAAAAATGAGGAGAGGCTGCCGATGGCGGGACGGCGATGGACGCGGGGTGTGGCTTTGGCGCTGCTCGGCGCGTCGGGCGCGGCGCTGGGGACCGATACGCCCCAGCAGGCCCAGGACGAGATCGTCGTGATCGCCGCCCGGATGAAGATCATCAACATCGAATATGCGCTTCGTGGCCCCTGGCTCAAGGCCTGCAATCTCGACGGGACGACCGGCACGCCGGCCGCCGACCGGGCGATCTGCATGTTGCTGCAGCAATGCCTGCTCGACGGGAAGACAAGGCGCGAAGAGGCCAAGCAATGTGTCAATGCCCGGATCGATGATCTCGCCAATCATCGGGGTACCCTGCCTGCACTGGTAAGCGAGGCCGCACTTGAAACCGCCCCTGCCGGGCAGGATGCACAAGCGGACGAAGCCGAAAAATCCGACGCGATCATCGTCACCGGCGCGCGCCATGCCATCAATCCTGGCCTGTGGCGCTTTACCGAGATCGGGACCTATGTAAGCAGCATATCCGGACATCATCCTCCCGGCACCCGCCAGTGGGAGGCGTGCATCCCCGATCGCCGCGATGATCTGGCGATCCGCTATGCCGTGGAGGGGCCACCTCTGCCGGCTGGGGCCGGTGGCCCGCATGGATGCCGCCAATGGCGGGTCACTGTGTCAGGGCGAAAATTCGAGGGGCGACTATATTGCGGCCGTGCGCATGGCGGCTTTTCCTATGGCAGGATGAACGGAACGGTCACGGGCGATGCGCTGGAGGCATCTGCCGAACACAAGACTGTTGGCGGACGGGGGCCGCGCGGCAAGGGCCCCGAGAAGCCGCGCTTCTTCGGCAGCCTGAAGACCGAATTGTCGGGGGAACGCGTCGGCGTGTGCCCCGGCCGCTGATCGGAAGCGAAAGGGCGCTCCGGATAATGTCCGGAGCGCCCAGGATTTTCTAAAACCGCCTCAGTTGGGCTTGCGCGCGCCCTGGCTGATCGTAACCTCGCCATTGGCGGCATAAAGTGCCGTGGCTTCGGCCTGGGCGGTCTGGGGATCCTTGCCGTCCAGGATCGCGGCGATCTGGCGGCCGCTCGGCACCTTGTCATAGACGCCGTAAAGGTCGGTCTGGCCGACCATATGGATCGACAGTTGATAGCCAAGGTCGCGGGTGGCGGGATCGAAGGCGAGGACAGTGCCGCTATCGTCGACCGGCACGATGATCGCGCCATCGCTGCGCCCCGTCTGCTGCAGCATGTCATAGCTGCCCTGTGCGGTCTGGACGGTGCCGCGAATGCACAGATTATCCTTGCCCTCGCGCGGGATGCGGACCTCCTGCGGCACGGGCTGGCCGGCGGTGCCGCTGGGCACGGCCTTGGTCAGGCGGGCGTCGCTGCCATCGCCGGTCGGGCAGGCACCGAAGCTGGCCGGGCTGGTCGCGTGAAGGCTTGTCGCATCGTCGAATTTCAGGCCGGCCAGCATGCCGTCCAACCCGGCCAGCACTTCGGCGCGGCGTTCGGTCGGCCCGGTGACGCGCAGCTTCACCATCCAGCGCCCGGCATGGGCGAAGGCGGCCGCCGTCGTCAGCGCGCCATCGGCGGCATCGTCATAGACGGCGCGGATCGCCGTGCCCGCGCGGCCGCCGGCGGCGACGCTGTCATAAGCGGTGCGATGGGTCTTGCCGCCGAACCGCTCCATAACCGCCTTGTCGGTCATGTAAGCGGCGAGTGAAGCGTCGGCATAGGTGGGCAGATAGACATAGAGGGTCGCCTGGATGGCGCCATCCTGCGAAATATATTGGGCGTAATTGTCGATGCCCTTGCCGCCGTTCGATACTTCGCCGCTCTTGGTCAACGACAGGCTGGCGACC
This sequence comes from Sphingobium sp. VMM, assembly GCF_056790315.1. Classification (NCBI taxonomy): domain Bacteria; kingdom Pseudomonadati; phylum Pseudomonadota; class Alphaproteobacteria; order Sphingomonadales; family Sphingobiaceae; genus Sphingobium; species Sphingobium sp. VMM. Next base: position 177,672 of record NZ_JBXGSI010000006.1, read on the forward strand.
GTCTGCGGCAGGCTGATGCCGGCGGCGGTGGCACGTATGGCAGTATCACTGGGCGTCCATGCCTCGATATCGTCCGCAGCCTGCGCCAGCGAGGGCAGAGCCAGGCAGAGGGCCATCGAACATAGGAACAACGCACGTCGGGGCATTGGCATCCTCTCTCTCGATCCAGACCGTCTTGGCGCGGCCTTGAATGACAGAGGATCAGAAAATCACGGATTCCGCAGGGGCGCAAGCCGCCTTCACGCCGGCGGGGCCATTTGCCCCGGAAATCGCGACAATTGCGGGCCGTGACAGGTCCATTGCGGCGCAGCATCGGTGGGGATGACGCCTTCGGCCACGACCAGGCCGGGTTCGCCCAATGTCAGGAGCGCGATTCGGCCAGGCTGGCCGGCGGCCTCAGCGCCCCTGGCGCCGCGCCATGAAGGCCAGGCGCTCGAACATCATGATGTCCTGCTCATTCTTGAGCAGCGCGCCGTGCAGCGGCGGGATCGCCTTGGTCGGGTCGGCATTCTGCAGCACGTCGAGCGGCATATCCTCGTTCAGCAGCAGCTTCAGCCAGTCGAGCAATTCACTGGTGCTGGGCTTCTTCTTGAGACCGGGCACCTCGCGAATGTCGTAAAAAATGTCCATTGCCCGGCTGACCAGCATCTTCTGGATGCCGGGGAAATGGACATCGACGATCGCCTGCATCGTCTCGCGATCCGGGAACTTGATATAGTGGAAGAAACAGCGACGCAGGAAGGCGTCGGGCAATTCCTTCTCGTTGTTCGAGGTGATGATGACGACCGGCCGTTCCTTGGCCGCGACCGTCTCGCCGGTCTCATAGACATGGAAGGCCATGCGATCGAGTTCCTGCAACAGGTCGTTGGGAAATTCGATATCGGCCTTGTCGATCTCGTCGATCAGCAGGACGGGCAGGGTGGGGGAGGTGAAGGCCTCCCATAGCTTGCCCTTGCGGATATAGTTGGCGATGTCGTGGACCCGCTCGTCACCCAGCTGGCCGTCACGCAGGCGGGCAACCGCATCATATTCATACAGGCCCTGATGCGCCTTGGTCGTCGACTTGACGTTCCATTCGATGAGGGGGGCGTTAATGGCCTTGGCGATTTCCTGGGCCAGCACGGTCTTGCCGGTGCCCGGTTCGCCCTTCACCAGCAGCGGCCGGCGCAGCAGCACCGCGGCATTGACCGCGACCTTCAGATCGTCGGTGGCGACATAATCCTGGGTGCCCTCAAAGCGCATGGCTCTCTTCCGCTCCATCATTGCTGGAGGACCGGACTAGGCAAAGCGGGATTGGGGCGCAACGCGTTTGTGCGTTGCGGCAAGCGGTGGGGCGATGGATCAGTCCTGCTGTTGCCGGCGGATGGCGGCGCGCGCCTCCAGCACATCCCACAGACCGCGATGCTGGGCCAGCAGCTGGCGCATGCCGAACTGGATCGCGCGATCAACGGCCGGATCGCCACCAATGGCGCGCGCCACGTCCAGCGTTGCCCGATGATCGGGCAAAGAGCAGGGAACCGGTTCGATGCCCGCACGAAGCGCGGCAATGTCCAGCAGCTTGCGCACGGCGCGCCAGTCCAGCACCAGCGCGATCGCTGCGCCCATGGCGCAACCGCGCCGGTCGGACTGGGCCAGCATGTCGAGCGCATGGCGCTGCTGACTGACGATGGTTTCGCAACTGCTCTGGCCCGCCGTGCTGGGGGCGGGGCCAGCAGCCACGGTGACCTGGGTCAGATAGGCGCGCTCCCGCGCAAAGGCGTCGGCGGCCTCGATCAGCCAGCGGCGCGCGGCATTGTCGACCGAGCGGGTGGCGGCATGGTCGATCACGCCGGGATGGCGACCATGGAGCAGGCAGAGATAATAAGCGGCATCGGCAAGGTCGGGCAGGCCAAGGCCATCGCGCGAGCGGGCATCCTGGCTCGCCTGGGCCAGATAGCTGTGGCTATAGCTGCCATCGGCCCGAACCAACATGTCCAGGATTTGCGCAATATCGTCGCCCCGGCGCAGCGCCGTCACTTCGCTCATAGAAATTTCCCTGTGGCAACGGCGTAAGGGGCGCCGCTGGGTATAATTTAGGGCATGGTGCGTAAACGCCGGGTTAAACTTGTCGCTTCGGCTGGTCGCAAATGTGGCACCAATGGTCTAGGCCGTTATGGTTAACAAATGATGCTATCGTCTTGAAAAACAAAAGGCCCGGCTGGAATGTCCGGCCGGGCCCTTGTTTGAAGCGATAATCTGACCGGATTTACTGGTCCAGGAAGCTGCGCATCTTGCGGCTGCGGCTGGGGTGCTTCAGCTTGCGCAGCGCCTTCGCCTCGATCTGGCGGATACGCTCGCGGGTCACGCTGAACTGCTGGCCCACTTCCTCCAGCGTATGGTCGGTGTTCATGCCGATGCCGAAGCGCATGCGCAGTACGCGTTCCTCGCGCGGGGTCAGGCTGGCAAGGACGCGGGTAACCGTTTCCTTGAGGTTCGCCTGGATCGCGGCATCCACCGGGATGATCGCATTCTTGTCCTCGATGAAGTCGCCCAGATGGCTGTCTTCCTCGTCGCCGATCGGCGTTTCGAGCGAGATCGGCTCCTTGGCGATCTTCATCACCTTGCGCACCTTTTCGAGCGGCATCGACAGGCGCTCGGCCATTTCCTCCGGCGTGGGCTCACGGCCCTGCTCGTGCAGGAACTGGCGGCTGGTACGGACCAGCTTGTTGATCGTTTCGATCATGTGGACCGGGATACGGATGGTCCGCGCCTGATCCGCGATCGAACGGGTGATCGCCTGACGGATCCACCAGGTCGCATAGGTGCTGAACTTGTAGCCGCGGCGATATTCGAACTTATCGACTGCCTTCATCAGGCCGATATTGCCTTCCTGGATAAGGTCCAGGAACTGCAGACCGCGGTTCGTGTACTTCTTCGCGATGGAGATGACGAGGCGCAGGTTCGCCTCGACCATTTCCTTCTTGGCGATGCGCGCCTCACGCTCGCCCTTCTGCACCATGTTCACGATGCGGCGGAATTCGCTGAGCGACATGCCGGTCGCCTGGGCGATCTCGCTCACTTCGTTGCGGATGCGCTCGACCGCGCGGCCTTCGGCAGCGGCAAAGGCGGCCCATTTCTTGTCGAGGCCCTGCACCTTTTCCAGCCAGGCATCGTCCAGTTCATGGCCCATATAGCGCTCGAGGAAGTCCTTGCGGCTGACCTTGTGGCGCTCGGCCAGACGCAGCATCTGACCACCCAGCGCGGTCAGGCGCCGGTTATAGGCATAGAGCTGGTCGACCAGATATTCGATCTTCTGCTGGTGGAACTGGACGCTCTCGACCTCGGCGGTCAGCTGCTCGCGCAGCTCATGATAGCTGTCCTCGGCCTTCTGGCTCAGGCTCTCGCCGTTCGCCATGGCGACCATGCGCGATTCCTGGGCCTTGGAGAAGGCGCGGAAGATTTCGGTGATGGTCGCAAACTTCTCTAGCGCCATCGGCTTCAAAGTCTCTTCCATCTGGGCGAGGGACAGGGTGTTGTCCTCTTCCTCGTCCTCCTCGCGACGGGCGCGGGGCGCACCATCCTCGTCCTCGTCGCCGTCGGCGGATTCCTCCTCCGGCTCTTCCTCTTCCTTGAAGCTGGGGCCAGCGGTCTTCTCGCTGATCTCGCCATCATCATCCTCGGCGCCTTCCTCCATATTTTCAGGAGCAGGATCCTTGGACAGCATGGCGTCGAGATCGAGGATCTCGCGCAGCTGCATCTCGCCATTGTTGAGCGCGGTCGACCATTCGATGATCGCGTTGAAGGTGGTCGGGCTTTCGCACAGACCCAGGATCATCGTGTCGCGGCCGGCCTCGATGCGCTTGGCGATGGCGATTTCGCCCTCGCGGCTGAGCAGTTCGACGGCGCCCATTTCGCGCAGATACATGCGCACGGGATCGTCGGTGCGATCGACCGTTTCCTTCTTTTTCTCGGTGACGAGCTTGGGGCCGTCATCGTCGCTCGAATCATCGTCGGCGTCGTCGGCTTCCTCGCGCTCGCGCTGCTCGTCGCCGTCTTCGCTCGCCTCTTCATTCTCGACGATGTTGACGCCCATCTCGTTGAGCGCCGACATGATGTCCTCGATCTGCTCGGAGGACATCTGGTCCTGCGGCAGGGCATCGTTCAGTTCGTCATAGGTGATGTAGCCGCGCTTCTTCGCGCGGGCGATCAGCTTCTTGACGGACGCTTCGTTGAGGTCGAGCAGGGGGGCATCGCCATCCTCGCCATCGCCCATCCCGCCATTCTTGCTGTTCGCCTTGGTCGCCATCTATTCGCCTTAACTCCGTCGTCCCGACAGGAACGAGCCTCAATCAAACAATGTCTTCGGACTGCGCCAGTTCCGCCAGGCGGCTGTCGTGATCGGCTTTCAGCGCGCGGACGCGCTGCTGTTCAGCGAAATTCTCTTCGCTGAAGTCGCTCTCGAACCGTCTAGTAGCCTCCGCCAGCGCCGTTTCCAGCTCCGGTCCTTGCGCCATCACCCGGATGGCCTCGTCCAGGTCGCGTTGCACGCGACTGGGGTCGGTTGTCATCCTATGTGGGGTGAATGTGAACGTATCGGCCCGGAGCATCCCCTTAGCCATATTATACAAGTCACCTTGCCCCAATATGGTAAGGAGGGCCTGCGTTTCAACTGTTTCTTTGCGGAAGGATGCGGCGATCATCGCATCCAGCAATCGCGCCAGCGCGGGATCACCGATTCGCAGGCCTGACAGCGTCTCGCGGTGCAGGACAATCTGCTCCGGATCGCGCAGCAGGCTGGCCAATATCGCCCGCAGCAGCCGATGTTCCATGCCGCTCGCGCCGATCTCCCGCGCCTCGTTGCCGGCGGGCGGGACGGGGGGCTTCCAATTGCCCTTCTTGTCGCGCTGCCAGCCGGCGCGGCTGCCACCGCCACCGGAGCCGCGCGGGGCACGCTGGCCGCCGCCAAACCGATCCGGCCGGGCAAAGAAGAGTGCGTCATAGCGCTCCCGGAATGCCTGGGCATAGAGCGCGCGGACATCGGGATGCTGGATCGAGTCGCTATGGGCGGCCAGCCGCTGCTTGAGCGCCGCCTTCTGCTCGGGCGTGTCGAGCGGGCCGACCTTCTGCTCATGCTCCCACAGGCGATCGACCAATGGCTGGGCGCCCGCCAACACGGCGTCCATCGCGCGCGGCCCCTCGGTGCGGAGCAGGTCGTCGGGGTCTTGCCCGGCGGGCAGAGTGGCGAAGGCCAGGCTATGGCCGGGGCGCAGCAGGGGGAGGGCGCGGGTCGCCGCGCGGATCGCTGCCTTCTGCCCGGCCGCATCGCCGTCGAAGCACAATATCGGCACCTCGACCATCTTCCACAGCCGCTCGATCTGATGCTCGGTCAGCGCCGTGCCGAGCGGCGCGACCGCATCACCGAAACCGGCCTGGGCGAGCGCGATCACGTCCATATAGCCCTCGACCACGATCACCCGGCCGCTCTGCCGGCTGGCGGGGGAGGCGCGGTCGATATTGTAGAGGGTGCGCCCCTTGTCGAAGAGCGGGGTGTCGGGCGAGTTCAGATATTTGGGTTCGCCTTGGCCGATGATCCGACCGCCAAAGGCGATCACCCGTCCGCGAATATCGCGGATCGGCAGCATCAGGCGACCGCGGAACCGGTCATATGTTTCACGTTCGCCGTCAGGGTCGATGAGCAAGCCGGCCTCGACCAGCATCGGCTCGCCAAATTCCTTGAGCGCGCCTTTCAGCTTCCCGCGCGAATCCGGCGAATAGCCAAAGCCAAACGTGCGCCGGGTCGCGTCGCTGATGCCGCGCTTGGCGAGATAGGCGCGGGCGTCGCCGCCGTCGATGCTGCCAAGCTGGTCCTCGAAGAAGCTCTGCGCGGCGCCCATCGCGTCATGCAGTCCCTTGGCCTGCTCGGCGCGCTTGGCCGCGCGCGGATCGGCGGCGGGCACTTCCATGCCGGCGGTTGCCGCCAGTTCCTTCACGGCCTCCATGAAGGGCAGGCCGCGCTGGTCGGTCATCCAGCGGATCGCATCGCCATGCGCGCCGCAGCCGAAGCAGTGATAAAAGCCCTTCTCGTCGTTGATCGTGAAGCTGGGCGTCTTCTCGTTATGGAAGGGGCAGCAGGCCTTATACTCGCGGCCCGCCTTCTGCACCTTCACGGTCTTGCCGATCAACGTCGAAAGCGACGTCCGCGCGCGCAGCTCGTCCAGCCATTGGGGCGTGAGGGTCATCTAATTAAAGCCCCTCCCTTCCAAGGGAGGGGTTGGGGTGGGTGATCTTCTGCCTTTCCGGCATGGCGCGGGCACGATCCAGAATGACGCTCAGCACGCCTTCCAGATTATCCCGAATGTCGATGTTGGAGAAGCGCAAAACCAGATAGCCCTGATGTGCAAGGTCAAAGTCTCTATCTCGATCCTTGATAGCATCATGGCTATCATCATCGACTTCTATGATGAGGCCGAGGAGGGGGCAGAGAAAGTCGCAGATATAGGGTTCGATCACGGCTTGTCGGCGGAATTTGAAGCCGTCCAGCTGGGAACCGCGTAGGGCGCCCCAAAGGCGGCGTTCATATTCCGTGGGCTCGCACCGCATCTTGCGCGCAAATTGACCGAGTCTCGCATTGATGCGCAGCGCCATCACCCACCCCAACCCCTCCCTTGGAAGGGAGGGGCTATTATGTCAGTATCGCATGCGCGTGTCAGCCCGGTGCTAACTCAGCTCAGCGCCGCCTTCACCAGCCCGCTCGCCTTGCTCATGTCGATCACCGCGCCATGGCGTTCCTTGAGCACGGCCATCACCTTGCCCATGTCCTTGACGCTTTCCGCGCCGATCTCGGCCTTGATGCCCTCGATCGCGGCGCGGGTCTCGTCCTCGCTCAGCTGCGCAGGCAGGAAGGTTTCGATCACGTCCAGCTCGGCCTGTTCCTTGGCCGCCAGTTCGTCGCGGCCACCGCTCTTGAACATGTCGATCGATTCGCGGCGCTGCTTCACCATCTTCTGCAGCACCTCGACCACGACCGTGTCGTCGTCGGGCACATTGCTGGCGGTGCGCAGTTCGATGTCGCGATCCTTGAGCTTGGCCAGGATCAGGCGCACGGCGGCCAGGCGATCCTTGTCGCCGGCCTTCATGGACTCCACTTGGGCGCTCTTGATGGTGTCGCGAATCATGGGCGAATTAATCCTGTTTCTCGGGAAAGGAGTAGATATAATGCGAAAAGAGATTTTTAACAGACGTTGACCTTCACGCGTTGCGGGAATAGGTGACCGGCCGTTTAACCCGCACCAGACGGGTTCCCGCAAAAGCATAAAGGACCGCAGACCATGGCTGACGCCAAGACCCTCATTGTGCCCAAAGGAGCGACAGGGGTATTGGTTTTTGCCGATGGCTCCGCCGTCTTCGGTCGCGGCTTCGGCGCGGTCGGTGACGCGGTCGGCGAACTCTGCTTCAATACCTCGATCACCGGCTATCAGGAGATCATGACCGATCCCTCCTATGCCGGGCAGATCATCACCTTCACCTTCCCGCATATCGGCAATGTCGGCACCAATCTCGACGACGTCGAAGCCGACAGCCCCTATGCGCTCGGCTGCATCGTGCGCCAGGACGTCACCGCGCCCAGCAATTTCCGCAATGTCGAACCGTTCGACCAGTGGATGAAGGACAACGGCCGCATCGGCCTCGCCGGTGTCGATACCCGCGCACTGACTCGCATGATCCGTGAGAAGGGCGCGCCCAACGTCGTCATCGCCCATGATCCGGATGGCAATTTCGACATCGCCGCGCTCGCTGCCAAGGCGGCCGCCTGGCCCGGCCTTGAAGGCATGGACCTCGCCATCGAAGTCACGGGCAAGGAAAGCCGCCTGTGGAAGGATGGCATCTGGACCATCGGCCATGGCTATGGCCTCAATGAAGCGGGCGAGGAACGCCCCCATGTCGTCGCCATCGATTATGGCGCGAAGAACAACATCTTCCGCAATCTGGTGAAGGCCGGCGCGCGCGTCACCGTGCTGCCCGCCACCGCGACCTTCGATCAGGTCAAGGCGCTCAATCCCGACGGCGTGTTCCTGTCGAACGGTCCGGGCGATCCGGCCGCGACCGGCGAATATGCCGTGCCGGTGATCCAGCAGGTACTGGCCGCCGACATCCCCGTTTTCGGCATCTGCCTGGGCCACCAGCTGCTTGGCCTCGCCGTCGGCGCGAAGACGATCAAGATGCATCAGGGTCATCGCGGCGCCAACCATCCGGTCAAGCGCCTGTCGGACGGCCTGGTCGAGATCACCAGCATGAACCATGGCTTCGCCGTCGATGTCGACACGCTGCCGGCCAATGCGCGCTCGACCCATGTCTCGCTGTTCGACGGCAGCAATTGCGGCATCGAACTGACCGACAAGAATGCCTTTTCGGTCCAGTATCACCCCGAAGCCTCGCCCGGCCCGCAGGACAGCTTCTACCTGTTCAAGAAGTTCGTCGATGGCCTCAAGGGCGCGGTCGCGGCGTGAGCCAGAACCTGCCCCCGGTTGACGAAGCGCGCCTTGCCGCAGAGTGGGAGGCGGACCGTGAGGTTCTCGCCAACCTGAAGCGCAATGGCGACGTCGCGCGTCTCGCGCGGCCCGTGGACGTCAGCTTCCGGGGCAGCGAGAAGGATTTCGAGCGTGTCCTCACCATCGCCAGCCAGTTCGGCTTCGTCGAACTGGACCGGGAGGAGGATGAGGAAGGCGACCTGTTCCTGTTCCTGGAATGCGTGCAGCCGGTCGACGAAGCCTCGATCCGCGCGCTGACCAAGAAATGCCTCCAGATCGAAATCCTCTGCGGCGTCGAATATGACGGTTGGGGCTGCGAGGCGCAGGCGGGGGGCGTGCATTGATGGCAAACCGCGATCAGATCGAACTGGCGAAGGAAACCTTGAACGTCTTCGCTGATCGAGGCGAAGATTTCGGCGATGCCCGTCATGTCCTTCATTTTATGGACGGCGGAAACTTCGAAGCGTTAGGCGCTTCGCTCCGTGAACTAGGTTACGCGGTAAAGCCGACAGTCAATGCAGATGGTATTATCGCCGAGCGACATGAAGCCATCGGCGAAGAATGGCGAACTACGACTCTGGCAGCGCTGTGCGACCTCTGTGACAGCTACGGCGTTGAATATGATGGCTGGGAGGCTGCAATGATGCGTCAACCTCCAGCGCCCGAACCATCGAAGCCAATCGGCTTTTTCCCCAAGATTTTTGGTAAGAAGAAATAAGATGCCCAAACGCACCGACATCTCCTCCATCCTCATCATCGGCGCTGGTCCGATCATCATCGGCCAGGCGTGCGAGTTCGATTATTCGGGCACGCAGGCGGTCAAGGCGCTGAAGGAAGAGGGCTATCGCATCATCCTGGTGAATTCCAACCCGGCCACCATCATGACCGACCCGGAATTTGCCGACGCGACCTATGTCGAGCCGATCACGCCCGAAATCGTGGCGAAGATCATCGAAAAGGAGCGGCCCGATGCGGTGCTGCCGACGATGGGCGGCCAGACCGCGCTCAACACGGCGCTGGCGCTGTTCAACGACGGCACGCTGGAGAAATACGGCGTCCAGATGATCGGCGCCGACGCCGAGGCGATCGACAAGGCGGAGGATCGGATCAAGTTCCGCGACGCCATGGACAAGATCGGCCTGGAATCGGCCCGCTCGCGCATCGCCCACACCATGGAAGAGGCGATGGAAGCGCTGGAGTTCACCGGCCTTCCCTCGATCATCCGTCCCAGCTTCACCATGGGCGGCACCGGCGGCGGCATCGCCTATAATCGCGACGAGTTCATGAACATCGTCCGCGGCGGCCTGGATGCTTCGCCGACCACCGAAGTCCTGATCGAGGAATCGCTCCTCGGCTGGAAGGAATATGAGATGGAAGTCGTGCGCGATCGCAACGACAATTCCATCATCATCTGCTCGATCGAGAATGTCGATCCGATGGGTGTCCACACCGGCGACTCCATCACCGTCGCGCCGGCGCTGACGCTGACCGACAAGGAGTATCAGATCATGCGCAACGCCAGCCTGGCGGTGCTGCGCGAGATCGGCGTCGAAACCGGCGGGTCCAACGTCCAGTTCGCGGTCAATCCCAAGGATGGCCGTCTGGTCGTCATCGAGATGAACCCGCGCGTGTCGCGCTCCTCGGCGCTGGCGTCGAAGGCGACCGGCTTCCCGATCGCCAAGGTCGCGGCGAAGCTGGCCGTCGGCTACACGCTCGACGAGATCGAGAATGACATTACCGGTGCGACCCCGGCCTCGTTCGAGCCGACCATCGACTATGTCGTGACCAAGATCCCGCGCTTCGCCTTTGAAAAGTTCAAGGGCGCCGAGCCGCTGCTGGGCACCGCCATGAAGTCGGTTGGCGAAGTCATGGCGATCGGCCGCAACATCCATGAATCGATGCAGAAGGCGCTGCGTGGTCTGGAAACCGGCCTGTCGGGCTTCAACCAGGTCGATCATCTGGTCGGCGCGCCCAAGGACGACATCATCGCCGCCCTGGCACAGCCGACGCCCGATCGTTTGCTGGTCGCTGCGCAAGCCCTTCGTGAAGGTCTGACCGTCGCGGAAATCCACAATATCGCCAAGTTCGATCCCTGGTTCCTGGAGCGCCTCAAGGAAATCGTCGAGGCGGAGAATGAGGTGCTGGAACACGGCCTGCCGCGCGATGCGGACGGCATGCGCCGCCTCAAGGCCATGGGCTTTTCCGACAAGCGTCTCGCCTGGCTGGCGCTCAAGTCCGCCAATCTGCGCGGCAATGAGCGCGGCGTCGCCCGCGGCAGCGGCCTGATCCACGATGCCGTCGTTGCCATGACCGGCGGCGTGACCGAGGATGAAGTGCGTAGTCTGCGCCACAAGCTGGGCGTGCGTCCGGTGTTCAAGCGCATCGACACCTGCGCCGCCGAGTTCGAGGCGAAGACGCCCTACATGTATTCGACCTATGAAGCCCCGATATTCGGCGAGCCGGAGAATGAGGCGCAGCCCAGCGACCGCAAGAAGGTCGTCATCCTGGGCGGTGGTCCCAACCGCATCGGCCAGGGCATCGAGTTCGACTATTGCTGCGTCCATGCCTGCTTTGCGCTGAGCGAAGCCGGCTATGAGACGATCATGGTCAACTGCAACCCGGAAACCGTGTCGACCGACTATGACACGTCCGACCGCCTCTATTTCGAGCCGCTGACGGCCGAAGACGTGCTGGAAATCTTGGCAGTAGAAATGTCGAAGGGGACGCTGGCGGGCGTGTTGGTGCAGTTTGGCGGCCAGACGCCGCTCAAGCTCGCACAGGCGCTGGAGGATGCCGGCATCCCGATCCTGGGCACCAGTCCGGACGCGATCGACCTGGCCGAGGATCGCGAGCGTTTCGCCGCGCTGATCGACAAGCTGAAGCTGCGCCAGCCGGCCAACGGCATTGCCCGCAGCCGCGAGGAGGCGATCGCGGTCGCCAATCGTATCGGCTATCCGGTGCTGATGCGTCCGTCCTACGTCCTTGGCGGTCGCGCCATGGAAATTGTCGACGGCCAGGCCCAGCTCGAAGAATATATCACTACCGCCGTGCAGGTGTCGGGCGACTCCCCGGTGCTGATCGACCAGTATCTGCGTGATGCGGTCGAGGTGGACGTGGACGCGCTGTGTGACGGCGACGATGTGGTCGTCGCCGGCGTGCTGCAGCATATCGAGGAAGCCGGCGTTCACTCCGGTGACTCCGCCTGCTCGCTGCCGCCCTACAGCCTGTCGGACGAGGTGATTGCCGAGATCGAGCGTCAGACCGAAGTGCTGGCCCGTGCCCTGTTGGTCCGTGGCCTGATGAACATCCAGTTCGCGGTCAAGGACGGCATCGTCTATCTGATCGAGGTCAATCCGCGCGCCAGCCGGACCGTGCCCTTCGTCGCCAAGGCGATCGGCACCCCGATCGCCAAGATCGCCTCGCGCGTCATGGCCGGTGAGAAGATCAAGGATCTGCCCAAGATCGATCGCAACGCGATCGACCATGTCGCGGTCAAGGAAGCCGTCTTCCCGTTCAACCGCTTCCCCGGCGTCGACCCCGTGCTCTCGCCGGAAATGAAGAGCACCGGCGAAGTCATGGGCATCGACAGCAATTTCGCCACCGCCTTTGCCAAGGCGCAGCTGGGTGCGGGTACCGTGCTGCCGACCAGCGGCACCGTCTTCGTCTCGGTCAAGGACAGCGACAAGCCGGTGATCCTGCCGGCGGTGCAGAAGCTGGCGGGCATGGGCTTCACCATCATCGCCACCGGCGGCACCGCCACCTATCTGGAAGGGCAGGGGATCGCCGTCGAGCATGTGAACAAGGTGGCCGAAGGCCGCCCGCACATCGTCGACCGGATCACCGATGGCGACGTGCAACTGATCTTCAACACCACCGAAGGCTGGCAGTCCCTAAAGGACAGCAAGGCGATCCGCACCAGTGCTCTACGCGCAAAGATTGCAAGTTTCACCACCGCGACCGCCAGCGTCGCTGCGGCGGACGCAATCGAGGCTTTGCGGGACCGCGCCCTTGAAGTGCGCTCGCTCCAGTCCTATTATCCTGGGTCGCACGCCTGATCCCCTTCACCAGGAAGCATGCTGCGGGTGGCGCCACGTTCGGCGCCGCCAAAGGGAAGTTTTGACGAAGGATTTGCAATAATGGCGACCGTCGAGAAGATGCCGATGCTGCAGGTGGGCTATGACAAGCTCAATGCGCAGCTCCGCGAGCTGAAGGCCGAGCGCCCTCTGATCGTGGACGCCATCGAGGAAGCTCGTGCCCACGGCGACCTGTCGGAAAATGCCGAATATCACGCCGCCAAGGAACGGCAGGGGCAGGTCGAGGCAACGATTTCCGACCTGGAAGACAAGCTGTCGCGCGCCCAGATCATCGATCCGACCACCCTGTCGGGTAACAAGATCGTGTTCGGCGCGACCGTGACCCTGCTGGACGAGGACGACAAGCCGGTCAAATATCAGATCGTGGGCCAGGCCGAGGCGGATGCCAAGGCGGGCATGATCAGCTATAACAGCCCGCTGGGCCGTGCGCTGATCGGCCGCGAGGTCGGTGACGAGGTGGAAGTGTCGGTCCCGTCGGGCGACAAATTCTACCTGGTCGACAAGATCGCGTTCATCTGATCCCGTGAAACTGCCTGCCGGACGCACGACCAACGCGATCGCGCTGGTCACGTTCGTTCTGTTCCTGTTGCTGCTGGCAACCGGGCAGATCGACAATGCGGCCTTGCTGGGCGGGTTCATGCCCGCCCGCATTGGTAACCCCGGCTTGCTGGACGGCATGGCGGCGGTGCCGTGGTGGCTGACGCCGCTCAGTTGCACCTTCGTCCATGCCGGCTGGCTGCATGTCGGCTTCAACCTGCTGATGCTGCTTTTCTGCGGGCGGCAGGTCGAACATGTGCTGGGCCGCACCGGCACGCTGATCCTCTATGTCGCCGGCGCCTATGCCGCCTGCTTCGCCCAATGGGCGATCACGCCGGAATCGATCAATCCGATGGTCGGGGCGAGTGGCGCGATTTCCGCGATCATCGCCACCTATGCGCTGCTTTACAGCCAGCAACAGGTGCGGCGGATCGGGCCGTTGTCGGCCAATTTCGTGCGGGTGCTGTGGCTGGCGGCCGCCTGGATCGCGATCCAGTTGATGATCGGCGTGGCGACGGCGGGGGGATTGGGCGATCTGGGTCAGATCGCGATTGCCGCGCATATTGGCGGCTTCCTGGCAGGGCTAGCCCTGACCCGGCCCTTGCTGCGCTGGCGGTTCCGCAAACGGCCCCAGGCTATCAATTGATCGTTCGATAATATGTGTTCGGGCGAAACCGGGGCATGATCCGGTCTCGCCCGAAACGGGTCATCAGGCTGCCGGCAGCTCAGGCTCCAGCAGGCGGTGCAGATGGACGATCACATAGCGCATTTCGGCGTCATCGACGGTGCGCTGCGCCGCGCCGCGCCAGGCCTTTTCGGCCGAGGCATAGTCAGGGAAGACGCCAACCAGGTCGACCTTGCTGAGGTCCTGGAATTCCAGCGTCTGCGGGTTGGTTACGCGGCCGCCCATCACCAGATGCATCTTGCTCATGGCGTTATATGTTCTCCTTTGACTGATCGCGGTGCCTTAGCATCGTCCCTGCGATCCGCCAAGGAAAGCGGCCTTTGTGTCGATTGCGTTTGCGGCAATCGCGATTAGCTTTTCGGCAATCGCGCCTTGATCGCGTCGCCCAGCGCCTCGACGCGGGTGGAAACGAGCGCGACCAGTTCGTCCGCCAGCTTCGATGCCTTGCCGCCAAGATCGGCCGATGCCGCGGCGTCACGGGCCGCTGCAGCGGTGTCGCTTGCGCTTTCCTTGGCGCTCGACAGCGCATGGCTGGCCGTTTCGCGGGCCTTGCTCAGCACTTCGCCGGCATTGTCCCGCGCACTCGCCAGTGCTTCGCCAGCATTATGGCGCAGCGACTCGCTATTCTCGCTCGCGGCGGTGCGGGCAGTGGCGGCCGCCTCCAGCACGCGGGCGCCGGCGGTGGCGGCCAGACCCGGCAACGCCTTCATCACCTTACGGCTCTTGGGGAACATCCAGGCGATGACCGCGCCTGCCGCCACCGCGCCGGCCACAGCCGCAACCGGATGCTCCTGAATGATCTCGTTGGCGCGGGCAGCGACACGCTGGCCCCGGTCGCGCGCGTCGCCATAGGCTTCACTCGCCTTGTCCTTGCCGGTCTGGATCAGTTCGCCGGCGCTTTCGCGCGCCTTGCCGGTGCTGTCCTTGATCATGTCGGTTGCGCTGCCGGCGGCGTCATTGGCCGCTTCGCGGACGCGGGTCAGTTGGGCGCGGATGTCAGCCATCATCAATCTCCGAAATTTCCGTGTTACGGTTCCTCAGTCGAACGAACAGGCGTCCGAAAAGTGCCGTGAGGGGGCGGCGGAAGAGAAACAGGACGATGCCGGTTGCCGCCGCGCCGGTTGCAACCGGCCGCTGGCGCACCTTGGCACCGACATAGGCGACGCCGTCGAGCGCAGTCGCCGTGATCTTCGCCTCGAAATCGGCCTTCAGCCGATCGGGTGCGATCCGCGCCTGGGCATCGGCAAGGCTCAGGACCGCCTTGCTGCGCAGATGCACCGCGCGTTCGGTCGCTTCGCGATAGGCCTGTTCCCGGCTCATGACTTGATCGTCTTCAACATATGGCTGATCTGTCCCTTGGCCAGCAGCAGCAGCAGGACGGCGATCAGTACAGCGCCGCCGAACACCGCCAGCGTTGCCCAGAGCGGCCCGATCGTCGCTGACAGCGCAATCACCAATCCGATCAACAGGGTCACGATCGCTGCGAACAGCAGCATCAACGCCACGATCCCCAGGATAGCGGCATTGCGGATGCCGGCGCCAGCAATGCCGGCGCGCAGCTTCTGGCGCTCGACCTCCGCCTGCGCATAGGCGCGGCCATCGGTGTAGAGGCGGGCGAATGTCGCGCGGACAGACTCCTCATTCCCCTCGGTCTGCGGCGTTGCCACCGTATCCGCTGGTTCCTGCGTCAATTGCCCCTCCGCCCCGTGAACCGGGGCCTGCGGTTAGCCGTCACGATAATCCTGTCTTGCGTTCGTCAGGCGTCGCTGTCGGACGATCCTTTGGCAAGGCGCATCAGCACAAAGCCGACCACGGCGGCCGCGCCGATGGCAACGGCCGGGCTCTTGCGCACGAAATCACGCGCCTCGGTCATCAACTGGTCCACGTCCTTGCTATCCAGCGTATCTGCAGCACTGGCCACCGATTCCGCTGCCTGGCGGGCATAATCGCCATATTGCGGGCCGAGCTTCGCATCGACCGTGCCGGCGGTGTCTGCAATCAGCTTCGACAGGCTCTGCATGGCCGAACCGGTCTTGTCCTTGGCACTGCTCGCCGCAGACTTTGCGGTCTTGCCGGCCTGCTCCTTGATCGGGTCGATATGCGCCTTCCAATCGACCGAATTGATCTTGTCGGTCGCGGCCTTGGCGGCCTTTTCGGCTTGCGCCTTGATCGGGGCGATCTGCGCGGACCAGCCATGGGCGGCCCCGTTTCCGGGCTTTGCGGGCGCCTTGCGGGTGGCGGCCTTCTTCACCGGCGCGGCCTTGACGGCCGGGGTGGAGGCCTTGGTCGACGCCGGCTTCGCCTTGGCGGCAACCGCCTTCTTCACGCGCTTGACGGGCGGGGTTTCCGGGGTGTCGGCCATTGTCCAAAGTCTCCCTAAAGCTCAACCTCATGGTCCCGCGCGGGGCGGGCTGTCATGATCCTAATGCTTGGCGGCGGCCTACAGTTCCGGCGCCGTTACTATTTTGAGCATCGGCATTTTTTGTCCGATGGCAAGTCCCCCGGATTGCCAAGTTTGGGGCTGCTGGCTAAGCGGGGCCGCGAAAAGGCCGCCCGGCGCGTGTCCGGGCCCAGATCAGGGAGCGATCATGACCGCCATTCTCGATATCCACGCCCGCCAGATTCTCGACAGCCGCGGCAATCCGACCGTCGAAGTCGACGTGATGCTGGAAGATGGCAGCTTCGGCCGCGCCGCCGTGCCGTCGGGCGCGTCGACCGGTGCCTATGAGGCGGTCGAAAAGCGCGACGGCGACAAGAGCAAATATCTGGGCAAGGGCGTGCTTCAGGCCGTCGCCGCCGTCAATGACGAGATTGCCGAGCAACTCATTGGCCTCGATGCCGAGGACCAGGGCGAAGTCGATGCTGCGATGATCGCGCTCGACGGTACCGAGAACAAGTCGCGTCTGGGCGCCAACGCGATCCTGGGCGTGTCGCTTGCCACTGCCAAGGCAGCCGCCGACGCGCGCGGCCTGCCGCTCTATCGCTATGTCGGCGGCGTGTCCTCGCATGTTCTGCCGGTGCCGATGATGAACATCATCAACGGCGGCGAGCATGCCGACAACCCGATCGACTTTCAGGAATTCATGATCATGCCGGTCGGTGCGGAGAGCATCGCCGACGCCGTGCGCATCGGTTCGGAAATCTTCCACACGCTCAAGAAGGGGCTGCACGACAAGGGTCTGGCCACTTCGGTCGGTGACGAGGGCGGCTTTGCCCCCAACATCGCCTCGACCCGCGATGCGCTCGACTTCATCATGCTGTCGGTCGAAAAGGCCGGCTACAAGCCCGGTGACGATGTCGTGCTGGCGCTGGACTGTGCCGCGACCGAATTCTTCAAGAACGGCAAGTACGAGATTTCGGGCGAAGGCCTGTCGCTCTCGCCGGTCGAAATGGCCGATTATCTCGCCGCGCTGGCCGCCGACTATCCGATCAAGTCGATCGAAGACGGCATGAGCGAGGATGATTTCGAGGGCTGGAAGGCGCTGACCGACAAGATCGGTGACAAGGTCCAGTTGGTCGGCGACGATCTGTTCGTCACCAACCCGGCCCGCCTGTCGATGGGCATCGGCAAGGGGCTGGCCAACTCGCTGCTGGTGAAGGTCAACCAGATCGGCACGCTGTCGGAAACGCTCGCCGCCGTCGATATGGCGCATCGTGCCCGCTACACGGCGGTCATGTCGCACCGTTCGGGCGAGACCGAGGATTCGACCATCGCCGACCTTGCCGTCGCCACCAATTGCGGTCAGATCAAGACCGGCTCGCTCGCCCGTTCGGACCGGCTTGCCAAGTATAATCAGCTGATCCGCATCGAAGAGGAACTGGGCGACATGGCGGTCTATGCCGGTCGTTCGATCTTCCGCTGATCCACGGCTAATTTCAGGTTAGGGATTCGGCTGGTCGCATCGGGCATATTTTTGCTTGCGACCGGCCGAATCCTGTGATTCAAGCAGTTCATGGCGCATATCGCGAAGCTCCGCATGCTATTGATGTCGGCCCTCGGGCCGGCAATCGCGGTGCTGTTGCTGCTGTTCTTCGCCGGCTATGTGGTGCTCGGCTCCAATGGCGTGCTCGCCTGGGGCGATTATTCGCGCCAACTGCGCGATGCGAAGGCTGAGCTCAAGATCGTCCAGCTGCATCGGCAGGAGTTGCGCAACCGGGTGGACCTGCTCAATCCGCGCCGCGTCGATCCCGATCTGTCTGACGAACTGATCCGTCGCCAGCTCGGCGTGATTCACCATGATGAAGTGATCGTTCCGCTGAACTGATCCGCGCGTCGATAGGGTGCGCTTTCCATTTATTTGGTAAAATCCTGTCGCGGCAACATTTTGTTGCCGGTCGTTCGCGACCCGTTTTCGACAGCGTTGTCATGGATTGTCGTTTTTGCACTCGGGACATTCATTATGCCGGGATTCCGTGGGGTCCGCCGTTGCAATCTATGCAACTCTGACGCATATCGGGCTTCCTTCCATCCTACCCACGCAAAAGGATAATAGCCTTGGCGAAACCAACCACGCCGCGCGCCGACAGCGCAAAGGCAAAGGCCGCAGTGCCGGCCGGTGCGGACCATAATCGTCCGCGCCCCGAAACGCCCACCGACTACAAGGCCAGCAAGGAAGAGCTGCTGGAATTCTATCGGCAGATGGTTCTGATCCGCCGCTTCGAGGAAAAGGCCGGCCAGCTTTATGGTCTGGGTTTCATCGGCGGTTTCTGTCACCTCTATATCGGCCAGGAAGCGGTTGCGGTCGGCATCCAGTCGGCATTGAAGCCCGGCAAGGACAGCGTGATCACCGGTTATCGCGACCATGGCCACATGCTCGCTTATGGCATCGATCCCAAGGTCATCATGGCCGAACTGACCGGCCGCGAAGCCGGCATTTCGCGCGGCAAGGGCGGTTCGATGCACATGTTCAGCGTCGAGCATAAATTCTATGGCGGCCACGGCATCGTCGGCGCCCAGGTGTCACTCGGCGCGGGCCTGGCCTTCGCCCACAAATATAACGACGATGGCGGCGTGTGCGTTGCCTATTTCGGCGACGGCGCGGCCAACCAGGGCCAGGTCTACGAATCGTTCAACATGGCCGAACTGTGGAAGCTCCCGATCATCTTCGTGATCGAGAACAATCAATATGCCATGGGCACCAGCGTCAACCGCGCCTCGTCGGAAGACCAGCTCTATCGCCGTGGCGAGAGCTTCCGTATCCCCGGCATCCAGGTCGACGGCATGGACGTTCTGGCGGTGCGCGGCGCGACCGAGGAAGCGCTCAAGTGGGTCCAGGGCGGCAATGGCCCGATCCTGCTCGAAATGAAGACCTACCGCTATCGCGGTCACTCCATGTCCGACCCGGCCAAATATCGTTCGCGTGACGAGGTTCAGGCGGTGCGCGACAACAGCGACCCGATCGAGGGCGTGAAGAAATATCTGATCGACGCCGGCGTCAGCGAGGACGAGATCAAGGTCATCGACCAGGATATCCGCAAGATCGTCGCCGAAGCGGCCGATTTCGCCGAAACCTCGCCCGAACCTGAGATGCATGAACTCTATACCGACGTGCTGGTGGAGCAATATTAATGGGTATCGAAATCAAGATGCCGGCGCTCTCGCCGACGATGGAAGAGGGCACGCTGGCCAAGTGGCTGGTGAAGGAAGGCGATGAAGTGAAGTCCGGCGACATTCTCGCCGAGATCGAGACCGACAAGGCGACGATGGAATTCGAAGCCGTCGACGAAGGCAAGATCGGCCAGATCGTGATTGCCGAAGGCACCGAGGGCGTGAAGGTCGGCACTGTCATCGCGACGATGGCGGGCGAGGGCGGCGAGGCTGCTCCGGCACCTGCGCCGAAGGCCGAAGCGCCCAAGGCAGAAGAGGCCCCCAAGAAGGCGGAAAGCGGCACGTCGAAGCTGGCGTCGGAAGCCAAGGCGACCGTGCAGGATCCGGACCTTCCGGCCGGCACCGAGTTCGTCAAGACGACTGTGCGCGAAGCGCTGCGCGACGCCATGGCCGAGGAAATGCGGTCGGACCCGCGCGTCTTCGTGATGGGCGAGGAAGTCGCCGAATATCAGGGCGCCTACAAGGTGACCCAGGGCCTGCTCGACGAATTCGGTCCCAAGCGCGTCATCGACACGCCGATCACCGAATATGGCTTTGCCGGCATCGGTTCCGGCGCGGCCATGGGTGGCCTGCGTCCAGTCATCGAGTTCATGACGTTCAACTTCGCCATGCAGGCGATCGACCACATCATCAACTCGGCTGCCAAGACCAACTATATGTCCGGCGGCCAGATGCGCTGCCCGATCGTGTTCCGTGGTCCCAACGGCGCGGCCAGCCGCGTCGGCGCACAGCACTCGCAAAACTATGGTCCTTGGTATGCCGCGGTTCCCGGCCTGATCGTCATCGCGCCCTATGATGCGGCCGACGCCAAGGGCCTGCTGAAGGCCGCGATCCGCTCGACCGACCCGGTCGTGTTCCTGGAGAATGAACTTCTCTATGGCCGCAGCTTCGACGTGCCCAAGGTCGACGATTATGTCCTGCCGATCGGCAAGGCGCGGATCATGCGTCCGGGCAAGGACGTCACCTTGGTCAGCTACTCGATCGGCGTGGGCCTGGCGCTCGACGCGGCGGAGACGCTGGCGGCCGAGGGCATCGACGCCGAAGTGATCGACCTGCGCACGCTGCGCCCGCTCGACACCGCGACGGTGCTGGAGAGCCTCAAAAAGACCAACCGCCTGGTGGTGGTGGAAGAAGGCTGGCCGACCTGCTCGATCGCGTCGGAAATCGCCGCCGTCGTGATGGAAAAGGGCTTCGACGATCTTGATGCCCCGGTCCTGCGCGTCACCAACGAGGATGTGCCGCTGCCTTATGCCGCCAATCTCGAAAAGTTGGCGCTGATCGACGCGGCCCGCGTGGTCGAAGCGGCCAAGAAGGTCTGCTACAAATAAGAATGAAAAAGGGGCGGTCCGATCGGATCGCCCCTTTTTTAATCAGACCTATGGTGGCCGGCTATCAGGAGCAGGCTGCAGTCTGCGAGGTGGACAGGTTGCCGGCATTTTTCATTGCCTGGTCGGTCCGTTCGCGCACGTTGAACGCGCTGGTGTAGCGGATGGTCTTTTCGCCGAAGATGCTGTTCGAAATGAGCGGCTGATATTTATAGGCGACTTCAACGAACATCACCGCCGTGCCGTTACCGGCGCTGATTTTTCGGTTGGTCGGTCCCATGCCGTCGACCATGCTGGCATCGGATGCGCCATTGCCTGTGGTGCCATAGGTGGAGGTAAAACTGCCGCTGCCATAGCAGCGCTGCCAGCGGATATATTGGCCTGTATTGGGCGCATCCTGCCTGTTGGGCTCCAGGTCCGACAGGAAGATTTTGCCATTGGCGGCGAAATTGAGTCCATTGGCGGAGAGCGCTGCGCCACTGAATATCTCGTTGATATCGGCCTCGTCGATTGACGCACGCACGCGCGAGGCATTGTCAGCGACCAGCATGGCAAGCTGGCTCAATTTCATATGGGTGATGGCCAGATTGGCGACTTCCAGCCCGCCTAGCGTCAACGCCAGCAGGACGGGCAGCGAATAGGCGAACTCGATCAGGGCCAGGCCTGATTGATCCTGCCGCAGCCGGCGCAGAAGGGGGGGCGAAGGCATGCGCATGTCAGGTGCAGACTTTCGTCGGGCTGATCTGATTGGACCAGGGCTGGTTGCGAAGAATGACCGATGACGTGGCGGTTTGCGTCGCTGACCAGCCAAGGATTTTCGCCATGGGAAATAGGCGCGGCATGGTGACCGTGACCTGATAATAGACGACGTCGTCGGCACTGCCGAGGCCGGTCGCGCCGGCGCTCGTGTCATAGATGCCGTTCCCATTGCTGTCTTCGAAACAGTCGCCCGCATTATAGGTGCCAAGCGGCGCGGTATCGGTCAGGATCTTCTCGGGCTTCCCGATCCGCGAGAAATTATAATAGCTGGTCTTGGTGATATCCACGCTGCCCTTTTTCGACACGATCGGGGCCATGCGCTGATTGATATAGGTGTCGATCTGGGCCGACGTCATCGTCCCGACCGAGGCGGCGCGGGCAGCCTGGTCCAGGACGCCCTTGGTGACGGCGTTGAGATAGCTTTGATAGCCCAGGTCGGCGATGCCCATGATGATCAGACAGAGCGGCCCTATGACGAAGCCGAACTCGACCAGCGTCGCACCGCGGCTGTCAGCCGCAAGGTTGCGGACAGGCAGGAGGCGCGCGATCATTGCGAGAGCCTCAGCCCGCCGATATTCTGGGCAATGGTGGTGAATTGGGTGGTCAGCGCGGCCGCGTTGGTGGACACGGCGACATGGTCGGTGCTGGAGGCGCAACTGTTGAGCGTGGCATTGGACGCGCTGGCGAAGACGATCACCCAGATGGTGATACCCCTGCGCTTGGCGGCTTCGCAGGCAATCGAGAAGCGCTTGTTCTGGATCGTCACCAGATCATCGGTGCTGGTGCCGGTCGGGGCAATGCGGCCATCCAGCCTGTTGATGCCCCAGCCGTCATAATTGCCGTCCGATGCGGTCATCGCACCGTCCGTCATGAAGATGACGTGTCGCGAAATGGTGAAGCCATTGGGGGCTGCGCCGTTATTGGCGGCAAAGATCCCGTTTGGCGACATCATACGGGCACCCCAGACCATCCCGGTGGTGTGATTGGTGAAACCCCAGGGTTCCAACGAGTTCACATAGGTATTGAACGATGTGGCGCTGGGATCGTTGCTGGGCGCCGCATCCCGCGATGTATATTCCGCCAGCGGTCGTGCTGGGGCCGGGCAGGCAGCCTGATCGCCGCCCCAACTGCTCCAATAGGGCGAAGTGGCAGGCGTCGAGGTGCGATACCAGGATACGTCCGGCCAGAATGGGCGCCAGCGGGTCGCGTTGGAATCTGGGATCAGGTCGATATTCAGGTCGTTCGCGCCGGTTGGGACGGAACTGGACGAGGTGCTAGAATTGATCGTGTTGATCGTATCCGGCTCCTCGATGCAGCCGCCCCAGGTCGACGTCGTGCCGTCATTATAGGCAGGATTTGGAATGGCCGTGCCACGGACATAGTCGGAAACCGTGAGGTTGATCTTGTTATAGGACCATTTGTCGAGCGACGTATTGCCGGTGCCACCGGTCACATTGCTCGTATGCGTGGTCGTCACTTCCTGGCGAACACATTTCTTGTTGTTGTTGCCAGAAGATGGGAAGGGCGTGGTCCCATCCCACGAATAGGCGGAATAGGTGACCCTGGTGATCATGTTGGGATAATTGCCGCTAATCGAGGTGGCGGCTTGCGCCCATGATCTGCAGGCGGCGAGGTCCACATTGCTGGAGTCGCTCTGGGCACTCCCTGAAGTCATACGACAGTTATTGCTTCCGCTGCTCTTGTAGCCTCGATAGCAGGTGCTGGTCGAAGCGGGGGTGTCGTTATAATAGGTCATCTGGCGGCTGTTATAGCCCCAGGTGTCGCCAGTGGTTCCGCCGACCAATGCCGTCGTGGGCAGCAGGCGCCCGACATTGACGTTGCTGGCATAGGGCATGAAGCCATAGCGCACCCGCCCGGTATTGGTGTTGCCGGGGCCAAGCGTGTCGTAGAAGGCGCGCACGGCCTGGCGCAGGGCCGCAATACGCGTCGTGGTGCCGCCCGCGCCATCGCTGATATTGCTGCTCATCGAACCGGTTGTGTCCAGCACCAGCATCACATCGGTATTGCCGATGTCGAATTTCGAACTGCACGACACCGACAGGTCGAGATATTGGAAGCCCAATATCCGCATGATCGTGGTCGGGATGCGCGTGTCGGCTGAAACCAAAACGGTGGTCGTCAGGCTCGGATCGCTGCGGATGTTCGGCGTGAAGCTGTCCGTCTGGAACGTGTTCTGCGGGAAGTTGAAATTGAAGAATTTCTGCGCTTCCGCAATGTCCGTGGACGTCATGGACGAGGTCGTCATGGAGCGTCGACCAGCCAGCGCACCGGCGTCACAGGCTTGCTGCAGACGGGCCTTGGCCATATAGGCGCGGCTCATGTCCACGCCGCCCCCGATCAGACCGGCAAGGGGAATGACGGCCGCGGCCACCATAGCGAGCGTGTTGCCTGCCTGGTTGCGCCGAAGCCGGCCGAGGAATGTCATCGCGCGCTTGATCTGCTTGCCCATGTTCCGCATTCACCCATGTCGCCCGTTTCCCCCCAGAAATCTGGACAGGGCCATCGTCGGCCATGCAACGGGACTGGTTAGGGTCTCTATGCGAAGTCTGGTTAAAGGATTGATAAGCCATTTTTAGATCGGGATCGAAATGATGGATCGCACGGACGATCTGGCGCCGCTGGCGCGCCTGCTTTCCGGGCATGCAAGGCGCTTTGCCGAGCGGCATCGGGCGCTCTGGGCGCTGGATCAGCGCTTTGCGCAAATTGCGCGAACCACCAGCGATCCAGCGATCGGGCAGATGCGTCTCGCCTGGTGGCTGGGCGTCGTTACGGACGCGGCGGGCGTCAAGGGACAGGGCGAACCGGTGGTCGACTGGCTGCGCGCGATCGGTGCGCTGGACGCGCCCGGCATTCCCGCAATGCTGGATGGCTGGGAAGTGCTGGTGGTGGAGCCGGAGATCGACCTCACCGGCTTGCGCGACTATGCCGCCGGCCGCGGCGGCGGGCTGTTCCAGGCATTGGCCGATGCAGCCGATGCGCCCGACTGGCTGATCGCGGCGGGCAAGGTCTGGGCTTTGTGGGATCTGTCCGCCCATAGCGGCGACGAAGCACTGGCGGATGCGGCGATTGGGCTGGCCCGCGACCTGTTGCCGCAGGTTGGTGATCCGGTGTGGCCCAAGGCGTGGAAGCCGCTGCGCATCGCCTATCTGCTGGCACGGCATGATGTCGAGCGGGGGCAGCGGGCGCCGGTCGGGCTGACGCGGAACATGGCCTGGCGGTTGATGCGGATCGCGCTTGTCGGGCGCTAGTCGATCGCGATAGGTTCGCGCCGTCACGAAGTGGGGAGCGGGCGATGGGACGGTTGCTGGCAGGTGGCATGGGGGCGTTGCTGTTGGTCGCGGCCGGCCTGTTCTGGTGGCAGGGGCGGGCGACCAACGAGCCGCCGCCCAAGGCATTGCTCGCGCCACCGCCACCGCCAGCCAACGAAGTCCTGCCCGAAGGCGATCCCGATGCGGTAGGCGAGCCGCCGCCGATGCCCGGCGAGGCCAGTCCGCAGAGCCGCGAGGAAAAGCGCTTTGCCCGTTATGACCGCAATCGCGACGGCATCATCAGCCGGATCGAGATGCTGGGCAGCCGAACCGCCGCGTTCAAACAGCTCGATACGAACAAGGATAATCTCCTGTCGTTCGAGGAATGGGCGATGGCCACCGCGGATCGTTTTGCCGGGGCCGATGCCGACAAGAACGGCAAGCTGACCCCGGCCGAGTTCGCCACCACCGCGCCGAAGCGGGCGGCGAAACCGCGCTGCAAATGCTGAGCCTGTCCCGGATGGATCAGGCCGGTTCCACCACCTCACCCAGCCAGCGACCGAAGGAGGCGCGGGCGCGGGCGGTATAGGCTTCCTTGCGCTGCTTCTTCTTGACGTCGTCCAGCGTCGGGAACAGGCCGAAATTGACGTTCATCGGCTGATAGTCGGCGGTCTCGACATTGCCGGTGACATGGCCGAGCAGCGCGCCCAGTGCCGTGTCGGCGGGCGGCGGCGCCAGGTCCTGGCCCAGTATCTCGGCCGCGGCGAAACGCCCGGCGATGAGGCCGATGGCAGCGCTTTCGACATAGCCCTCGCACCCGGTCATCTGCCCGGCGAAGCGGATATGCGGCGCACTTTTGAGGCGCAGCGTCGGGTCGAGCAGCTTCGGGCTCTGGATGAAGGTGTTGCGGTGCAGGCCGCCCAGCCGCGCGAACTCCGCCTTTTCCAGCCCCGGAATGGTGCGGAACAGCTCGACCTGGGCGCCATGCTTCAGCTTGGTCTGGAAGCCGACCATGTTCCACAACGTGCCCGACGCATTGTCCTGGCGCAGCTGGACCACGGCATAGGGCCAGCGGCCGGTCTTGGGATTGTCCAGCCCCATCGGCTTCATCGGGCCATGGCGCAGCGTTTCCGGCCCGCGCGAGG
The DNA here is from genome assembly GCF_056790315.1 of Sphingobium sp. VMM. NCBI lineage: Bacteria > Pseudomonadati > Pseudomonadota > Alphaproteobacteria > Sphingomonadales > Sphingobiaceae > Sphingobium > Sphingobium sp. VMM. Next base: position 203,601 of record NZ_JBXGSI010000006.1, read on the forward strand.
CCATCACCTCGATCGGCATGCAGCCCTCGAAATAGGGGGTGCTCGACTCCCATTCCTTGAACTCGGTCTTCTCGCCGTCGAGCAGCCCCTGGACGAAGGCCTGATACTGCTCCTTGTTCATCGGGCAGTTGATATAGTCCTTGCCCTCGCCACCGCCGGGGCCGATCTTGTCCCAGCGATTGGCCATCCAGCATTCTTCCATGTCGATGCTGTCGAAATGGATGACCGGCGCGATCGCGTCGAAAAAGGCGAGATGCTCCATGCCGGCGGCTTCGCCGATGCTGCTGGCCAGCGCGGCGGCGGTCAGCGGCCCGGTGGCGACGATGGTCATGCCCTCCGTCGGCAGCGTGTCGATCCGCTCGCGCACGATCTCGACATTGGGATGTTCGGCGAGTGCGCGGGTAACGCCGTCGGAAAAGACATGGCGGTCGACCGCCAGGGCAGAACCGGCCGGCACCTTGGCCGGTTCGGCGCGGTCCATGATCAGCGAGCCGAGACGCCGCATTTCCTGATGCAGCAGACCCACGGCATTCTTGTCCGCATCATCGGAACGGAAACTGTTGGAGCAGACCAGTTCGGCCAGGCCGTCGGTCTGGTGCGCCGGGGTCATCTCTCCGGTGCCGCGCATTTCCGACAGGCGGACCTTGATACCGGCCTGGGCGAGCTGCCAGGCGGCTTCCGAACCGGCGAGACCGCCGCCGATGACATGGATCTGGTGATTGGACATATTTCGCTTAACTTCGCACTTTTCCCGCACATTCGGTAATTTCCGAACGCCAGTGGGACATATTGTTATGAGATGCAATCAGTATAGCGGGGCATGGTTCAATAGGACAGGGGCGCGGAAATACTATTCCGGGGTGTAGGCCAGCCAGCCGCTGAGGCCGCTGGTTGCGATCAGGGCAAAGCTCAAATCAGGGAATTCCCCCAATAGGTCGCAGCCATAAGCCACGCCGAAGCCGACGGCGGCACCGGCGAGCAACCAGAAGGCGCGGGGGGCAAAAAGGGGACAATGATATGCCAGGACGCGCATCGACGTCGTCCCGATGATGATCGGGATGGCGGCAACCAAGGGGCCGAAGATCAACGCGAAGAGCAATATGAGGGGCAGGATGATGAGGATTCCCAGATCCACCGTAATGGCATCGGGTATGCGGCGATAGAGATCGGCGGCCAGATAGAGCGTCACGAACAACGGGCCGGCGGTCAGGATCGCGCGGGCGCCGCCGCGAAGATGGGCAGGATCGGCATGGGACATCGGAACCTCCCGGAAAGGGGGAAGGGTGGGGCGCACCCTTCCGGCTGGCGATCAGGCGGCCTGGGGATGGCCGTCGTGCAGCCAGCCATTCACCTTGCGGCCGAAATGGGCGATCGCGCCCATGTTGAAGAAATGCATGCCGCCCAGCACCAGCACGGCGAGGCCGATCTTGGCGCTGAGGAAGCGGATCGTTTCGGCATAGCTGGTCGGTTCCTTGCCCAGGCTGAGCGTCAGGGTGATGAAGCCGATATTGACGAGGTAGAAGCCGACGACGAGCAGATGGTTGGTCGATCGGGCCAGTTGCGCATCATGGCCGAAACATTGGATCAGGAAGACCTCGCCATTTTTCGACAGGGTGCGCGCGACCCAGATGGTGATGGCGAGCGTGATGACCAGATAGAGGGCATAGGCGGTTTCAACCATGGTTCATCTCCTTTTGGCAGTCAGAGGATGGCGGGCGCGACCGGCCGTTCGGCGCGCTGCTTGATGAGGACGAGCAGGTTCTTTTCGATGTCGCCCAAGAAAATTTCGCCCCACAGCCGGGAATAGCCATTGACCGGGGTCTGCATCCAATAATGGGTGTCGATGATGACGCGAGTGCGGCCGGGGCCGGCCGGTTCCATGCGATAGCCGCCGGTCGTCACCTTGAAATAGGCGCTGTCGGGCATCAGGTGCCGGTCGGTGAACTGCCAGGCGTCGAGCCCGCGAAAATCGAAGCGCCAGCCGATGCTGCGGCCCGGTTGCCAATCGATGATATGTTCGCGAAACCGCACCTGCCGGCCCCAGTCGGCCATGCGGACTGCGCCGATCCCGTCACCCAGCATATGGGCGCCGAGCGGCCGGGGTACGCCCAGCACATCCTGGGTGAAGGTCCATGTTCCGTCGCCCGGTCGGACATCGGGAATGCCGCGCAGCAGCGGCCAGATCCGGTCCGGGCTGGCCTCGACGATGATCGAGCGGCTGACGGTGGCGGTGGCGTCGGGCAGGGGGATCATCGGTTCGACCTGCATCGCGATCAGCGGCATGGCCAGCACCGCCATGCAATAGCTGGTGCCGCGATCGCCAGCACGGCCGCGCAGCCGATAGGTGGCATAGGCGCCAGCCAGCCCGCTGGCGATCCAGAGCGGGGCGAGCATGACGATGCAGATCACCCCTTCCTTCAGCACCGGGACGGACAGGAGGATGGTCGCGCCCAGCAGCCAGAGCGGCATCGTCATATAATAGCGGCGCGACCGCTCCGCCCAGGGATCGCCGACATAGGCAACGAAGGCGGTGAGCGCGGCGGGCAGGAGCAGCAGGAAGGTGAAGCTGACAAGGCCGTTCACGCGGGTGGCGTCGAGCAGCAGATAGACGCCGATCGCAAAGGCCATGGCCAGCGCGACGGCCGATGCAATGCGCAGCGGGGCCGATCCGGCGCGAACGGGCGGGGCGATGGGATCGGGATTTTCGTCGTTTTTGTCAGACATTTCTGTAAACTCCGAAATAGCTGGGTGCGATCGGGCGTCAGGGCGCATCGATTAGCAGCGACTAGTCCTTGCTCTTGCCGCTAGGAATGAAGCGGGCGACCTTGTTGCCGAGCTTCATGAGGGCGATCAGGGTCGACTTGGGCAGCTTGTTGACCTGCTCATACCAGTTGCCAAGCGTCGACATGAATTCATGCATGCGGGTGATGCGCTCGCGTACATGGGGCGGGCAGCTTTCATCCCTGGCGAGCCGCTGGGCGAGGTCGTTCAGCAGGGCGATGGTTGGGTCGATCTCGCGCCGCTTGCGCTCGGCAGCGATGCGGGTGAGCATTTCCCACAGATCGGTTTCCGCGACGAAATGGTCGCGCCGGTCGCCCTCTACATGGACCCGGCGGACGATCGCATAGGATTGCAGTTCCTTGAGCGCGGTCGAGACATTGGAGCGGGCAAGGCCGAGCTGGTCGACAATCTCGTCGGCGGGCAGGGGATGGTCCGACAGATAGAGGAGTGCATGGACCTGGCTGACCGACCGGTTGACGCCCCATTGCGTGCCCATCTCACCCCAGTGGAGCAGGAACGCCTTGGCATCGGGATGGTCGAGAAGTGGCATGACATTCCTTTCTGTAAAAACAGAAGTAACGGAATGAAAAGAGTCGGGCAAGGGGGCGGTGACGGCGGAGGAAAAATCGTCGGAATTCGTCGAGCCCGTTGAAAAGCCGCCGCATGTCAGCAATCTGCGGGTCAGCAACGGAGCCTCTTATGTCTGCCTTTTCCGACGATCCCTTTCCCCTCGATAGCTTGTCGACGCCTTGCCTTGTGCTGGATGCCGACCGGATGGATCGCAATATCGCGCGGCTGCGGGCACATCTGGACGGGCTGGGCGTAGGGATGCGGCCGCATCTCAAGACCGCCAAGTCGGTCGAGGTCGCGCAGCGGCTGATGCCGACGGCGCAAGGACCGGCGACGGTATCGACCTTGCAGGAGGCGCGCCGCTTTGCGGCGGCCGGGGTGCGCGACATTCTCTATGCGGTCGGCATCAGTCCAGCCAAGTTGCCCGAGATACTTGCGCTGCGGGCGCAGGGCGTGGACCTGGCGATCGTGCTGGATTCGGTCGAGCAGGCAGAGGCGGTCGCGGCCGCATCGCGCGCGGCGGGCACGGCCATTCCGGCCCTGATCGAGATTGATTGCGACGGCCACCGGTCGGGCGTGCAGCCCGACGATGCGGCGCGGCTGCGGGCGATCGGCACGGCGCTGGCGCAGGGCGGCGCATTGCGCGGCGTGATGACCCATGCCGGCGGCAGCTATGGCGCGCGCGGCGCGGCGGAACTGCGCGCCTGCGCTGACGCCGAGCGGGATGCCGTGGTGTCGGCGGCGCGGGTCTTGCGGGAGGCGGGACATGATTGTCCGATGATCAGCGTCGGATCGACCCCGACCGCGCATCACGCCACGGACCTGAGCGGCGTGACCGAGGTGCGCGCCGGCGTCTTCGTCTTCTTCGATCTGGTGATGGCCGGGATCGGCATCTGTTCTGTGGACGACATCGCCCTGTCGGTGCTGGCGACGGTGATCGGGCATCAGCGGGACAAGGGCTGGATCTTGGTCGATGCCGGCTGGATGGCGATGTCGCGCGATCGCGGCACGGCGAAACAGGATGTCGATCAGGGCTATGGCCTGGTCTGCGACCGGGACGGGCGGCCCTATGGCGATCTGATCCTGGTCGATGCCAATCAGGAACATGGCATCATCGCGCTGCGGCCGGGGGCATCCGGCGCGCTGCCGGACCTGGCGGTGGGCGATCGGGTGCGAATATTGCCCAATCACGCCTGTGCCACCGGCGCGCAGCATGATCGCTATCATGTGGTGCGGGACGGCAGCGATATGGTGGAAGCGGTCTGGCCGCGATTTGGAGGATGGTGATGGACGTGCAGCGGATCGAGACCGACAAGGCGCCGGCGCCCGCCGGCCATTATGCGCAGGCGACGATTGCGAATGGCTTCGTCTTCGTGTCGGGGCAATTGCCGGTGGTGGCGGGGCAGGGGCCGCGTAGTGACCTGTCGTTTGAGGACCAGGCACGGCTGGCGATCGGCAATATGCTGGCGATCCTGGCAGAGGCAGGATGCGGGCCGGAACGGATCGCGCGCGTCACCGCCTATATCGTGGGCGTCGAGAATTGGCCGCGTTTCAACGGTATCTATGCCGAGATGATGGGGGACGCCCGGCCGGCGCGCACGGTAGTGCCCGCACCCGAACTTCATCATGGCTGTCTGGTCGAAGTGGACGCGATCGGCCTGCTACCGGGCTGATTACGACCATGGGAGCGCTATCTTTCCGTCGCCGCCTGTCCTAGCGATAGGCGAGTGAAGGAGGCAGGCGGATGAGAAACAAGGTCGGGGCACTCATCGCCCTGATGGCGCTGTCGGTGCCCGCAGCGGTGCGGGCGGAGGACCAGTATAAGTTGCTCGTCCTCGCCATCCCGAACAAATATCATTATGAATATATACCGATCGCGCGGGACAGTCTGGAGAATCTTGGCAAGCTGCATGATTTCAGCTTCACCTGGGCCAACAACACGTCCGTCTTCGATGGCGATCTCAGCCAATATGCGGCGGTGATGTTCCTCAATACGCCGGGCGAGGAACTGAACCCGGCCCAGCGCGCCAGGTTCGAGGCCTATATGCGGGCGGGCGGCAATGCCATCGTCGTGCATCGCGCGCTCATCACGCCGCCGGGCGAATGGGCCTGGTACGAGAAGATGGTCGGGCGCAGCTTCGTCATCCATCCGATGGTGCAGACGGCGGTGGTGACGCCGACCGACAAGGGTTTCCCCGCCACCTATGGTCTGCCCGATCGCTGGATCTGGACCGACGAATATTATGTCACCGCCAACCCCTATAAGGTGACGATCCATCCGGTGCTGAATGTCGAGGAAAGCAGCTACGACCCGACCAAAATCTGGCTGGGGCAGGTGGCAAGGCCGATGGGGCGGGAGCATCCCGTCGCCTGGTATCATGCCTATGAGAAGGGGCGGGTGTTCGTCACCACGCTGGGCCATAATGGCGAGATGTATCGCGATCCGCGCTATCTCGACCATCTGATGGGCGGCATCTACTGGACGGCGACCGGGCGCGGCCAGCTGCCCTGACGGCGGCGCGGAACGCCCGCGCCGCCCGGTTTTCGATCAGGCGGCGACCAGTTCGCCCTCGCCATAATAGGCGCTTTCGTCGAGAATGCCCTCGCGCTTGGCGACGATGACGCCCACCAGCACCTGGCCCGCAACGTTGACGGCGGTGCGGCCCATGTCGAGGATCGGGTCGATCGCCAGCAGCAGGCCGGCGCCTTCGAGCGGCAGGCCCAGCGTCGAGAGGGTCAGCGTCAGCATCACGATCGCGCCGGTCAGGCCGGCGGTCGCGGCCGAGCCGATGACCGAGACGAAGACGATCAGCACATAGTCGATGAAGTGCAGCGGGATGCCATAGAAGCCCGCGACGAAGATCGCTGCCAGTGCCGGATAGATGGAGGCGCAGCCGTCCATCTTGGTGGTGGAGGCGAGCGGGATCGCGAAGGCGGCATAGCCCTTGTCGACGCCCAGCCGCTCGGTCACGGTCTCGGTCACCGGCAGGGTGCCGACCGACGAGCGCGAGACGAAGGCGAGCTGGATCGCCGGCCAGGCCTTGGCGAAGAAAGGGCCGGGCTTCAGGCCATTGGCGATCAGCAGCAGCGGATAGACCACCAGCAGGACGAGGCCGAGGCCGAGATAGATGGCGGCGGTGAAGGTGCCGAGCTGCGCCAGTGCGCTCCAGCCATAGGTGGCGATCGCGGTGCCGATCAGCGCGGCCGAGCCGATCGGCGTCAGGCGGATGACCCAGCCCAGGATCGCACGGACGACGGCGAGCAGCGAGCGGACGAAGGAGAGGAAGGGCTCCGCCTTGTCGCCGACCTTCAGCGTGGCGAGGCCGACCGCGATCGAGATGACCAGCAACTGCAGGATGTTGAACGAGATGCTGGTGCTGGCGCTGCCGTCAGTGATCTTGGTGCTACCCGACAGGGCCAGGCTGTTGCCGGGGACCAGACCCTTGAGGAAATCGAGCCAGCCGCCGACCGAATCCGCCTTGCCCATGGCGAGCGCGGTGCCGTGCAGGCCCGCGCCCGGCTGAACGATCAGGCCGATGGCGAGGCCGATGCTGACCGCGATCAGTGCGGTGATCGCGAACCAGAGCAGGGTCTGGCCGGCGAGACGGGCGGCATTGTCGAGCGCGCGCAGATTGGCGATCGACGCGACAATCGCGGCGAAGACCAGAGGTGGAACGATCGCCTTCAAGAGCGAGACGAAGATCGATCCGACCGTCTTGAGCGTGGTCGCCAGCCAGTTGAGGTCGCCATCCGGACCGGCGCCAATCTGGCGCGCGACGAGACCGAGGGCAAGGCCCACGACCATGCCGAGCAGAACCTGGAAGCCGAAGCTGCGATAATTGAGGGCCATGATGGCATTTTTCCTTTGGACGACCGGCGCGCTATATCGGATGGCATCTATCCGATTGCGCGCAAGCAATTCTTTCAAGGGGTTCAGTGCGGATAAGGTGGCCCTCTTTCCGCGCGCCGTCCGATCAAACGCATGGAACGGCGCGATCCGCTATGCCACAATCGTCGCTCGGGTCCATCAGGGAGTATAAATATATGCAATTGCGGGGGATATTGCTGGCAGGGGCGATGCTGGGAGTAGGGGGGCTGGCAATGCCAGTCGGGGCGCAGGCGGCAGCGGATGCCGGCGCGGCCAAGGAGATATTGAAGCGATCGGTCGCGTTCAAGACGGTCGAGGGGGCGGGGCAGGTGCCCGCGCTCGCGACCTATTATGCGTCGGTGCTCAAGCAGGCGGGCTTTGCCGATGCCGATATCGTCATCACCCCGATGGGCGAGACCGCGACCCTGGCGGCGACGATCAAGGGGCGGGAACCCAGCCTCAAGCCGATGCTGATGATCGGTCATATGGACGTGGTGGCCGCCAACCGCGCCGACTGGACGCGCGATCCCTTCGTCCCGGTGGAGGAGGATGGCTATATTTTCGGGCGCGGGTCGGAAGATAATAAATATGACGTGGCGATGATGGTTGCGACGCTGGCGCAGCTCAAGAAGGAGGGCTGGACCCCGCGCCGCAGCGTCATCCTGCTGTTGTCGGGCGACGAGGAGACCAACATGGTCACCACCAAGGCGCTGGCGGCCAAATATAAGGATGCCGAACTGCTGCTGAACGGCGATGGCGGCGGCGGTCTGCTCGACGAGAGTGGCAAGCCCGTCCTCTACCAGTTGCAGGCGGGCGAGAAGACCTATGCCGATTTCGAGATCGGCTTCACCGATCCGGGCGGCCATTCGAGCGCGCCGACGCCAGGCAATCCGATCTATCGGTTGGCCAAGGCGATCGACCGGATCGCGGCCTATCAGTTCCCGCCGATGATCAACGAACTGACCAAGGCGTCGCTCAGCTTGTCGGCGCAGCGGATCGGCGGCGATGTGGGGGAAGCGATGCGCCTCTATGCCGCGACCCAGGATCCGGCCTCTGCGGAACTATTGTCGAGCCGGCCCGAATTTGTGGGGCAGGTGCGCACCACCTGCGTCGCGACCATGCTGTCGGGCGGCCATGCGCTCAACGCCCTGCCGCAAAGTGCCAAGGTCAGCGTCAATTGCCGCATCTTTCCCGGCGTGAAGATCGACGATGTGAAGGCGCAACTGATCAAGGTGGTGGATGATCAAAGCGCGACCTTCACCACGCTCAACGACCCCACTGGCAGCGACGCCTCGCCGTTGCGCGACGATGTGGTGAAGGCGGTGGCGGCCGCGATCAAGGCGCGCTCGCCGGCGATCACGGTGATGCCGGGCATGTCGGCCGGCGCGACCGACAGCCTTTATTTCCGCGCGCTGGGCGTGCCCAGCTATGGCGTCTCCAGCCTGTTCATGAAGGCCGAGGACGGCTTTGCCCATGGCCTGAATGAACGGGTGCCGGTGGCCGGCATCGCCGCATCACTAGCCCAGTGGGACAGCGTGGTGCGGGCGCTGGCGAAATAACGGTTATCCTTAAACCGTTCGGGCTGAGCGAAGTCGAAGCCCGACACTGAGCGAAGCGAAGTGGCCTCCCGATGGTCGGCCGTGCCCTTCGACTTCGCTCAGGGCGAACGGATGGATATCAGCCCCGCACGGCCACCGCATTGGCGGCAGAGAGGACGGCCTTGACCGATGCGGTCGCGACGTCGCTGTCGGTGCCGATGCCGAAGACGGTGCGGCCGTCGGCGGTACGGCATTCGACATAGGCGGCGGCGTTCACGTCGGTGCCGGCGCCAATGGCGTGTTCATTATAGTCAGCGACCTCCAGCACTACGCCCAGCTCGTCGCGCAGCGCGGCCAGCACCGACGAGATGAGGCCGTTGCCGCGACCCGAGATCGAGCGCTCGCCGCCTTCATGGACGATCTTGCCGGTGAAGATGCGGTCGCCCGCGCTGCCGCTCTCATGATAGTCGATCAGGCTATAGGCCTGGTCGCCGGTCTGGTGATAATAGTCATCGAACGCAGCCGAGATGTCGGCGGCGTTGAGTTCGCGGCTCGACTGGTCAGCCAGCGCCTGCACCACCTTCGAGAAGTCGGCCTGCATCCGCTTGGGCAGCTTGTAGCCCTTGTCCTGCTGCAGCACCCAGGCGACGCCGCCTTTGCCCGACTGCGAATTGACGCGGATCACCGCCTCATAGTCGCGGCCCAGATCCTTGGGGTCGATCGGCAGATAGGGGACGTTCCAGAACAGGTCGTTGCGCGCTTCCTGCGCGGCAAAGCCCTTCTTGATCGCGTCCTGATGCGACCCTGAGAAGGCGGTGAACACCAGTTCGCCGGCATAGGGGTGGCGCGGGTGGACTGGCAGCTGGTTGCAATATTCAACGGTCTGGATGACCTCGTCGATGTCGCTGAAGTCCAGTTCCGGGTCGATGCCCTGCGTGTACATGTTGAGCGCGACGGTCACCAGGTCGCAATTGCCGGTGCGTTCGCCATTGCCGAACAGGCAGCCTTCGACACGATCGGCGCCGGCCATGATGCCCAGTTCGGCGGCAGCAACGCCGGTGCCCCGGTCATTATGGGTGTGCAGCGAGATCACCACGCTGTCGCGGCGCGAGATGTTGCGGCAGATCCATTCGATCTGGTCGGCATAGATGTTCGGCGTCGCGCACTCGACCGTGGCGGGCAGGTTCAGGATCAGCGGCCGTTCCGGCGTCGGCTGCAGGATGTCCATCACCGCCTCGCAGCATTCCAGGCTGAAATCCAGCTCGGCGGTCGAGAAGGTTTCGGGCGAATATTCGAAATGCCAGTCGGTGTCGGGCATGCGCGCCGCATTGTCGCGCAGCAGCTTGGCGGCGTTGATCGCGATCTGCTTGATTTCCGGGCGTTCCATCTGGAACACGATGTTGCGCCAGGCCGGCGAGATCGCGTTATAGACATGGACGATCGCCTGCTTCGCGCCACGCAGGCTTTCGAAGGTGGTGGCGATCAGGTCTTCGCGCGCCTGGGTCAGCACCTGGGGCATGACATCGTCGGGGATCGCGCCTTCCTTGACCAGGCCCGAGATGAAGTCGAACTCGGTCGCGCCGGCGGCGGGGAAGCCGACCTCGATCTCCTTGACGCCGACCTTGACCAGCAGGTCGAAGAAGCGGCGCTTCTTTTCTGCATTCATCGGGTCGATCAGCGACTGGTTGCCGTCGCGCATGTCGGTCGACAGCCAGCGGGGCGCCTTGGTGATGACCTTGGACGGCCATTGGCGATTGGGCAGGTCCACCTGGGGGAAGGGGCGGTATTTCTGCGAAGGATCGGTCAGCATCATGGGATCAAACTACTTCCTGGCTCGGGACGCTATGGCGCGCTCCGGGGTACGACTTGACTGTGATGAATGCCCTTAGGCGGATCGACGCTGCCCTTAGCCGGAAGGCAGCACAAAAGCCACGCCTAAGGGCGTGTAAGTCGTAGCAGGGTAAGAAGCGCGACGCTCTGCATGATGCTGTCCCCATAAACGCGGACGGGAGGAGCGTAAAGCCGTTTCTTGCGAAAGGGGCGTCAGGCGCGACGGAAAATTGCGTCGATGGTCAGGTCGACCTTATCCGACACGAAGGGGCGGCCAAAGCCCATGCCATGATGGCTGCGTTCGACGCTCATGCTGCCGGTGAAGTGAAGGGTGGCGATGCCAGGCGCTTCGTCGGGCGTGACGCCGGTCAACTGGACGGACAGGGCGACCGCGCGGGTCTGGCCATGCATGGTGAGTTCGCCGGGAATGATCGTCGCGCCGTCGCTGCCGGCCAGCGGCGCGTCCCTGGCGGTGAAGCGCACGGTCGGGAAATGGGCCATGTCGAAAAAGCTGTCGCCTTTCAGCATGGAGTCGGTTGAAGCATCGCCCGTGGTCATCTTCTCGACCGGGAAGCGGATGTCGACGTCGGCCCGCTCGGGCCGGGCGGGGTCGATCATCACCATGCCTTCGGGTTGGGTGAAATCCCCCTCATAGCCGTCGATCAGGGCCTTCACATGGAAGTGGACTCTGGTCGCTGCGCCATCCACCAGATAGCGGCCCGGCGCATAGAGCGCAGGGCCGCCAGCAGGACTGGCCGCCGCCGGCCCGCAGGCGAACACGCTCAGAAGCAGGATCGCGCGGGCCGGGCGGGGGATCATCGCATCACTTCTGGAAGGCGACGATGATCTTCAGTTCGACATTGTCGCCGACGACGGGGACGAAGCCGCCCATGCCGAAATCGCTGCGCTTGATCGTGCCGGTCGCGACGAAGCCGACATTTTCCTTCTTGTTCATCGGGTTCGCACCGGCACCGTAGAATTCGGCATCCAGCGTCACCGGCTTGGTGATGCCCTTGATGGTCAGGTTGCCGGTGATATCCGCGCCGGTCGCGCCATCGGTCTTCACGCCGGTCGACACGAAGGTCGCGGTCGGGAACTTGGCGGCGTCGAAAAATTCGGGCTTGGCGAGATGCTCGTTCAGCGCCGGAATGCCGGTGGTGAGGTTGGCGATCGGCAGGGTGATCGACACCTTCGATGCCGAGAGATTGGCCTTGTCCAGCGTCAGCGTGCCGGTCGGCTGGGTGATGACGCCCATATTGTTGGTGAAGCCCATATGGTCATAGGCGAAGACGATCTGGGTGTGGCTGGGTTCGACGCTGTAGGTGCCGCCGGTGACCTTGGCGACATCTTTGCTGCCGGGGACGGCCATCGGGGCCTGGGCGATGACGCCCGAGGTGAGAAGGGTGGTACCACCGGCGACCGCGATCAGGGCAGCAGCAGAGATCAGATATTTGCGCATGGGAAACGCTCTCCAAAAGCATTCAAGGGACGCGGCACAGAATATGCCACGTCCCTCGATTGTTCCAGAGGCGTAACCGGAAACGGATCGTTCCGGTTTGCCGCTATTTCTCCCCTCCCTTTTCAGGGAGGGGCAGGGGGTGGGTGCGCCGCACTTGCGGCGCCAATTCGCTAGGGCACAGCTCGCTACGCTCGCACCCACCCCAACCCCTCCCTGGAAGGGAGGGGCTGCTATCCGCTTAGTTCTTGTCCTTGTTGACCAGCTTGTTGGCGCCGATCCAGGGCATCATGGCGCGCAGCTGCGAACCGGTCTTCTCGATCTGGTGGGCGGCAGCCTGCTTGCGGCTGGCCTTGAGTTCGGGCTGACCGGCGCGGTTGTCGAGGATGAAGTCCTTGACGAAGCGGCCCGACTGGATGTCGGCCAGAACGCGCTTCATTTCCTTCTTGGTTTCCTCGGTGATGATGCGCGGGCCGGTCTTGATGTCGCCATATTCGGCGGTGTTCGAGATCGAGTAGCGCATGTCGGCGATGCCGCCTTCATACATCAGGTCGACGATCAGCTTCAGCTCGTGCAGGCACTCGAAATAGGCCATTTCCGGGGCATAGCCGGCTTCGACCAGGGTTTCGAAACCGGCCTGGACCAGCGCGGTGGCGCCGCCGCACAGAACGGCCTGCTCGCCGAACAGGTCGGTTTCGCATTCCTCGCGGAAGTTGGTTTCGATGATGCCGCTGCGGCCGCCGCCGACGCCCGAAGCGTAGGACAGGGCGATGTCATGGGCGTTGCCGGTCGCGTCCTGATGGACGGCGATCAGGCAGGGGACGCCGCCGCCGCGCTGATATTCGCCGCGCACGGTGTGGCCGGGGCCCTTGGGCGCGATCATGATGACGTCGATGTCGGCGGGGACTTCGATCAGGCCGAAATGGATGTTGAGGCCATGGGCGAAGGCGAGCGCGGCGCCGGGGCGCAGATTGCCCTTGATGTCGGCTTCATAGATGGCGGCCTGATGCTCGTCGGGCGCCAGGATCATCAGTACGTCGGCCCACTGGGCGGCTTCCTTGTTCGGCAGCACCTTGAAACCGGCGCCTTCGGCCTTCTTGGCGCTGGGCGAACCGGGGCGCAGGGCGATGGCGACTTCGGCAACGCCGGAGTCGCGCAGATTCTGCGCATGGGCGTGGCCCTGCGAGCCATAGCCCAATATGGCGACCTTCTTGCCCTTGATCAGGCCGATGTCTGCGTCGCGATCGTAATAAACCTTCATTGGAAAACCCCTTCTCGTCCCCCCATGCAGGGGGCGTTAGACAATAGTGGTGGAAAGAAACGCCGCCTGTGACGGCGCGGAATGGAATATCAGGCCGGCTCCTTGCCGCGGATCAGGCCGGCAACGCCGGTGCGACCGACCTCGACCAGGCCGATCTGGCGCATCAGGCCGACGAAATTGTCGATCTTCTCGGTCGTGCCGGTGATCTCGAAGATGAAGCTCTCGATCGTGGTGTCGACCACCTTGGCACGGAACACGTCGGCCAGGCGCAGCGCCTCGATCCGGTCCTCGCCGGTGCCGGCGACCTTGACCAGTGCCAGTTCACGCTCGACGAACGGGCCTGCGTCGGTCAGGTCGGTCACCTTGTGCACCGGCACCAGCCGGTCGAGCTGGGCGATGATCTGGTCGATCACCTTGGGCGGGCCGTTGGTGACGATGGTGATGCGGCTGATCGCATGGTCGTCGGTAATGTCGGCCACGGTCAGGCTGTCGATATTATAGCCGCGCGCGGTGAACAGGCCGGCGATGCGGGCCAATATGCCCGCCTCGTTCGACACCGTCAGCGACAGGACGTGCCGCTCGCTCTGTTCTTCGTGGATATGCATCAGATGCTGTTCCCGTCTTCCATTTCTTCGCGCTCGGGGCGCGGCGAGATCATGCCGATAAAGGCATAGTGCCAATCATCGTCCTGCGGGTGGGCGAGGCGGACGGGGAAGGCCGTCACCGCGTCGAACATCCGCAGGAGATGTTCGCCCACATAGCGTGGGCCGGCCAGCAGCCGATCGACCTGCAGGCCATGATATTCGAACCCGCTATCCAGATGCACTTCCCATTCCTCATTGTCGGGGTCAGCATGGTCGCTGGTCCAGCCGGTGAGTTCGGTCGTGCCTGTGATCCGTTCGAAATCCCAGGGTTCGGTCACGAAAATGCGGACCTTGGCGGGGGTGGTCACACCAGTGCCTTTGCCTCGTCCGACATGACGCCTTCGATCTGGTTGGGATCGAGCAGCATTTCGGTATGGGCCGCCCCCGACGGGATCATCGGGAAGCAGTTGGACAGCTTTGCCACGCGGCAGTCGACGATCACGGGACCATCGGTTTCCAGCATCTGGCGGATGCCGGCCTCCAGTTCCTGCGGTCCTTCGATGCGGATGCCGGTCCAGCCATAGGCTTCGCCGAGCTTCACGAAGTCGGGCAGGCTGTCCGAATAGCTGTTGGAATAGCGGCTTTCATAGGTCAGTTCCTGCCACTGGCGGACCATGCCCATATATTCATTGTTCAGGATGAAGATCTTCACCGGCAGCCGATACTGGCTGGCCGTCCCCATTTCCTGGATGTTCATCTGGATCGAGGCGTCGCCAGCGATGCAGATGCTGATGCTGTCGGGATTGCCCATCTGCGCGCCGATGGCAGCGGGGAAGCCATAGCCCATCGTGCCCAGGCCGCCCGAGGTCAGCCATTTATTGGGGTCTTCAAAGCCGAAATGCTGGGCCGCCCACATCTGGTGCTGGCCGACTTCGGTGGTGATGATGATATCCTTGCCGGTCGCGCGGGTCGCCTTGTAGAGGTCTGCGATCGCCTTTTGCGGCATGATCTCGCTGCCGCTTTCGGGGTAAGACAGGCTCTTCTTGGCGCGCCATTCGGCGATCCGTGCCCACCAGGCCGACAGGTCCGCTTTTTCATGGCCGCGCTGCTTCCACAGGGCGATCATGTCCTCCAGCGCGCTGCCGACATCGGCGACGACCGCGACATCGACGTCGACGATCTTGTTGATCGAGCTGCGGTCGATATCGATATGCACCTTGCGGCTGTTGGGCGCGAAGGCGTCCAGCCGGCCAGTGACGCGATCGTCGAAACGCGCGCCGATGCAGAGGATCAGGTCCGCCTGGTTCATCGCCCAATTGGCTTCATAGGTGCCATGCATGCCCAGCATGCCGACCCACTGGTCGGACGAAGCGGGGAAGGCGCCCAGACCCATCAGGGTCGAGGTGACGGGCGCGCCGGTCATCGCCGCCAGTTCGCGCAGCAGGGCGCTGGCCTGCGGACCCGAATTGATGACGCCGCCGCCGGTGTAGAAGATCGGCCGTTCCGCCGCCGCCAGCATCTCGACCGCCGCGTCGATCGCGGCGGCATCCGCCTTGGTCTGCGGATGATAGCTGGCATGGACCTTCAGTTCCGGCCGGGCATAGGGTGCGGTTGCGATCTGGACATTCTTGGGAATGTCGACGACGACCGGGCCGGGGCGGCCGGTGGTGGCGATATGGAACGCCTCATGGACGATGCCGGCCAGCTTGGCCGGATCCTTCACCAGATAATTATGCTTGGTGCAGTGGCGCGTGATGCCGACCGTGTCCGCTTCCTGGAAGGCGTCGGTGCCGATCAGCTGCGTGGGCACCTGACCCGTGATGACGATCATCGGGATCGAATCCAGCAGCGCGTCGGTGATGCCGGTGACGGCATTTGTCGCGCCGGGGCCGGAGGTGACCAGGACGACGCCCGGCTTGCCGGTCGAGCGGGCATAGCCCTCTGCCATGTGGGTCGCGCCCTGCTCGTGGCGCACTAGGACATGCTTGATCGTGGGGTGATTATAGAGCGCGTCATAGATGGGCAGCACGGCGCCGCCCGGATAGCCGAACACAACTTCGACGCCCAGATCAACCAGGCACTCGACCAAAATGTCCGCGCCGCTCTTTTCGGCCACGATGAAACTCCTCTTTTTTAAGATGCTGGCTCGCGGGTCTGCGCCGTCGCGCCCGCATTGGCAAGGCGCCAGCGTCTAGAGGACATAAAATGCGTGGTCAACCCCTATTGTTGTAATTTAATTGCTAATTCATTGGCAATTTCAGCATCAATCGATCTCTTTTCGCGATGCCAGTCCTGCGGCGGCTGGTTGGAGAACCAGGTATATTGGCGTTTGGCATATTGGCGCGTGGCGAGCTGGCCACGCGCCATCATCGTGTCACGATCGATGTCACCTTTGAGCCAGGCGGCGATTTCGGGCACGCCGATCGCCCGCATCACCGGTAGGTCGGGGGTGAGGTTGCGGGGCAGCAGCGCCTCCACCTCGGCAACGGCACCCTGATCGACCATCTGTTCGAACCGCCGGTCGCAGCGTTCGATCAGCCAGTCGCGGGGCGGCAGCAGGATCATCGGGGACAGGTTGATGCGGTCGGCGATGCCGCCCTGCTTGTGCTGCTGCCATATCTTCAGCGGCTTGCCGGTCGATCGCACCACTTCCAGCGCGCGGGCGACGCGGGTGGTGTCGGCCGGGGCGAGGCGGACGGCGGCTTCCGGGTCTTCGCTGCGCAGTGCTTCATGCGCCTGCGCCACCGGCATGGCGCGGACGGTGGCGCGGATATCGGCGTCTATCTCCGGCACCGGCGCGATGCCGTCGAGCAAGGTCCGTATATAAAGGCCGGTGCCGCCAACCAGCACGGGCAGCTTGCCGGCTTCATGGGTGGCGTCGATCTCCGCCCTGGCCTCGGCGGCCCAGCGTGCGGCGGAGCAGGCTTCCGCTCCATCGATATGGCCGAACAGGCGATGGGGCACGCCGCCCATTTCCTCTTGCGACGGGCGGGCGGACAGGATGGCGAGGTCGGCATAGACCTGGCTGGCATCGGCATTGATGACGACGCCGTCGGCGATCTGGGCCAGGCGGACGGCGAGCGCGCTCTTGCCGCTGGCGGTCGGCCCGGCAATAAGCGCGACCGGTGGGCGGGATTCGCCCGGCATATGTGCGGGAGTGTTCATGTTCGTCGCGACCTTAGTGGCAAAAGGTGGGTTGGACCACGACCTGCTCAGCGAAATTGCGCACCAGTTTGATCGCGATTGTACTGCGGGCGCTGGTTACTCCATATCCATGATCGACGACGGCATCGCTGCGGACATCTTCTTTGAACCGGCGGACGGTGTCGAAAAATCGGATTGCCTCGAAATTTCGCGAGCGATCAAAGAGATCGCACTTTCCATCGCGCAGGGCGGGTATGGCCGCGACTTGGCTTTGGATGTGATCGTCCAACCTGCCGCCACACGCGAGAAGACGCTGCTGATCGCCGACATGGATTCGACCATGATCACGGTCGAGTGCATCGACGAACTGGCCGATTATGCCGGGATCAAGCCGCAGATTGCCGAGATCACCGAACGGGCGATGCGCGGCGAACTGGATTTCGAAGGCGCGCTGCATGGCCGCGTCGCCCTGTTGAAAGGGCTGCCCGACAGCGCGATCGACCAGTGCCGCGAGGAGCGGGTGGTGATCATGGGCGGTGCGCGCGAACTGGTGCGCACAATGAAGGCGCGCGGTGCACGCACCCTGCTGGTTTCTGGCGGTTTCACCCGCTTCACCGGGCCGGTCGCGGCGGAAATCGGCTTCGATGTGCATGTCGCCAATGTGCTGGAAATTGCCGATGGCGCGCTGCTTGGCACCGTCACCGTCCCGATCGTGGATGCCGCGCGCAAGCGCACCGAGTTGGAGGCCGCGATCGAAGGCGGGATCGACCGCGCGCTGACGCTGGCGGTGGGCGACGGCGCCAATGACATTCCGATGATCGAGGGGGCGGGGCTGGGCGTTGCCTATCATGCCAAGCCTAAGACCCGCGAAGCGGCAGCGGCCGAGATCGTCCATGGCGACCTGTCGGTGCTGCTCTATGCGCAGGGTATCGCCTCGGCCGACTGGGTCCGCGACTGATCCCATATGCTTAACGGCTGGGCGCGCTTGAGGCACGTCCTGCCGTCATTGCACAAGGGTAATGGATTCCATTTCACCCCTGAACCGTTGTCGTCGCACTGCATCCCGGCAGTGGGTCCAATTGGCGTTGCGACAGGATCGTGGCGCACAGGGAGATGGTATGAAAATCCAGACAATGGCGCTGGTCGCCGGTAGTTTGCTGGCGCTGAGCGCCTGCTCGAAAAATGACGCGCCGGTGACCAGCGCGCCGCCGCTGGGGCCGGGCGCGATTGCCGGCACGGTGGCCGCAGACCGCAACGGCGATGGCTATGTCGACGGCTATTACACGTCGGATGGCATCTATCACCCGGTCCAGGGGCCGCCCTGTCCGCCGCCCCCGCCGCCGCCGGCGCCGCCCCGTTCCGGAGAACGCGGCTGAGCAATCTTCCTTTCCGGGCGCGGCATTTCCGCCGCGCCCCCCGACATCCTGTTTCCCTGATCCTCGCCATGCTGATCGCCGGCTCCGTGCCGGGGATGGCGGCTGCGCAGCCACCTGCCAGCGACACGGTGGCGCGGTCGAGCGTGGCAGCTGAAATCCGGTCGGCGGCAAGCGGCAAGCTGCGCGATTTCTATGGCACGCGCGGCTATTGGCCGCTGTGGAGCGACAAGGGCAAGGTCCGCGCCGAACCGGCGCAAGCGCTGCTGACGCTGCTCGACAGTGCCGATCAGGACGGGCTGCGATCGCGCGACTATGATGCCAGGGGATTGTTGCGGGCGATCAAGGAGGCCGATGCCTCGGGCGACCCCAAGGCGCTGGCGCGGGTCGACGTCGCCCTGTCAAAGGCGCTGGCCACCTATGTTGCCGATGTCCGCCGCCCGTCCAAGGCGGTGAAGATGCGCTATCTCGACCCCGAGGTGGAGCCGCAGGCGCCCGATGCGGCCGAAGTGCTGCGCGCGGCGGCGGTGGCGCCGTC
Source organism: Sphingobium sp. VMM (assembly GCF_056790315.1). NCBI lineage: Bacteria > Pseudomonadati > Pseudomonadota > Alphaproteobacteria > Sphingomonadales > Sphingobiaceae > Sphingobium > Sphingobium sp. VMM. The sequence goes on from NZ_JBXGSI010000006.1 coordinate 222,544, forward strand.
GCTGGCCACCTATGTCGAGAAGGCGGGCTGGATGAGCCCGCTCTATATGAAGCTGCGCGCGGCGAGCGGCGCTTATGCAACGCGCTGGGGCGGCCTGCCGGCGGTGAACGTGCCGACCGACGTCAAGCTGCGGCCGGGCGGATCGAGTGGCGAGATCGCGATCCTGCGCCATCGGCTGGGGCTGCCCGACGGGGTCGATTATGACAAGGCGCTGGCGGCCAAGGTCAAGCTGTTCCAGGCCGATCACGGGCTGGATGCCGACGGCATTGCCGGCGCGCAGACGATCGAGGCGCTCAATCGTGGACCGGGCCATTATGCCAGGATATTGACGCTCAATCTGGAGCGGGCGCGGCTGCTGCCTGGCCCATGGGTGCGGCATGTCGAGGTCGATGCGGCATCGGCGCGGCTCTATTATTATAGCGGCGGCGAACTGGACGGATCGATGAAGGTCGTGGCCGGCGCCAAGGAAAGCCAGACGCCGATGATGGCGGGCATGATCCGCTATGCGACGCTCAATCCCTATTGGAATGTCCCGCCCGACCTGGTCGAGCGCAAGATCGCCCCCAAGATCCTGGACGGGGCGATGCTCAGGAAGATGCGCTATGAGGCGCTGAGCGACTGGACCGCCGAGGCGCAGACGCTGAACCAGAGCGAGATCGACTGGCAGGCGGTGGCAGCGGGCCAGCGCGAATTGCGCGTGCGCCAGTTGCCCGGCGGCAATAATGCCATGGGGAAGATCAAGTTCATGTTCCCCAATGATCTGGGCATCTATCTGCACGATACGCCTGACCGGACGCTGTTCGCCAAGCCGGTGCGCCATTTCAGCAATGGCTGCGTCCGGCTGGAGGATGCGCAGCGTCTGGGGCGCTGGTTCTTCGGCAAGACGCCGACGGCGGAGAGCGATGCGCCCGAACAATATGTGCCGCTGCCGCGGCCGGTGCCGGTCTATCTTACCTATCTGACGGTGGTGCCGACGGCGGACGGGGTGCAGTTCCTGCCCGACGATTATGGACGGGACGGGGAGTAATCTCCCCGTCCTGCCGGCTCAATGGATGCCGGCAACCATCCAAAGCGCCATGGCGACCATCATGACATTCTCGGTCAGCGAGACGAAGCCCAGCGGCACATTGCTGCTACCGCCGACGCAGGCGCATTTCAGTTCGCGCTTCTCGATATAGACCGCCTTGAACACCGATATCGCGCCGATGCCGCCGATGAACAGGGCGACCGGGATCGACAGCCAGGGGGCAAGGCCGGTCAGCATCAGCGCGCCCGCGCCCAATTCCAGGAAGGGATAGATACGGCCATAGGGAATGACGCGGCGTGCAAGCAGGTCGTAGTTGAGGAACATGGTCGCAAACCGCTCCACATCCTGCAGCTTCAGCATGGCAAGCAGCATCATGGCGATGGCGATGAACCGTTCGAGCGTCGGCAGGCCGACCAGCGGCACCAAGGTCAGCCAGTTGATCGCTAGTGCCAGCAGCGCGGCGACGGCAAAGACGGCCAGCACCGGCACATAGCTGGTCGCGCCGGGGACCGGCACCTTGAGGCCCAGGAAGCGGCGCAGATCGTCATGGCCGCCGATCCGGCGGCCGTCGATGAAGATTTGCGGCGTCGTGTTCACGTCATGCTGCGCCTTGAAGGCATCGGTCTCGGCCCGGCTGGTAAGGGCATGATCCTCGACCCGATAGCCATGGCGGCGCAGCAGCCAGCGCGCCTTGAGGCCATAGGGACAGACATGGCCGGGCATCACCATACGGTAGAGCTGGGCCGTCTTTTCCGGGGGCGGATTTCCCGAGGCTGGGGACATTGCATCATCCTTGTTTACGCTGCGATGCCCCTCATATAGGGTCTGTACCATGGTACGGAGTCAAGGCATGAGCATGACAATTTCCGCACTGGCCCGCGCGGGCGATGTCGGGGTGGAGACGGTGCGCTTCTACCAGCGGCGCGGCCTGCTGGATGCGCCCGATCGGCCGGAGGGCAGCGTGCGCCGCTATGGCGAGGGGGATGTGCGGCGGCTGCGCTTCATTCGGTCGGCGCAGGCGGCAGGCTTCACGCTGGAACAGATTGGCGAACTGCTGCAGCTCGATGCCGGGCAGGACCGCAAGCGGGCGCGCGAGCTGGCGGCCGATCGGATCGCGGCGCTGGATGTGAAGATCGCGGAACTGGAGGCGGCGCGGGCGGCGCTGACGCGGCTGGCCCGGCAATGCCATGCCTCCGATGAAGGGCCGTGCCCGATCATCGCGGCGTTCGAGGACGGCGCTCAGACGTCCTGCGTCTGATCGTCCTGCTTCTGCGCCATCTGCCGGCGCGACATTTCCCGACGCACCGAGTAGCTGGTGGGATCACGGCGAAAATGGTCGCGCATCATGCGGCGCTGTTCGCTGATGATGTGCCAGATATCTTCCGGACTCTTGCCTTCGGTCATTGATCCGTCCGCCCTTTTCCGTTCGACTGCAGGGCAGGGAATATCGTTTTCGCAACGATCAATCCGTGAGCGCGATCACGTAAACAGCGCTTTAACGCTGTTACTTCAGATATATGCAACTCCGGCAGCGCGCGCTGGGCGGGATGAATGTTGGAAATCGCGCGCTTAACTTCGCATATTTCCCGTACATTCTGACATTATGTTACGTTCCGCTGATCCTATCGGAAAGTGGCGGGGGATCGCGATGGGAAAGAGCCGCCGGGAATGTAGCGGGGCGGCACGTTGTAGGACAGGCGTGCCTATTCCAGCCCGGCGACGAGGCCGTCGATCGCGCCCTGGAGGATGTAGCTGGCGGCGAGCTTGTCGACCAGTTCGTCGCGGCGGGCGCGGCTGGCGTCGGCCTCCAGCAGGGTGCGGGTGACGGCCTGGGTCGACCAGCGCTCGTCCCAGAGCAGCACGGGCAGGCCGATATCCGCGACATTATGGGCGAAGGCGCGGCTCGCCTGGCTGCGCGGGCTGTTGGTGCCGTCGAGGTTGAGCGGCAGGCCGATGACGATGCCCTTGACCTGCTGCTGCGCCATGAAGGCTTCGAGCGCCGGCTTGTCCTTGCTGAACTTGCCGCGATTGACGGTGTAGGCGGGACTTGCGATCGACCATTGGGCGTCGCACAGGGCTAGGCCGATCGTCTTCGTGCCCACATCCATGCCGATCAGGCGGCCACCCTCGGGCAGGGCTGCGCGAAATTCCGCGCGGTCAGTCGTGACAAGTTTCATGTATCTCAGTGCGTCTTGGTAAAGGCCGCCAGTCGCTGGCGGGCGTCGTCGCGCACATTGCCCCAGAACAGGCTATAATCATAGACGTGATAATTATTGCCGGGCAGCGTGTAGGGGCCCATGTCGACCGGCTCGCCGATCATCAGCACGCCGCTGGTGTCGCAGCGGGCAGGGACGATGCCGGCGACCAGATGAGCGGGCTTGTCGGCGGCGCGGGCGTCGAGCGTGCCGATATTGGCGCTGGCGGGCGCATTGCCGTTGAAGGTGCCGGTGATCGGATTGGTGCAGAGCATGTGCGTGCCCTTGCGCGGCTGGCCATTGAGGCCCTGCTTGCGCTCGAAGCTTTCGACCACGGCGGACGGATCGGCCGGTTCGGCATAGCTTTGCCAGCTGACGATGCAGTGTGATTGATCCCGCTTGGCGCAGGCGGGGAAGCCCAATGCAGGCAGGTCCGCCTCGACCGAGATCGGCCAGCCCACGGCATAGATGGCGGCGATCCGGTCGGCGACCGGCTTGCCCGCCACCTGTTCGCGCACCAGTTGCAGCAGGTGGCGTGACCCCTGACTGTGGCCAGCGAGGATCAGCGGGCCGGTGGGATTGGCCTTGAGAAAGGCGGCGAAGGCCTGGGTCACGTCGCGATAGGCGGCGGCGAGCGCCTGGTCGCCCTCCGCTCCGGTGGTGAGGAAGGCGCCATAATTGGCCTGGCGATAGCGCGGTGCCCAGACATTGCCGGCGGCGCTGAAGGCACTGGCCTGGCTCAGCACGAAGCGGCGCGCGGTCGCGTTGCTTTCGGCATCGTCCAGCGGCGCGTTCCAATGGGCATTGCCAAGCGGCGTCACATAGCTGGTCGGGTGGATGAAGAAGACGGCGGCCTTCTGCGCGGGCGGCGCAAGCTTGGCCGCGCCCTGCGGCGTCCAGAGCGCGGGATTGTCCTTGCTCAGGTCAGGGCGGGCGATCCACATTTTCGGATCGTCATAGGCGTTGGCGGGCAGGGGCTGGAGCGGCTGGAACGCTTCGCGCGGGACCATCACCGCCCGCATGATCTGCATCCCCCAGATGCGATAGGCGAGCAGCATCGCAAGCACCAGCACGACCAGGCCGGCGACGACATAGAGGAATTTGCGGGCCACTTGCTCTCGTCTCCATCCCTGTGCGGGGATCGCCCCGCCTTCGTGCGGCCTGTCTGGCCCATGCGCGGCAGTCATGCAAGATGGGGGCATGCAAGATGGGCGCATGCAAGATGGCAGATGGTGCAGCAGGACACTTGAAGCGGACTGGTGCGGGTGCTAGCGGCTTGGCCCATGTCGATAGACCTTCAGACCGTGAAAAAGATCGCCAGCCTTTCGCGCATTTCGGTGACGGATGCGGAAGCGGAAGCCATGGTGCCCGAACTCAACAATATCCTTGGCTGGGTGGAACAGCTGGGCGAGGTGGACGTGACCGGCGTGCAGCCGATGACGGCCGTCATCCCCAACCATCAACGCCTGCGCGACGATGTCGTCACTGACGGCAATGTGCGTGACAAGGTGCTGGCCAATGCGCCGCAGGCCGAACATGGCTTCTTCGCGGTGCCCAAGGTGATCGAATAATGACCAATCTGACTGATCTGACGGTCGCGGAAATCCGCGACGGCTTCCGCGCGGGCGATTTTTCGGCGCGCGAAGTGGCCGAGGGTTTCAACGCCAATGTCGCCGCTGCCAAGGCGCTGAACGCCTTCATCGTCGAGACCCCCGAAAAGGCGCTGGCTGCGGCCGACGCCGCCGACAAGGCCAAGGCCGCCGGCGAGACGCTGGGCGCGCTCGCGGGCGTGCCGATCGGCATGAAGGACCTGTTCTGCACCGAAGGCACGCAGACGACTGCCGCGTCGCACATGCTGGAAGGCTTCGTGCCGACCTATGAATCGACCGTGTCGGGCAAGCTGTGGGCGGCCGGCGCGGGCATGCTGGGCAAGCTCAACCTCGACCAGTTCGCCATGGGTTCGTCCAACGAGACGAGCTATTATGGCAATGTGATCTCGCCCTGGCGGCGCGGCGGCGGCGACAATGCCGCACTGGCGCCCGGCGGTTCGTCGGGTGGTTCCTCCTCGGCCATTTCCGCGCGGCTCTGCCCGGCGGCGACCGGCACCGACACCGGTGGCTCGATCCGCCAGCCCGCGGCCTTCACCGGCATCAGCGGCATCAAGCCGACCTATGGCCGCTGCTCGCGCTTCGGTATCGTCGCCTTCGCCAGTTCGCTGGACCAGGCCGGGCCGATGGCGCGCACCGTGCGCGACAATGCGATCCTGCTGGAAGTCATGTCGGGCTTCGACCCCAAGGATTCGACCAGCCTCGACCTGGCCGTTCCGCAGTGGGAAGCCAATTTGTCGAGCGATCTCAAGGGCAAGAAGGTCGGTATTCCCAAGGAATATCGGCCCGATGGCCTGAACGCCGAAATCTCCGCCATGTGGGATCGCGGCATCGAATGGCTCAAGGACGCCGGTGCCGAAGTGATCGAAGTGTCGCTGCCGCATACCAAATATGCGCTGCCGACCTATTATATCATTGCGCCTGCCGAAGCCTCGTCGAACCTCGCCCGCTATGACGGCGTGCGTTATGGCCAGCGCGACCTGCCCGATGGCGCAGGTTTGCAGGACATGTATGCCGCGACCCGCGCTGCCGGCTTCGGCCCGGAAGTGAAGCGCCGCATCATGATCGGCACCTATGTGCTGTCGGCCGGCTTCTATGACGCCTATTATACCCAGGCGCAGAAGGTGCGGGCACTGATCGCGCGCGATTTCGAGCTGGCGTTCGAAAAGTGCGATCTGCTGCTGACGCCGACCGCGCCGAGCGCCTCCTTCGCGCTGGGCGAGAAGCAGGCCGATCCGCTGGCCATGTATCTGAACGACGTCTTCACCGTGCCGGCCTCGCTGGCCGGGCTGCCGGCGATGGCGATTCCGGGCGGGCTGGATTCGGCCGGCCTGCCGATCGGCCTGCAGGTCATCGGCAAGGCGCTGGACGAACAGACCGTGCTGAACGCCAGCCTCGCCATCGAGGAACGGGCCGGGTTCACCGCGCGGCCGGACAAGTGGTGGTGAACTGGATCGGCGAGATCTTCGTCCAATTCGTTGGGGAAGGCCTTGTCGAAGGTTTCAAGCGGCTGAAATTCGGACGATCCAAGTCCGTTGCTCAGACCCGAGATAGACAGAAAATTCTGGAACGGCGCGCTCGCGAGCGCGCGAACAGACGGAAGCATAGATGACTGAATCAACCTATCGCATCCAGGGCGCAACCGGCGAGTGGGAGGTCGTGATCGGCCTAGAAGTCCATGCGCAGGTGACGTCGAACGCGAAGCTCTTTTCTGGCGCCGCGACGGCGTTCGGCGCGGAGCCCAATACGCAGGTCTCGCTTGTAGACGCGGCCATGCCCGGCATGTTGCCCGTGCCCAACCGCGAATGCATCCGCCAGGCGGTGCGCACCGGAATGGCGATCGACGCGCAGATCAACAAATGGTCGCGCTTCGACCGCAAGAATTATTTCTATGCGGATCTGCCGCAGGGCTATCAGATCAGCCAGCTCTATCACCCGATCGTGGGCGAAGGGCAGATCGAGATCGTCCTCGACGAGAAGAACCCTGAAGCCAGCACCAAGGTGATCGGCGTCGAGCGCATCCATGTCGAGCAGGATGCCGGCAAGCTGATGCACGACCAGCATCCCACCAGCTCCTATGTCGACCTCAACCGGTCGGGCGTGGCGTTGATGGAAATCGTGTCGAAGCCGGACATGCGGTCTCCTGCCGAAGCAGGGGCTTATCTCTCGAAGCTGCGAACCATTCTTCGCTATGTTGGTTCGTGCGACGGCAATATGGACCAGGGTTCGATGCGTGCCGACGTCAACGTCTCCGTGCGCCGTCCGGGCGAGGCATTCGGTACCCGCACCGAGACCAAGAATGTGAACTCGGTCCGTTTCGTCATGGCCGTGGTCGAGCATGAGGCGAACCGTCAGGTCGACGTGCTAGAAGCCGGTGGCAAGATCGTGCAGGAAACGCGCCTCTATGATCCGGACCGCAACGAGACCCGTTCGATGCGGTCGAAGGAAGATGCGCACGACTATCGCTACTTCCCCGATCCCGACCTGTTGCCGCTGGAGCTGGACGATGCCTTCCTGGAGGAATGCCGCCAGTCGCTGCCGGAACTGCCGGACGCGAAGCTGCGCCGCTATGCGCAGGATCTGGGCCTGTCCGCCTATAACGCTGCGACCCTGACCGCTGATGCCGATACGGCGCGCTGGTTCGAGGCGCTGCTGGCCGAAGGCGCGCGTATTCAGAAGAAGAGCGAGGGCGAGGTCGCCAAGGCATCGGCCAACTGGCTGCTGTCGGAGCTATATGGCGCGCTCAACCGCATTGGCAAGAGCCTTGAAGAAAGCCCGGTAAGCCCCGAGGAAGGCGCCGAATTGCTGGCACTGGTGGCCGATGGCACGATCAGCGGCACGATCGCCAAGCAGGTGTTCGAGATCATGCTGGAAACAGGCGACAAGCCCGGCAAGATCGTCGAGGAAAAGGGCCTGAAGCAGACCAGCGACACTGGCGCGATCGAGGCGGCGGTGGCCGATGTCCTCGCCAAGAATGGCGACAAGGTCGAGCAGTATCGCGGCGGCAAGGAAGCGCTGTTCGGCTTCTTCGTCGGCCAGACGATGAAGGCGATGCAGGGCAAGGCCAACCCCCAGGTCGTCAACGAACTGGTCAAGAAGGCGCTCGCCGGCTGACAGCAGGACGTCAATTGATAGGCAAAGAAGGGGTGATGGCGATGCCATCGCCCCTTTTTCTTGGTCGTAGCCACATGGTTGGACGTTGCTGCACCAAGCGACTGCGAGGGCGGAACGGAACTAGCCCATGAAAAAAGGGGCGCCGCTCGGGTGAAACCCATGCGACGCCCCTCTTTTTTGCCTTGGCGTCCCTTGGGGAGGAACATCATGCCGTGGCGCAACTGGCGGACCGGGAGGGTCTGTGGGGTGTGGCCCGCCAATTCCTTATTCAGACGTCACAGGACGAAGTTAACCGTCGCCCGGAATGAGATTGCGACGTGATTTTGTTGTTCTTCCGCACCGAATTCGCCGCCGACGCGGAACGTGTCGGTGCCGCCATAGAGGCGGGCCCGGCCGGTCCAGCCGCTGGTGCGCTTGTCGGCGACCAGGACGAAGTCATCGCCATCCTTGAAATGGGCGACCGTGTCGCCGAGCGACCCGCCGATCAGCTGGCGGCGTCCGCCTTCCAGTTCGAACCGTGCCCAGCCATCCTCACGATTGAGGCTGCCGAAATCATAGCCGGCGGCGATCGTGCCGTTGGCGGTCATTTCGTCGCTGGTACGGCCGTCGACGGTCAGGTTGAACGCGTCGCCACCGCCGCTTTCGCTATAGCCGCCTTCCTTCAGGCGGTAATAGTCGATGCCAATGCCCGGACGCAGGCTGAAGCGGTTGAACTGGAGCTGATAGGAGGCCCCGGCCGTGGCCGAATAGAGCTTGCCCGACCAGTCGCCGGTCGCCTTGCGCACGACATCGTCGAGCGCGAAGTTGCGGGTGCCGTCAAAGTCGATATGCGCCGCCGAAACGCGCGCGAAGGCTTGGAGCGGACCCCAGCTGCCGCGCCAGTGCGCCGCCAGTTCGAACTGGTCGGAATCCGCCGAGCTGTTGGAGCTGTCGCTGGTGTCCCGGCCATGGATATAGGCGAAGGAACCACCGAAGGCGCCAAGATCGGTCAGATATTCGACGCCTCCGCCCGCGCCCCAGCCATTGATGTCGTAGGAAGCGGTGTCGCCGATGCTCTTGGAACTGCCGAACGCGACCTGCTGCAACCAGAAGCCCAGCTTGCCGTCCTTGGTCCGGTAGATGCCGTTGGGATCGGACAGGATGCGCGCGGTCGCCCGCGAGCCGGCGGTGACGGCTTCGAAGGTGCTGCCGGAATGTTCAGGCAGCATCTGGCGCAGCGCACCGTTCAGCGTCTGGCCGTCGGTCACGTCCAGATAGGCGTTGGCCAGCGTGCTGTCATTGTCGAGCGCGTTGAAGATCGCCGAATAGGCCCTTGAAAGCGAACCGGTCAGGCCCAGTTCCGACGTGGTCTTGGCGGCGATCGACAGGGTTACGTCACCGGTCGTGGTGTCGCTGCTGACGCTGCCCTTGAACATATAGGGCAGCAGGGTCGCGCTATCGAGCGCCGGGGTGCCGGACAGCGATGCGGCGCGGACGATGACATAGTCGCCTGCCGATCCGCCGACCTGGGTCAGCGCCACCTTCACCTTGGAACCGCTGGCGAAGCTGGCAGCGCCGGCCACGTCATAGACGGTGTTGGTGCCATCGGCGCCGTTGATGGTGACGCCCAGCGCCGAGCCGGAGGAGGCGCTGAGCGAGGCGAGCGCGACCGAACCGGTGTTGCTGACAGCCAGCGTGCCGCCGTTCAGCACCAGCGCCATATTGCCGCTGTTGCTGATCGCGCCGGTATAGCTGGAGGTGCCGTTCAGCGTCATCGTGCCGCTGGCGCCGCCAAAGTCGAGCGCGCCGGTGACGCTGGCGGTATCGGCCAGGGTCAGGGTGGCGCCGGTGCCGGCATAGCTGAGATCGCCGGTCAGGGTCGAACTGCCCGAGAGCGACAGGCTGTTGTTGCCGGCGCCCAGGCTGACATCGCCGACGATCCGGCCAGCCGATACCGTCATGACGTCATCGCCCGAGCCGAGCTTGACGTCGCCGACGATGCTGGGCGCGGTCGCGGTCGAGGAGGCGAGTGCCTGGGTCAGCGTCACGCCGCTGCTGTTGGCGCTGAGGTCAATGGCGGTGTTGGTAAGGCCGCCGGTCGCCGAGATGGTGCCGGTGTTGCTGAGGCTGGAGACGGTGCCCGAGGAATCGAGGATCGCGATCGCGCGACCCTTTTCATCATCGGCGGCGACGGCCGCGACGGTGCCGCTGACCTTGACCGAATTCACCTGTGCCCCGGCGTCGATCACCACGCCGCGCGACGTGGTGTTCGCGAGCGCCGCGCCCGATGCGGCGACGGTGCCCGAAATCTCGATCGCGTCGCTGGTCGCGCCCGAACCCAGGCGCAGCGCGGTGGCGTTGCTGTCATAGGAGATGGCGGTGATCGATCCGGCGACCAGGACGCCCTTGGCAATGTCGACATCGCCGCCCAGGCCGCCGATCACCATCGCATTGGCATCGACGCCGTCATAGATGCCATAGCCCGCGATCGCGCCGCGCACGACCACGCCATAGCCCGAACTGTCGCCCTGGACCACGCCGATGCTGGTGTCGGCCGTGGCCGAGCCGATCTGCACCGCAGCCGCCGAGCCATAGTTGATGACCGTGGCGGTGGTTTCGGTGCTGTCGAGCAGGCCGTCATCATCGATGTCGGTGTCATCTTCGTCGTCATCGTCGCTGGCGGTCGGCGCGACGTCGAACACGATGCCGCCGCTGGCATTGCCGGCGATGACGAGGGCGGGGCCGCCCTGCAGCAGGTCGTCGGCATCGAGCTTGGTGACGTCGCTCGGGCGGGTGGTGGAGCGATAGCCGGTGCTGACGATCGTGCCCTGGATCTTCACTGCGCCATCGACATCGCCCAGCAGGGCGACGGCGGTGCTGTTTGCGCCCTTGGTGCTGATCGAACCGCGGATCGTGGCGTTGCCGTCAATATCGTTGGCGACCACGCCATAGCTGTTGTCGCCGACGACGGAGATGGTGCCATAGGTCGACAGATTGCCGATCAGGGTCGAGTTGACGCGGATGCCGGCGCTGTTGTTGCCTTCGATCGAGATCGTGCCAGTGGTGTCGATATTGCCGGTGTGGGCCGCGCCGGATTCGACCAGGATGCCATTGCGGTTCGTCCCTTTGGCGAACGTCCCGTCAATGTCGCCGTCACTGTCCGTGTCGGTCGCGGTATAATCTTCCGTCAGCGTGATCGTGCCGCTGTTGGTGATGTTGCCGGTGGTGCCGGCCTTGATCAGAATGCCGGTCGCATTGTCGGCATCGTTGATGGTCAGCGAACCGGCGTTGCTGACATTGTTGTTGCTGTCCATCGTGATCGCGGTGCCGCTGGTCAGCGTGATGCTGCCAGCCGAGCTGACCGTGATCGCATCGGCCGCGCCCGAGGCGACGGTGGAGGTCTTGACGGCGGTGGTGGTGGATGAACCGATCGTGGTTTCCGCCGCGGCGTTGGTTGCGGTCAGCGCAACCAGAACCGGGGCGATGGCCGTGCAGGCCAGCAAATGTCGCATGATATCTCCTCTGAATGCCGCGCCGTTTGATGGGCACGTACATGCGGGAGGGACGCCGCCGCCGGGCCGGTTCCGTCAGGAAAAATGCCGTCCGGTGTGATTTTAGAAGGCGAAATCCAGGCCGATGCGCACGGTGCGGGGACGCAGCGGCGTATAATAGTCCGTGCTCAGGTCGAACGGCGTGCCGAGCGAGAAACGATTGCCGTCGCTGTCGAACAGGTTGGTGAGCGAAAGCGAGAGTTCGACCGGGCCGCGGGTGACGGCGGCGGACAGGGCCGTATCGACATAATCCCCCTGTTCGCGGCCCAATATCGGCCCGACGCCCAGGCGCGACTTGCCGACATAGCGGGCCGAGGCCGACAGGTGCAGGCGCATGTCGTCGCCCAATGGCGCGCGATAGTCGGCGGCAATCCGGCCGCCCAGATTGGCGACATTGGGCAGGGTCAGCGAGCGCCCTTCATAGGAAAGAGCGCGCACGAACTGGGCCGGCTGGGTCAGGCGGCTGTCATTATAGATGATCGAGCCGTCGAGCGTCAGCGGCGGGATCGGGCGGACCACGATCCGGCCTTCCACCGTATAGATGCGTCCATCGCCGATATTGGCGGTGGTCGGCAGGCCGATGCGGTCGGTGACGTCGGCCTGGATATCGCGCCAGTCGGTATAGGCGACATTGCCGCTGAGCGCGACCGTGTCGCGGCCCGGCACGCCCTTGCGGAAGCCCAGTTCCATGGTCGAGATGCGATCGTTACGGAAGCTGCGCGCGCGCTGATCGTCGACCGCCAGGCCGCCGGGACGAAAGCCCTGTTCGAACCGGGCATAGAGGGTGAGCCCCTTCACCGCATCGCTGAGCAGCGAGAAGGAGGGGAGGAAGATGGTTTCGGAGCGATCGGCCTGCGCCTCGACACGGGCAAGGTCGGCGACGGCCGAAAGCATCGCCACCGGATCGATCGCCTCGCCGCTGAGGCGGCTGTTGGTGAGGCGTCCGCCGACGGTAGCGACCAGCCCCTGGAGCGGTTCGAACGAGGCTTCGCCGAACAGGGTCGCTTCCTTGATCCGGTTGCGCACGCCGGTGGCCGTGGCAGGACGTCCGCGACCATAGACCGGGACGCCCGGCAGGATCTCGATCGCCGGTGCACTCAGGGGGCCATAGCCGGTCAGCGACCGCTGGATGGTCGAGGTGCTTTCCAGATAGGAAACGCCCAGCAGCCAGCCCAGGCCATTGTCGAGGTCGCGGACCAGCCGGTTCTCGGTCGAGAAAAGTTCGACCTTGTTGCGCTGGCGGAACAGGGCGGGTGCGCCGCCCGGCTGGGTCGCGTCGTAGCTTTCGGCCAGGACATTGCGAACATAGCCGGTCGAGGAGACGAGGCGCAGATCGTCCCACTGATGCTCGATCCGCGCATTGGCTAGGATATAGTCGGAATGATAGGGCTGGGCGACGCTGGAGGCGCGTTCCAGTCGGCCGACCTCGCGGCTGGCATATTGGGCGTCGTCACCTTCGATATGCTGATAGGCGGTGCTGAGATCGATCGTCCAGTCGTCCGCCGGTGCGATCCGCAGCGTGGCGCGGCCGCCATAGGTGCGGGTGCGATTGACGTCATCCTTGTCGCGCAGGACATCGTCGATATAGCCGCCTTCCTGCACGCCATAGCCGACGACGCGCAGCGCCACCTTCTCGGCCACGATCGGCAGGTTGAGGATGGCCGACAGGTCGCCGCCCGGATCGCCATGCTGGGTTGCCGACACGCCGGTCGAGATCTGGCCGCCGAACTGCGCGAGATTGGGGGCGTTGGGGATGATGCGGATGATGCCGCCGAGCGAGCCGGCGCCGTAAAGCGTGCCCTGTGGCCCTTCCAGCACCTCGACCCCGCCGACGTCATAGAGGCGCAGGTCGGGATCGGGCGCGGCATAGTTGAGGCGCATGTCGCCCAGATATTGGCCGGTCGTCGCCTGGGTCGGCCCGGCGACGCCGGAATCGGCGATGGCGCGGATGAACAGCTTATTGCGGCCGGCACCGGCATGGGTGGAGCTGAGGCTGGCGACGCGCGAGAGCAGCGCGGCCGTGCCCTGTGCCGCGTCGGCGGTCTCGAATAGGCCGCCGGTCACGGTTTCGACCATGCCGGCATAGCGGGGCAGGGGAATGTCGCGCTTGGACGCAGTGACGATGATGTCGGCCGGCGGTTCCTGAACGACCGGCGCGAGTTGCACCGCTGCGGCTGGCGTCGGCGACGGGGGCGGAGTGCTTTTGCGGGCACGCACGATGCGCCAGGTGCTGGCGTCGATCTGCCGGGCCTTGGCGCCGCTGCCTCGCAGCAACTGGGAAAGGGCGCCTGCGGTCGACATCCGGCCCCGGATCGCTGGGGTGGCGATGCCGGCCAGTGACTGGTCCGACATGCCGATGCTGGCGCCGGTTTGACGGCCGAGCGCCACCACCGCCTCGCCCAGGCGTCCCGGAGCGAGGTCGATCGACTGTCTGTCCGCCGCTCGCGCAGGCGATGCGGCCGCTATGGCGAAGGCGGTGACGAAAAGGACGTCAGTTTTGCGACCCATCCCCTTCCTTCAGCAGCCATCCATTCCCCTGTCGGATGGCGGACAGCCCCATCAGGGGCGCGGCAGCGGCGAAGAAGCGGGACGGATCCCGTTCAAGCCGGATCGTGCCGGTAAAGCGCATGGCCTGCGCGCCGGGCGTCGCGGCCAGCGTCACGCCCAGCGAACGGGCGATATCCTGGGTCACGTCGCCGACCGGCGCATTGGCATAGATGAGTTGGCCCTGGCGCCAACTGGCGACGGCCTGGGGCGCGACGTCCATCACGCGCAGCCCTTCCGCGCCGTCGCTGAGCGCGCGGCCGGCGGGCAGCGAAATGGCTTCGGCCTGCGGATTGTAGATCACCTTGCCCTCGGACACGCCGATGCGGGTGGCGTTGCCGCTATGGACGATATTGAAGACGGTGCCAGCATCCTCGAACACGGCGTCGCCCACGGTTACGCGGAACGGATCGGCGGCATCATGGCGCACGGTGAAGGCGGCTTCGCCCGCGTCGAGCGCGGCAAAGCGCGCATTCTTGCGGTCGAGGCGCAGGGTGGTGCCGCCGTTCAGTTCGATCCGGGTGCCGTCGTCGAGCGCGATGCTGCGGGTTTCGCCGGGACGGGTGGTGATGCTGTAGATGTCGCTGCGGTTGAGCAGGCCGACCGAGACGGCGGCCACCAGCGCGGCGGCGATCGCGCCGCCGCCGATCCAGCGCAGCGGGCGGCGGTGACGTTCGCCGGCATCATTGGCGGCAACAGGCATGACGACGGGTTCTGCCGGAACCATGTCCGCCAGATCCGCGTCGGCCGCCATCAGCGCATCATAGGCGGTCGCGCGGGCGGGATCGCCCTCCAGCCAGATGGTGAAGGCGTCCCAGTCGTCAAATTCGGGATCGCGCGTGCGGATTACCCATCCGAGCGCCTCCTCGTTCATCATGGCCTGTGCCCTGTTCATTTCTTGCCCCTTGAAGAGCCAGACGCCGCCGATCCGCTCATTCCGTATCCAGACTTTGCTTGAGCGCAAGCATCGCCCGATAGGCCTTTTGCAGATCCTTCTCGACCGTGGTCAGGCTGACCCCCAATTCCTCCGCGATCAGCCGCTGGCCGACCCCCTCTATGCGGAAACGGCGGAACACCAGTTCGACGCGGGGGCCAAGATCGGCCAATATGCCGCGCGCCTGTTCCAGCCGCTGATTGAGGATCATGCGTTCGTCGACCGCCAGATCGTCATTCGGATCGGCCATCACGCCGCCGGCGCCTTCGGCCCAGTCCTGCTCGCGCCGCTCGCGCCGCGTGGCGGAGCGATAGCGATCGAGCATCAGGTTGTTGGCCATGCGATAGAGATAGGGCAGGGGATCGGCGACCGGCCCCAGATCCTTGGCCTCCAGCTTCATCCACATGTCCTGCAGCAGATCTTCCGCATCCTCCCCCGCACCGCGCGCGCGCAGGAAGCGCAGCAAAGCAGCGCGATTCTGGAAGAAGATAGCAGAAAGGCCCGTGGCCATGCCTGTGGTGCGTCCGGTATTGGCGATCAGGCGGGTTGCCATAGAGGCAGGGGTGGGGTCTTGGCAATGGCAAGGCGCGGATCGAGCGGTCATGGCCTGAAATCATTTACCTAGTGCGCGGCTTGCTCTAGCCCGTTTCGGATATGGCAGGAGCGGACATGGCGACAGCGAAGGTGACGGATGCAGCAGCGGCGCGGGCGGCGGGGATGGACCCCGACCGGCTGGACGCGCTGGTCGATCATCTGGACCGGACCTATGTGCAGAGCGGCAAATTGCCGCATATGCAGATGCTGGTGTCGCGCGACGAGGTGCCGTTGCTGTCGGTCAGCCGGGGGCAGGCGCGCGCGACCGGCGAGCCGTTACAGGCCGGTGCGCTGTTCCGCATCGCGTCGATGACCAAGCCGGTCACCAGCGTCGCCTTCATGCAACTGGTCGAACAGGGCAAGGTGGCGCTGGACGATCCGGTGACCGACGTGCTGCCCGAATTTGCCGACCTTCGCGTTGGGGCGGACGGAACCGGGCGGATGACGCGGCCTATGCGGATGATCGACCTGCTGCGCCACACGTCGGGCCTGACCTATGGGTTGCAACGGCAGACGCCGATCGATGCACACTATCGCGAACTGGGGCTGGACGAGTTCCAGCAGAAGCGGTCATCGGACGAATTCATCGCCGCGCTGGCCAGCCTGCCGCTGGAATTCTCGCCGGGCGAGCGCTGGAATTATGGCGTGTCGACCGATGTGCTGGGCGTGATCGTCGAGCGACTGTCGGGGCAGGATCTGGAACGCCATTTTCGCGAACATATCTTTGTGCCGCTTGGAATGACGGACACATTCTTCACCATCCCGGTGGATCGGATCGATCGTCTGACCGACGCCTGGCGGCTGGAGGATGACCAGCTGAAGCTCAAGGATCGCGGCGCGCGCAGTAGCTGGCGGCGCAAGCTGCGTTTCCGATCCGGCGGGGGTGGGCTGATCTCTTCCACCGCCGACTATCATCGCTTTGCACGGATGCTGCTGCGCGGTGGCGAGATGGATGGGGCGCGGCTGTTGCAGCCCGAAACGGTGATGCAGATGCGAAGCAATCACCTGCCCGGCGGCGGCGATCTCGCCAGCATGTCGCAGGCGATGTTCAGCGAAGCCGATTATGCCGGCGTGGGTTTCGGCCTGGGCTTCGCGATGACGCTGGCGAACCAGCAATTTTACTGGGGCGGGGTGTTTTCGACCTATTTCTTCATCGATCCGGTCGAGCGGCTGATCGGCCTGTTCATGACCCAGCATTTGCCGTCCAGCACCTATCCGGTTCGGGCGGAATTGCGGGCCGGGATCGGGGCCGCCATCGTCACGCGACGCGGTCAGGGCTGAGGCAGGCCAAGCCCGCGGAAAGAAGCGGGAAAAGCCCATGCTGCGCTGCAAAAAATGGATTGGCATGGCGAAGCGCGCTGTGCCATCATCCCGGTGACTCATAGAGGGAGATCCCGGCCATGAATCTCAAGGGCGAGACGCAGCTTCCCAAGCCGGCACCCCGGCAGGTTGATCCGCAGATTCTGGCCCATGAGATTGTCGAGCGATTGACCTATCGCATCGGCAAGGATGCCAAGGCGGCCAAGCCGCATGACTGGCTGCATGCCGTGATCCTCTCGATCCGCGACCGGGTGATCGACGCCTGGATCGAGTCCACCCACAAGACCTATGAGGAACAGGGGCGCAGGGTCTATTATCTGAGCCTGGAATTCCTGATCGGCCGGCTGATGCGCGATGCCGCGTCCAACATGGAAATGCTGGACGATTTGCAGGCCGCGCTCGACTCGCTGGGCGTCGATCTGGACCTGATCGCCGCGCTGGAGCCGGATGCTGCGCTGGGCAATGGCGGCCTGGGGCGCCTCGCCGCCTGCTTCATGGAGAGCATGGCGACGGTCGACATCCCCGCCTATGGCTATGGCATCCGTTATGTGAACGGCATGTTCCGGCAGGAGATCAGCGACGGCTGGCAGGTGGAATTGCCGGAAAACTGGCTGGCGCACGGCAACCCCTGGGAGTTCGAGCGGCGCGAGGCGAGTTACGAGGTCGGGTTCGGCGGGCGCGTCGATCCGGCCGAGTGCGAGAATTGCGGCCCCTATCAGATGAGCTGGCGTCCCGCCGAACGGGTGATCGCCACCCCCTATGACACGCCGATCGCCGGCTGGCGCGGCAAGCGGGTCAATACGTTGCGCCTGTGGGAGGCGCAGCCGATCGATCCGATCCTGCTCGACAAGTTCAATGCCGGCGACCATCTGGGCGCGCTGTCCGAAAGCAACCGGGCCGAGGCGCTGACTCGCGTCCTCTATCCTGCCGACAGTTCGCCGGCGGGGCAGGAATTGCGGCTGCGGCAGGAATATTTCTTCTCCTCCGCCTCGCTGCAGGACATTGTCCGGCGGCATATCCAATATTTCGGCGATGTCCGCACCCTGCCGGACAAGGCGGCGATCCAGCTCAACGATACCCATCCGGCGGTGTCGGTGGCGGAGCTGATGCGCATCCTGGTCGATGAGCATGGGCTGGACTTTGACGAAGGCTGGGACATTGTTCGCCGCACCTTCGGCTATACCAACCACACATTGTTGCCCGAGGCGCTGGAAAGCTGGCCGGTGCCCTTGTTCGAGCGGCTGCTGCCCCGGCACATGCAGATCGTCTATGCCATCAACAGCAGATTGCTGGGCGAGGCGCGCAAGTCCGGCCAGTTCGACGATCATGCGATCGGCACCATTTCGCTGATCGACGAGGGCGGTGAGCGGCGGGTGCGGATGGGCAATCTGGCCTTTGCCGGATCGCACAGCGTCAACGGCGTGTCGGCGCTGCATACCGACCTGATGAAGGTCACGGTCTTCGCCGACCTGCACAAGCTTTATCCCGCGCGGATCAACAACAAGACCAACGGCGTCACCTTCCGCCGCTGGCTGATGCAATGCAACCATGGCCTGTTCGAACTGATCCGCGAGGCGATCGGCGACCGGTTCATGGACGATGCCGAGGCGCTGCGCGAGCTTGACAATTTCGCCGACGACACCGCCTTCCAGGAACGGTTCCTGGCGGTGAAGCGCTTCAACAAGGTCGCGCTGGCCGACCTGCTGCGCAAGCGCATCAATGCGCGGATCGACGCCGACGCGCTGTTCGACATCCAGATCAAGCGCATCCATGAATATAAGCGGCAATTGCTCAACATCATCGAGGCAGTGGCGCTCTATGACCAGATCCGTTCTCACCCGGAAAAGGACTGGGTACCGCGGGTCAAGCTGTTCGGCGGCAAGGCGGCGCCCAGCTATCATAATGCCAAGCTGATCATAAAGCTGGCGGGCGACGTGGCCCGCGCGATCAATCATGACCCGTCGGTGCAGGGGCTGCTGAAGGTGCAGTTCGTGCCCAATTACAATGTCTCCATGGCCGAGATGATGATCCCGGCCGCCGATCTGTCGGAACAGATTTCGACCGCCGGCATGGAGGCGTCGGGCACCGGCAACATGAAGTTCGCGGTCAATGGCGCGCTGACCATCGGCACGCTGGACGGCGCCAATGTCGAGATGCGCGACCATGTCGGCGAGGATAATATCGTGATCTTCGGCCTGACCGCGGCCGAGGTGAACCAGCGCCGGGCCGAGGGCTATAATCCGCGCGCGGTGATCGAGCAGAGCCGGGAACTGGGGCAGGCGCTCAATGCCATTGCCAGCGGCGTCTTCTCGCCCGACGATCCCAATCGCTACAAGGATCTGATCCAGGGCATATACGACCATGACTGGTTCATGGTGGCGGCCGATTTCGACAGCTATGCCGCCGCCCAGCGCCGGGTCGATGGCATCTGGCAGGATCAGGCATTGTGGGCGAAGAAGGCGATCCACAATGTCGCGCGCATGGGCTGGTTCTCGTCCGACCGGACGATCCGCGAATATGCCGCCGATATCTGGAAGATGGGATGATGAGAATGGCCGCGATCGGCGGAGACGGGAGATAGGAGCGTGCTG
The DNA here is from genome assembly GCF_056790315.1 of Sphingobium sp. VMM. Classification (NCBI taxonomy): domain Bacteria; kingdom Pseudomonadati; phylum Pseudomonadota; class Alphaproteobacteria; order Sphingomonadales; family Sphingobiaceae; genus Sphingobium; species Sphingobium sp. VMM. The sequence continues at coordinate 242,000 of NZ_JBXGSI010000006.1, forward strand.
ACGCCGGAGCAGATCGACCGGCTGGTCGAAGGGCGGGATGCCGATCCCTTCGCGACGTTTGGCGTGCATCCGGCCGATCCCGACGCCGGCAAAGGCGGTTTTACCGCCTGTGTTCTGCTGCCCGACGCCGTCAGCGTCAGCGCGCAGACGCTGGATGGCAAGCCGGTCGGCGAACTGGCGCTGATCCACCCGGCCGGGCTGTTCGAGGGCAAGGTCAAGATCCGCAAGCGCCAGCCGCTGCGCTATGAAGCGCATTATGGCGATGGCGGCAGCTATGCGACGATTGATCCCTATGGCTTTGGCCCGGTGCTGGGGCCGATGGACGATTATTATTTCGCCGAAGGATCGCACAAGCGGCTGTTCGAGAAGCTGGGCGCGCATCCGATGGAGCATGAAGGGATTGCCGGCACCCATTTCGCGGTCTGGGCGCCCAATGCCCGGCGCGTGTCGGTGGTCGGCGACTTCAATCGCTGGGACGGGCGGCGCGCGGCGATGCGGCACCGGCAGGATGCGGGCGTATGGGAAATCTTCCTGCCCGAAGTCGGCATCGGCCAGCCCTACAAGTTCGAGATTGTCGGGCCGGACGGCGTGGTGCTGCCGCTCAAGGCTGATCCCTTCGCCTTTCGCTCGGAACTGCGCCCGTCGACCGCGTCGATCGTCAACGGTCCGCCGGCGCATATATGGGGCGATGCGGATCACCGCGACCATTGGCAGAAGGCCGATGCGCGACGCCAGCCCATCTCCATCTACGAGGTGCATGCCGGATCGTGGCAGCGCGACGAAAATGGCGATTTCCTGCACTGGGACGCGCTGGCCGAGCGGCTGATCCCTTATGTTGTCGGCATGGGATTTACCCATATCGAGTTCCTGCCGATCAGCGAATTTCCCTATGACCCAAGCTGGGGCTACCAGACGCTGGGCCTTTATGCGCCGACCGCGCGCTTTGGCGATCCGGCGGGCTTTGCGCGTTTCGTCGATGGCGCGCACCGAGCGGGGATAGGTGTCCTCCTCGATTGGGTGCCGGCGCATTTCCCGACCGACGAGCATGGTCTGGCCCGGTTCGATGGCACCGCGCTTTATGAACATGCCGATCCGCGCAAGGGCTTCCAGCCGGACTGGAACACGGCGATCTATAATTTCGGCCGGCGCGAGGTGGCGGAATATCTGACCAACAATGCGCTCTTCTGGGCCGAGCGCTATCATGTCGACGGGCTGCGGGTCGATGCGGTCGCCTCGATGCTCTATCTCGATTATTCGCGCAAGCCCGGCGAATGGATCCCCAACGACCATGGTGGGCGGGAGAATGTGGAGGCGGTGGCCTTCCTCCAGGGGATGAACAAGGCGCTCTATGCGGACTCGCCCGGCGTGATGACGATCGCCGAGGAATCGACCAGCTGGCCGCAGGTGTCGGCGCCGGTGCATCAGGGTGGCCTTGGCTTCGGCTTCAAATGGAATATGGGCTTCATGCACGACACGCTGCGCTATCTGGCGCGCGAGCCGGTGCATCGGCAGCATCATCATGACGACATCACCTTCGGCCTGCTCTACGCCTTCAGCGAGAATTTCGTGCTGGCGCTGAGCCATGACGAGGTGGTGCATGGCAAATCGTCGCTGCTGCACAAGATGGCGGGCGACGACTGGCAGAAATTCGCGACGCTGCGGGCTTATTATGCCTTCATGTGGGGCTATCCCGGCAAGAAGCTGCTGTTCATGGGCCAGGAATTCGCCCAGCGCGCCGAGTGGAGCGAGCAGCGGGCGCTCGACTGGAACCTGGTCGATCATGCGCCCCATCATGGCGTGCAGATGCTGGTCGGCGACCTCAACCGCCTCTATCGCTCGCGGCCGGCGTTGCATGCGCGCGATTGCGAGGCGGAAGGGTTTGAATGGGTGCTGGTCGACGGCGCGGCGGACAGCGTCTTTGCCTGGCAACGGCGGGCTCCGGGCCACAAGCCGATCGTCGTCATCAGCCATTTCACGCCGGTGCTGCGCCATGGCTATCGCATGCGGCTGCCCGTGGGCGGTCGCTGGCGCGAGATACTCAATAGCGATGCGTGCGAATATGGCGGCAGCGGCGCCGGCAATATGGGCGTGGTCGAGGCCGATGAGAGCGGATGGGCGAACATAACCATCCCACCCTTCGGAACCTTGATGCTGGAACTGGACTATTGATACCGAGGAACGCGTGCAGGCGGTCGCGGGCATGAGAGAGGAGCCCTAATGCAACAACGCAATCAGCCGATCGCGCGCGACGCCATGGCCTATGTGCTGGCCGGCGGACGCGGCAGTCGCCTTGCCGAGCTGACCGACCGGCGGGCCAAGCCGGCCGTGCATTTCGGCGGCAAGGCGCGGATCATCGACTTTGCCCTGTCCAACGCGCTCAACAGCGGTATCCGCCGCATCGGCGTCGCAACCCAGTATAAGGCCCATTCGCTGATCCGCCATTTGCAGCGCGGGTGGAACTTCCTGCGACCCGAGCGCAACGAGAGCTTCGACATATTGCCCGCCAGCCAGCGTATCTCCGAAAGCCAATGGTATGAGGGCACGGCCGACGCCGTGTTCCAGAATATCGACATCATCGAAAGCTATGCGCCGGAATATATGGTCATCCTGGCCGGCGATCATGTCTACAAGATGGACTATGAGCTGATGCTGCAGCAGCATGTCGACAGTGGCGCAGATGTCACTGTTGGCTGTCTGGAGGTGCCGCGGATGGAGGCGGTCGGCTTCGGCGTGATGCATGTTGACGAGGCGGACGTGATCACCGCCTTTGTCGAAAAGCCCAAGGATCCACCCGCCATTCCCGGCCAGCCCGACATGGCGCTGGCATCGATGGGCATTTATGTCTTTCGCACCCGCTTCCTGATCGAGCAATTGTGGCGGGACGCCGACGACAAGAACAGCAAGCGTGATTTCGGTGGCGATATCATCCCCTATATCGTCAAGCACGGGAAGGCGGTGGCGCATCGCTTCTCCAGCAGCTGTGTGCGGGCGGAAAGCGAGCTGGTGCCCTATTGGCGCGATGTCGGCACGATCGACGCCTATTGGCAGGCCAATATCGACCTGACCGACGTGGTGCCCAGCCTCGACCTTTACGACCGCAGCTGGCCGCTCTGGACCTATTCGGAGGTCACGCCGCCGGCCAAGTTCGTCCATAATGAGGAAGGGCGGCGCGGATCGGCGACCAGTTCGCTGGTGGCGGGCGGTTGCATCGTGTCGGGATCATCGCTGCATCGCAGCCTGCTCTTTTCCGAGGTACGCACCCACAGCTTCTCGTCAGTGACGGAAAGCATCATCATGCCCAATTGCGAGATCGGGCGGGGCGCGCGGCTGCACAAATGCGTGGTGGACTCGGGGATCAGCATCCCGCCGGGCCTAATCATCGGCGAAGACCCGGCCTTTGACGCGCAGCATTTTCGCCGCACCGACAGCGGCATATGCCTGGTGACGCAGCCGATGATCGATCGGCTGGTGGCCTGAAACGAAGGATGATGATGAAGCTTCTGTCGGTTGCGTCCGAAATCTATCCGCTGATCAAGACCGGGGGGCTGGCCGATGTCGTCGGCGCGCTGCCCGGCGCGCTGGCCGGCCATGATGTCGAGACCCGGACCTTGGTGCCGGGCTATCCTTCGGTGCTGTCGAAGCTGGGCAAGGCCAAGGCGGTGCGCCGCTATGACAAGCTGTTCGGTGCCGCGGCAACGGTGCTGGCGGGCAAGGTCGGCGACCTCGACCTGCTGGTGCTGGATGCGCCCGATTTCTTCGCGCGCGAAGGCGGGCCGTATGGCGACCATGGCGGCAATGACTGGGGCGACAATTGGCGGCGCTTTGCCGCGCTGGCGCGGGTCGGGGCGGACATTGCGGCGGAGGGCGTGAAGGGCTGGGTGCCTGATATCGTCCATGTCCATGACTGGCAGGCGGCGATGACGGCGGCCTATATGCGCTTTGGTCCGGCCCATGCCGTGCCGCGCGTCGTGACCATCCATAACCTGGCCTTTCAGGGGCGGTTCGGGCCGGAGATATTCGCCCAGCTTGGCCTGCCGGCCGAGGCCTGGGGCATGGATGGCGTCGAATATTATGGCGGCACCGGCTTCCTGAAGGCGGGGCTGGTGTCGGCCGATGCGATCACCACGGTCAGCCCGACCTATGCCGAGGAAATTCGCTCGCCGGTCCATGGCATGGGGCTGGACGGGCTGATCAACGGGCGCAGTGACAAGCTGCATGGCATATTGAACGGCGTGGATACCGACATCTGGAACCCGGCCGAGGATGAACTGATCGCGCGGCGCTACAGCGCGCGCGCCCTGAGTGGACGCAGTGCCAACCGGCGGGCGCTGGAAAAACGCTTCGGCCTGCAGCGTGACGATGCGCCGATCTTCGTCATCATCAGCCGCCTGACCTGGCAGAAGGGCATGGACCTGATGATGGGGGCGATCGACCATCTGGTCGGGCTGGGCGCGAAACTGGCGGTGCTGGGATCGGGCGATCACGCGCTGGAGGGCGGTTTCCTGGCGGCGGCGGACCGGCATCGCGGCCGGGTGGGCGTACAGATCGGCTATGACGAGCCGCTGTCGCATCTGTTGCAGGCGGGCGGCGACGCGATCCTGATCCCGTCGCGGTTCGAGCCGTGCGGCCTGACTCAGCTTTATGGCCTGCGCTATGGCTGCGTGCCGGTGGTGGCGCGGGTCGGTGGCCTGGCCGATACGGTGATCGACGCCAACGAAGCGGCGGTGAGTGCGGGCGTGGCGACCGGCATCCTGTTCGCCGGCGACGATCCGCTGGCGCTGCATGGTGCGATCGCGCGGACGGTGCGGCTGCATGGCGAGGCGGAGGCCTGGCAGACGATGCAGCGCGCGGGGATGCGCGCCGATTTCAGCTGGACCCGCAGCGCGGCGCGCTACGCGGCCCTCTATCGCAGCCTGCTGGGGCGCGAAGCGGCATGAGCGCGGGCGGGTTCGGGCCGGTGATCGATGCCGGCGGAACCCGCTTTGCCGTCTGGGCGCCGGAGGCAACGCAGCTCTGGCTCTGCCTGTTCGATCAGGACGACCGGGAAACCCGCCTGCCGATGACGCGTGGGGAGGAGGGCATCTGGCAGGTCCATGCGCCGGGCGTCGGTGCCGGTGCCCGCTATGGCCTGCGCGCCGATGGCCCTTATGATCCCGATCATGGTCTGTGGTTCGACCCCGACAAGCTGCTGCTCGATCCCTATGCGCCGGCGATCGACCGGGCCTTCGTCCATGACCCGATGCTGGCCGCGCCGCGCGGGCAGGGGGAGGACACGGCGCCGCTGATGCCCAAGGGCGTGGTCGCCGCGCCGCTGCAGGCCGTCGCGCCGGCGCCGCCGTGCTTCCAGCCGGGCGGGCTGCTCTACGAATTGCAGGTGCGCAGCTTCTCGCTGCTGCATCCTGACGTGCCCGAGGCGCAGCGCGGCACGATCGCCGCGCTCGCCCATCCGGTGGTGATCGATCATCTGCAGAAGCTGGGCGTTGGCGCGGTCGAGCTGATGCCGATCAACGCGTGGATCGATGAGCGGCATCTGCCGCCGCACGGCCTGCGCAATGCCTGGGGCTATAATCCGGTCAGCTATTTCGCGCTCGATCCGCGACTGGCGCCCGGCGGGCTTGCCGAATTGCGGGAGGCAACGGCGGCGCTGCACGATGCGGGGATCGGCGTGATGATGGACATGGTCTATAATCATGACGGCGAAAGCGACCGCTTGGGGCCGACCTTGTCGCTGCGCGGCCTCAATGCCCGCGCCTATTTCCGGCACGAGGCGGACGGGCGACTGATCAACGATACCGGCACCGGCAACAGCGTGGATTGCAACCAGCCGATGGTCCGCCGGCTGATCCTGGAATCGCTGCGCCATTTCGTGGTGCAGGCGGGGATTGACGGCTTCCGTTTCGATCTGGCGCCGGCGCTGGGGCGGCTGCCGGACGGGTTCGACCGTGATGCGCCGTTGCTGGCGGAGATGCGCGCCGATCCGGTGCTGGGCGACCGCATCCTGATCGCCGAGCCATGGGATATCGGGCCGGGCGGCTATCAACTGGGCCGGTTCGGGCCACCCTGGCTGGAATGGAATGACCGCTATCGCGACGATATGCGGCGTTTCTGGCGGGGCGACGCTGGCACGATCGGTGCCTTCGCCACGCGACTGGCGGGATCGTCGGATATTTTCGAGGGGACGACCCGCAGCGTCAATTTCCTCGCCGCCCATGACGGCTTCACTTTGGCCGACTGCACCGCTTATGCGGACAAGCATAACCTAGCCAATGGCGAGGACAATCGCGATGGCCATGGCGAGAATTTCAGCTGGAACAACGGCGTGGAGGGGGCGAGCGACGATCCGACGGTCATCGCGGCGCGGCGGCGCGACATCAAGGCGCTGCTCTCCACCCTCTTCTGCTCGCGCGGGACGATCATGCTGACGGCGGGTGACGAGTTCGGGCGCAGCCAGATGGGCAATAATAATGCCTATGCGCAGGATAATGGCATCAGCTGGATCGAATGGGACGCGCGCGACCGGGAGATCGAGGCCCATGCCTTTGCATTGGGTCAGTGGCGGCGGAATTGTGCCGAGCTAACCGACGTGGCGCTGCTGGGCGAGGACGATGTCGTCTGGCTGGACGAGGGCGGTCAGCCGCTAAGCGTCGCCCAATGGGAAGATCCCGCGCGGCGGCGGCTGGTGCTGCATTTCCGGGCGTCGGGCCTCAGCCTGTGCATCAATGGCGCGGAGGGCGATATTCTTTTCGAGACGCCCGGCGGTCCCCTGATGGTGCCGGGACGCAGCGTGATGCCGCAACGCCGTAGCGTTATCCCGGAAGGCGTGGCCGCGCCCGATTGATGCGCGGCGATCCAGCCGTCATCCTGCCCGCCGATCGGGGGCTTCCTTCGCCCGCCAAAGCATGGCTAAGCAGGGGCAAAGGGAGCAGGATGACAGATGACGGAAGCAGGATCGGCGGCAGGACCGGGAGCGGACGAGGAACGGGATCTGCTGGGCGGGCGCTGGCTGACGGGTGATATGCCCTATGGCGCGATGATCGACCGGTTGCGCGATTTCCTGGATCATGTCGCCGCCGCCAAGCTGGACGACGCTACGGCGCAGGCGCTGGACGCGGACCTGGCCGCCTGGACGCAGCGGCTGACGCCGATGGTGGCGGACGAGGCGCATCGCATGTTCGGCCGGGTGCGCGACGCGCCGGGCCATGGCCAGGTGTTCGCGCCGGCCTTCATCCCCGATCAGATGGGCGATGATTCGCTCCATGCCCGCGTCACCTTTGGCGCCTTCCATCTGGGCGCCAATTATGCCGCTCATGGCGGGGCGGTGGCTTTGCTGTTCGACGAGATATTGGGCCTGCCGGCGAACATGAGCGCGCAGCGCATGGCGCGCACCGCCTATCTGCACGTCAATTATCGCGCGATCACGCCGATCGACAAGGAATTGCAGGTCAGCGCCTGGGTCACGAAGGTCGAGGGGCGCAAGCGTTTCGTGCGCGGCGAACTGCGGGACGGCGATATTCTGTGTGCCGACGCAGAGGGGCTGTTCATCGAATTGCTGCCGCATCAGCAATAAGTCGGGAACCATCGCCGCATTGGCCCGTTCTGTTGCATGAGGCCGCCGCACTTCCCCCCGCTCGGGCGGTCTCGCAGATCGGGCCCGTCGACATCCCCCCGTCGACGGGCCTTCTCTCTTTTTAGGCCATATTGACGAGCGCGCCATCCTGCGCGGCGGACTGGCGGATCGCGTCGAGTAGCGCCATCGCCGCGACGCCGTCATGGAAGGTCGGGACCGGGACGCCATCGGGCATGGGCCGCCCTTCGACGCCGGCGCGCAGGGCTTCACACAGGCGGATGAAGGGGGCGAGTTCGAACAACATCGCTGCCTTGCGCGGATCGTCGGCTTCGACCGGCGGCAGGTGGAGGTCGGCATCGACCGGCAGGTCGCGCACGCCATCCCGGTCGGCGATCCTGACCACGCCCTTGTCCACCCACAGCGTGCCATGGGTGCCGGCGACGCGGCTGATATTTTCGGACGGTCCCCAGATGCCGGCACTGTGCTGGAGAACGCCCTGCGCGCCATTCTTCATGCGGAAGCGGACGATATAGCTGTCCTCCGCTGCGTCGGCCGGGCGATCCGACACGGTGGGCAGGGTGGCGCTGAGGCTGTCGACCTCGCCCAGCCAGACGCGCAACTGGTCGACCAGATGCGAGCCATGGGCGCCGAGCCAGCCGCCGCCCGCGCCGGCATCGAACCACCAGCGCGGCATGCGGGCGGCAGGATCGGCGACGATCGGCAGGACGCTGGACAGGGTCACATAGCGTGGATCGCCGATCAGCCCGTTGGCGATGGCGCGGCCGATCATCGCGCGATCGGGCGCCCAGCGAAACTCGTTACCGATCAGGTGCGTGATGCCCGCCTGTTCCGCCGCCGCCAGCATCGCGCGGGCCTCGGCCAGGTCGGCGGCCATCGGTTTTTCGCAAAGGATATGGCAGCCGCGCTCGATCGCGGTCAGGGCAAGCGCGGCATGGGTGGCGGGCGGCGTGGCGATCGTTACCACAACCGCGCCGGCGCGGTCGATCGCTTCGCCCAGATCCGTGAAGATGTCAGCGATGTTGACAGCATCGGCGCGGCGGCGGGTGCGGTCCGGGTCGGTGCCGACGAGGCCCGCTACCTCGAACCCGGCGGCGCGCAGGGCGGGAACATGAATGCGGCAGCCAAAGCCGGTGCCGACGACGATCGCGCGGGGGGCAGGGGGCATGGTTGGTCCTTTCAGGCGGGTCAGGTGGCGGGAACGGCGGCGAAAAAGTCGATCCCGGCCTGGGTCGGGAAAATATATTCGAGATAATGGCCAAGCTCCGGCGCATCGACGAAGCAACTGTCCATGAAGCCTTCATTATGGCTGACATGGGGGACGGGCAGGCCGTCGGCTTGCGCGCGGGCGAGCAGGGCCTGCCACTGCGCGGCGTCGTGGATCAGATAGCCCAGATGATGATGGCGCAACTGGAAAGCATCGCCGGGGGCGAGCCGGTCCATATAGATGGCCGATCCCGGCCCGGAGGCGGTCAGCAATTCATACATGACCGGGCCGACCCAGGCCAGTTCGACGCGGATATGGCCGCCGGCTGCCAGCGGCCCTTCGAGCCGGCGAAAGGCGCCTATGCCATAGCGATCGGCCAGGATCGTCTGGGCGCGGTCGATATCGTTGGTCGCATAGGCGATCTGGAAATGTTCGGCGCGCAGCACGCCCGATGCTGGGTCGACAAGCGGCGATGGTCGGCGCAACAGCATGAGCGCTATCCTCTCGGCATGATCCCGTTCGCGGGATTCGGCATGAAGATAGTATATGCTATCTTTATGGGGCAAGGCGCGTGCACCGTCATCCGCCCCGGCGATATGGGACGATGATGATGCAGGAAATCGGCGTGGGCCTGATCGGCTATGGGCTTGGCGGGCGGGCGTTCCACGCGCCCTATGTGATGGCGACGCCGGGCATGGCGCTGCGCGCCGTCGTTTCGCGCGACCCGGCCAAGGTCCATGCCGGCCTGCCGAGCATGCAGGTGGTGGCCGATGTCGATGCGCTGCTGGCGCTGCCGGGGATCGATCTGGTCATCGTGTGCAGCCCGGACGAGCTGCATGCCGATCATGCGATCGCGGCGCTGCGGGCGGGCAAGCATGTGCTGGTGGACAAGCCCTTCGCTGCGACCCTGGCCGATGCGCGCCGGGTGGCGGCCGAGGCGGAAAGTGCGGGCAGGCTGCTTGCCGTGTTCCAGAACCGGCGCTGGGACGCGGATTTCCGCACCTTGCGCCGGTTGATTGCCGAGGGACGGCTGGGCGAGATCATCCAGTTCGAAAGCCATTTCGACCGCTGGCGGCCGACCCCGGCGACGACCTGGAAGGATGCGCGGGCGGCGGGCATCTGGCAGGATCTGGGGCCGCATCTGATCGACCAGGCGCTGTGCCTGTTCGGCAAGCCCGAAGGGGTGAGCGCGGATATTGCGGCTTTGCGCGAGGGGGCGGTGTCGCCCGACTATTTCCATGTGACGCTGCGCTATCCGCGCCATCGCGTGCTGCTGCATGCGACCAAGCAGGCGGCAGCGCACGGGCTGCGCTTCGTTGTGCATGGCACGGGCGGCAGCTGGATCAAGCATGGGACCGACGGGCAGGAAGCGGCGACAGTCGCGGGGCAGCGGCCCGAGGGGGCGGACTGGGGCGTCGATCCGCAGCCGGGCCATCTTACCGATACGGCGGGTGATAGCCATGTGATTATGAATGAACGTGGCGATTACCGGCTGTTCTGGCAGGCGCTGGCCGATGCGATCCGGGGTGAGGGCGCCAATCCGGTGCCGGCGGACGAAGCGATCGCGGTGATGGAAATATTGGAAGCAGGCCTGCGCAGCAGCGCGGAAAGGCGCGAAATCCGGCCCTGACGGGTTGAAGATACATAATTCAGAAATATTTGGGCGAAGGGGGATTAAAGCGATCACTGAGGCGTAAGTGACGTATGAAACCCACGCCGCCCAAGGTTGTCGACCTGTTGCCCGCGCTGATGCGCTACGCCCGTCGACTGACCGGCAATGAAAGCGATGCCGAAGACCTGGTCCAGGATGCGCTGGTGCGCGCCTATGCCAATGCCGACAGCTATCAGCGCGGCCGGCCACTGCGCGTCTGGCTGTTTTCCATTCTGCACAATGTCTTCATCAGCGGCGCGCGACGGGCGGCCGTGCGCGAACGGTTTCGCGCCGATGCCGTAGTGCAGGCCGAGCCGATGACAGCACCGGCGCAGGAGCAGATGGTGCGGCTGCACCAGATCGAGGCGGCGCTGAGCGCCTTGCCGGAGGAGCAGCAGACCGTGCTGCATCTCGTAGCGGTCGAGGGGCTTTCCTATCAGGATGCGGCCGACGCGATCGGCATTCCCATCGGCACGCTGATTTCGCGGCTGTCCCGCGCCCGCGCTAAGCTGCGCGCACTGGAGGAGGGGGCACCCGCCGTGCGCCCCGGCCATCTGCGCATCGTGAGGGATTGAGCCATGGCGGAACTCACCATCACCGAATGCGAACTGCATGCCTATGTCGACGACCAGCTCGACGCCATGGGGCGGCTGGAAGTGGCCGATTATCTGGTGCGCAACCCTGATGTCGCCGCGCGCGTGCTGGCCGACCTGTCGGTGCGCGACGCGATGCGGGCGCTGGCGGAGCGCGATGATCAGCCGGTGCCGCAACGGCTGCACGACAGCGCCCGCAAGGTGGAAGGCGCGCTGCACCGCAGCCGGCTGTTTCGCCGGTTGAGCGGAGGGCTGGCGATGGCGGCGGGTATCGTGGCTGCGGTGGCGCTGGGCGTGGGGAAGCTGAACATGGGGGGCGCGCCGACGGCGCAGGCGATGCCGGTCTTCATCGAGGAGGCCTTGATGTCGCACAAGACCGCGCTGGTGCGGTCGCATATGAAGTCGCAGCCCGAAATCCCGCATTTCGACCCGGCCGATGTCCGGTCGGCCACCCATATCAACGTGCCGGTACTGCCGGCGGGCTGGCGGGTGCTGGATGTGCAGCTCTTCCCGTCGGACTATGGGCCGAGCCTGCAACTGGTGATCGATGCGGGCGAAAAGGCGCCGGTATCGCTGTTCGCGGCGCGGGCTGTCACCGGCCTGCCGGAAACGCCGCGCACCCAGGTCGTCGACGGCGAGACCATCGCCTACTGGGCCCGCAAGGGCACCGTCTATGTGCTGACCGGCGTGGAATCCCAGGATTTCCTGCAGAAGCACGCGGCCGATCTGGCCAATAATCAGGACGCATGAATGAGCATTGATCTCTCGCAACAGACCGGCGCGCTGCGCCGGCGGGCAGATGTCTGCGTCATCGGCGCGGGCGCGGCCGGCATCACCACCGCGCGCCGGCTGCTGGCGACCGGGCATCAGGTGTTGCTGCTGGAAAGCGGCGGGCTGGACTATGAGCGGGAAACCGCCAACCTCAACGCCGGCAAGAATGTCGGCCAGGCCTATTATGATCTGGACGATGCGCGGCTGCGCTTCTTTGGCGGCACGACGGCGATCTGGGGCGGGCGCTGTGCTACGCTGGACCCGATCGACCTGCAGCGCCGCGACTGGGTGGCGGGATCAGGCTGGCCGCTGTCGTGGGACGAACTGCAGGATTATTATGGCCAGGCGCGCGGCATATTCGAGATTGGCGACGAGCCGGCCAGCGCCGAGGCGCTGAGCGCCCATGGCGTGCCGCTGCCCGGCTTCGACCGGTCGGAACTGCACATGCCGGTGTGGAATTTCGATCCGCGCTTCAACCGCTTCACCTTCGACGCGTGCCAGGATCTGCGCGACCATCCGCGCTGCGAGATCATCACCCATGCCAGCGTCACGCGGATCGTGACCAGGGATGGCGCGATCAGCCGGATCGAGGCGAAGGCGCTCGCCGGCGCGCATCTGCATGTCGAGGCCCGCGCCTTCGTGCTGGCGGCGGGCGGGATCGAGAATGCCCGGCTGCTGCTGGCGTCGAACATCGGCAATGAGCGCGACCAGGTCGGCCGCAACTTCATGGAGCATCCCCATGCCCGCGGCGGGCGGATCGTCGATGCGAAAGCCTGGCCGCTGCTCAAGGCGTTCGGCCGGCGGCACCGGATCGGCGGCCATGACATGGCGGCGCTGATCACGCCGTCTGCCGATCTGCAGCGGCGCGAGGGGCTGCTCAACAGTTCGCTGACCATCGTCGGGCGGCAACCGGCGCGGGCGTCGCAATTCTGGGGCATGCGGGCCTATGGCTCGCTCAAGCATGACATGTCGCCGACCCGCAGTGGCCGGCGGATGTGGATGATGACCAAGAAGGCGGCGACCTGGGCCCAGCGCCATGTCGATCCGCTGCGTCCCTGGCTGCTGCACCAGGCGGGCAAGCTGGAGATCGCGCTGCTGGTGCGGGCGGAACAGGCGCCCAATCCCGATAGCCGGGTGCTGCTGACGAAGGAGCGCGACGCGCTGGGCGTGCCGCGCGTGGCGCTGGACTGGCGCTTGTCGGCGATCGACAAGCATAGCGTGACGGGACTGGTCGATGGTCTGGGCCGTGAACTCAAGCGGCTGGGCATGGGCCGGGTCGAGCGGGCCGATTGGCTGGACGAGCCGGGCGAGCTGTGGCGCAACGATCCGCTCATCTCCTCCCACGCGATCGGCGGCTATCATCATATGGGCACGACGCGCATGGCGACCGATCCGCGCCAGGGCGTGGTGGATGCCGACGGGCGCGTGCATGGCCAGGCCAATCTCTATGTCGTGGGCTCTTCGACCTTCCCGACGTCGAGCTGGGCCAATCCGACGCTAACCATCGCGGCGCTGGCGCTGCGCACGGCGGATCGGCTGTCGGTCGCGCTCAACCGGCCGGTGGCGCAGCCGGTGCGCGTGCCGGGACTGGCGAAGGCGTCGTAGCGCTTGCTTTGAGCTTCGCCGAACGGCGGCGATGCGGTGGGAACAAGACATAGCCCCTCCCTGCAAGGGAGGGGAGTAGGAAACGTCCGCTTCTGGTCGTTTCTCGACAGGCTCGAAACGAACGGATGTGGTAGCGTGCGGGCTGGGGGCGTCAGTCGACCGGGCCGTGGAACTCCGCTTCGACGATGCCCAGGTGCCAGCCGGGCGGGACGGTGTCGGCGCCGGTGTCGCCGGCCTGGCGGGCGCTGGCCAGTTCCACCACCTTGCCGAAGGCGTCCTTGTCCTGCACCGGGCCGGTCTGGCGGATGCGCAGCGTCTGGCCGGTCGTGGCGGGGAAGCGCAGCGTGGTATAGCCAAGCTGCCGTTCGGTCTCGCCGCGCCAGACGCTCTTGCCGTCGATCGTCAGTTCGAGCGGATAGGCGCGCGAGCGCCAGCCGACCAGCTTCAGGTCGATTTCGCTGAGGCGCACCGGCGTGGCGAAGCGATATTCGATCCAGCCATTGTCGAGCTTGCCGTCGCTCGCCCAGCGGGTGAGTTCATTGTCGTCGACGGTGGCACCGGCATCGGCCTGTCCGGACCCGGCGCGAATATCCTGGGCGAGGAAAGTGGTGCGGTGCGGGGTGAAGCTGGGGGTGGCCGGCGTGGGGCCACGCACCAGGCTGCCGGGCTGGAAGGCGTCGGCGAAATCGGTGGACAGGCCATTCTTGGAAGCGGCCGGCAGCTTGGTCTGGATCGACAGGCTGGCGGCTTTGAGGCCTGGCGCGGTCGCGGTGAGCGATACGGTGCCGGCCTTGGTGCCCGCGCGGATCAGGACGCGGTTGACCCCGCCCTCCAGCGGCAGGTCGGGCGAGAGGATATAATTATCCTCCTCGCGCGCGGTGCCGGCATAGGAGGTGGTGCCGTCCGCGCCATGCGCCTTGGTCACCACCGCTTCACCTTCGGTCTGGCCGGCGCGGACCTTGCCCTGGCTGTCGCCCTGGGCAATGCCGCCGCGCCAGAGCGCCGGCCCCTGGAGGTCGAAATGGACCTTGCTGGCGTCGACCGGCACGCGGCGGCCCTGCGCATCGACGGCCTCGACATCGACCAGTGCGATGTCGGCGCCGTCCATGACGAAGCCGCGCGGCGAGACATGGGGGGTGAGTTTGAGCGCGACCGCCGGGCCGGTGGTCGAGAGGCTGAACTCCGAGGTCTTGCCATCGGCGTGGGTGGCGACCGCGCGCAGCGTGCCGGGGGCGAAGGCAATATTTTTCCAGCTGAAGAGGAAGCTGTCGCTGCGCTGGCCCTTGCCGAGCGAGCGACCGTTGAGGAACAGCTCGACGCTATCCCCATTGGACACGACGCTCATGTCCTTGACCGTGCCGGGGGCGTAGTTCCAGTGGCCGATAATGTGGGTGGCGGGGGTGACGCTGTCGACCCAGTCGTTCCACATCACCTGATGCGCGAAAAAGCCCTGCTTGGGGATGCGCACGGCGTCGACCTCACCCGAGCGGCGGTAATTATTGTCGCCGCGATAATGGGTGTTGCTGTCCGACCAGATGATGTTGACGCCGCCGGAACTGACGCGGGTGCCGGTGCCCGGCCGCATGACATAATAGTCGTTCCAGCGCTTCACATCCTCGATGGCGTGACTGTCCTGGTTGCGATTATAGGCGGGCGCATCCTTGTGGAAGGGCGGGGTGAAATTGTCCTGATAGGCGCGGGCGGCTTCGTCGCGGCTATATTCCATCGACCACATCGGATGCCTGGCGCTCTTGTTGATATACATCATCTCGCCGCCATATTCGGCGATGCGGCTGTCCAGCATCTCGCGTGATCCGATGGCGCGGCCGCCATGGGGATCGTACAGGTCGCGGATCGCCTTCATCTCCGCCATATGGTCTTCGCTGATATTCTCGTTCCCGCTTTCGTAGAAGAGGATCGAGGGATTGTTGCGGTTGTAGATGATCGCATCGCGCATCACCTCCTTGCGCTGGTCCCAGCGGCGGCCGGTCACGTCGCTTTCGGCGTCGCCCGCCGGCATCGCCTGCATCAGGCCGACGCGGTCGGCGGATTCGATGTCCTGCTTGGATGGGGTGACGTGCATCCAGCGGACGAGGTTGCCGCCGCTTTCCACCATCAGCGCGTTGGAGAAATCGCTGATCCAGGGCGGGATGGAGGTGCCGACGGCGGGCCATTCGTTGGAGGTGCGCTGGGCATAGCCATGGACCATGATGGTGCGGCCGTTGAGGTCGACCTTGCCATCGCCGAAGCGGGTCTGGCGGAAGCCGGTCTTCGTATCGACGCTGTCGATGACCTTGCCCTTGTCCATCAGGCTGGTCGTCACGGTGTAGAGATAGCCATAGCCCCAGCTCCAATAATGGAGGCCGGCTACCGGCGATGCGGCGGCGAGGGTGGCGGTCTGTCCGGGCGCGATCGAGGTGGCGGCGCTGTCGAAGCGGGCAATGCGGCGGCCGGCGGGATCGCGCACTTCGACGCGGAGCGACAAGGCGCGGGCGGCGGCGCTGTCGTTGCGGACCTGGCTTTCGGCATGGATGGTCGCGCGGCGGCCGGCGATGTCGAAACCGTCGGCCCAGACATATTGGCCGGTGGTGCCGAGCGACGAATAGAGCGGCAGCGTCTGATAGACTTGGCCCGTCAGGTGGAGCCGGACATTCTTGGTAATGCCGCCATAATTGACGTTGAAATTGTCATTATTCCACTGGAAGCCGCTGCCGGTGGCGCGTTCCTTGTACTTCCAGTCATTGTCGACGCGCACGGCGATGACATTGTCGCCGGGCTTGAGTGCGGCACTGATATCGGCGCCAAAGGCCATCACGCCATGTTCGGACAGGACGACCGAGCGGCCATTGACCCAGATTTCGGCGGCCTGGCGCACGCCTTCAAATTCCAGGAAGGCCCTGCCTCGCGCCGCATCGGCGGGGAGGCTGATATGCTTGCGATACCAGATGATGCCGGTGGACAGCGCCTTGATATCGCGGGCGAAGGCCTGGGTCTCGTTGAAGGCGTTGGGCAGGGTGACGCTTTGCCAGCCCTTGTCGTCAAAGCCGGGCTGCTGCGCACCGGCCTGATCGCCGGTGGTCATCAGCCAGCCGGGATTGAGATTATAGGTCTGGCGCGGCGAGGCGGTGACGGTGGAGGCGTCATGGGCGGCGGCGGGTGCCAAAGGCAGGAGCGGCGCCAGCGCCAGCAGGGCCAGGCCACCCCGCAACTGACGCATCCGCGCGCCGACAGCCGATTTCCGCTTCATGCCCTTGCCCTCTCCGAATATTGGTCAGGCCACTTTGGGCGATGCCGGACGAGGGGTCAATAGATATCCCTAAAAATGGATATGTGATCCATATATTGGTCAGTCAGGTGGGCGGCGTTTGTGGCGCCGCCCACCCGATCGAGAGTCAGCGTTCGCCCTGCTTGCCGGCGCCCAGATAGAAGCTGGTGTGCGGCGGCTGGTTATAGGCGGTGTTCTGCCAGGCGACGCCGAGGCGATAGACCGGGTCCTGCATCAGCGTCACGAAGCGGTGCGTGGTCGGATAGGGGGTGGTGTAGATGCGCAGTTCGCGATTGTCGGCGCTGCGCCACACCACTTCCTCGCGCCAGTCGCCGATCAGGTCGGCCTGGAGCGCCGGTGTCGCCTTGGTGCCGTTGTTGGACGACAGGCCTTCGGGCGAGAGCAGGGGGATTTCCCTGCCATTTTCCCAGTCCCATTTGGAAATGGTCGTCTTGTCGAGCAGTTCGCGCAGCAGGTCGCCATCCCACCAGATGGCGAAGTTCATCTGGCGCGGGCGCGGGCCGATCGGCTTGCCGGCGACGTCGAACAGTTCGGCCGAACTGGAATTCCAGAACTCGGCGCCCCAGTGGCGCGGATCGATATCGGCGGCGACGCCGCGGCCGGTGTCCTTTTCGGCCGGGGTGGACCAGAGCATCTGGCCGGTGCGCGCGTCGAGAAGGGCGGAGCCGATCATGCCATTCTGGCGCTGATCCTCGAACACGCCGAATTTTTCGAGGCCGGGGCGGGCGGGGTCGAGATCGCTGACATGCATGGTGTCGCCGTGGAAGAGCGGCTGGGTCCACAGCCCCTTGCCATCGTCATCGACCGCCATCGATCCGTAGATCACCTCGTCGCGGCCGTCGCCATCGACATCGGCGACCGAAAGCTGGTGATTGCCGCGCCCGGCATAGTCGCCCTTGCCTGGCTGGCTGCTGTCGAACAGCCAGCGCTGGGTCAGCTTGCCGTCGCGCCAGTCCCAGGCGGCGATCGCGGTGCGGGCATAATAGCCGCGGCCAAAGACCATCGAGGGCAGATGGCCGTCGAGATAGGCGACACCGGCCAGGAACCGGTCGGACCGGTTGGCATAGCCATCGCCCCAGCTTTCGGTCAGCTGCTGCGTCGTGGGATTGCCGCCGGGATAGCGCGGCGGATCATAGGGGGCGGTGGCCAGTGCCTTGCCGGTGAGGCCGTCGAAGACGGTCAGATATTCCGGCCCCTTGACGATGCGGCCCTGCATCGGCGCGACCTTGGTGCCATCGGCAAGGACTTTGGCGCCGGTGCGGTCGCGCTGCGGCACTTCGCCATCATGGCCGCGCCAGTCGGCCTTCGCGTCGCCGATCACCGTGCCGATGCCGTCGATCGTGCCGTCGGCGGTCTTCATCGCCACTTCGGCGCGACCGTCGCCATCGAAGTCGAAGGCCAGGAACTGGGTATAATGGGCGCCGGCGCGGATGTTGCGGCCAAGGTCGATGCGCCATAGCCGCGTGCCGTCGAGCCGATAGGCGTCGAGGAAGACCGAGCCGCTATAGCCGCCCTGGCTATTGTCATGGCTGTTGGTCGGATCCCATTTCAGGATGATCTCGTAACGGCCGTCGCCGTCCAGATCGGCCGCGCTGGCATCATTGGCGGTGTAGCTGAACGACTCGCCGGCCGGGGTGACGCCGTCGGCGGGGGGCGTGAGGGGGATGGAGAGATAGGATTTGTCCCACATCATGGCGGGGGAGGGGGCGCCCTTGTCGCCGATCCGCTGCACCGCATAGCGGCTGGTCGTGCTGCCCTTCCTGTCGACGAAGGCGGTGGCTTCGCCGACGCGGCTGTCATGGATCGGCTTGCCGTCGCGCAGCAGGCGGAAGCGGATGGTGGCGGGATCATCGGTCAGTAGACGCCATGTAATAAGCATGCCGCCGCCTTGTGTTGGTAGCGCTACCGCGCCACGATCAAGTCGTTCGGCCGCTATTCGGGCGGTGGGGCCAGTTGCTAGTGCCATGGTCGAAGTCGCCAGCCCGAGCATCATGGTAAAGGCCCGAATAGTGGTGCGCATTTGCATCAATCTCCCCTCTGGATCACTACTGATCCAAATATTAGAATTGCATCCCACATATAGGTTCAGTAACTCTCCGTCTAGAAACTGATTCGACGACCGTGGGGAAACGGAGTCGGTCATGGGTGTTCTGGGAGAGAGGGGATCGGCTATGCGCGAGCATACCACTGAAAGTGCACGCAATTTTTCAAACATCGCAATGGTTCGCCGGACGCTGAAGGGCGCCTCTGCCCTCGCCATGGCGGGCGTCATGCTGATGTCGGCTTCAGCCATTGCTCAGACAAATGACGAAGGCGAAAAGAAGGAAGGCGCCGTTTCGGCCGCCGATATCGTCGTCGTCGGCACCCGTGCCTCGCTGCAATCGGCGATCAACCGCAAGAAGGAAGCGAACACCGTCGTCGACTCGATCGTCGCCGATGATATCGCCAGCTTCCCCGACAAGAATATCGGTGACTCGCTCGCCCGCATCACCGGCGTCCAGCTGAGCCGCGAATTTGGCGAGGGCAACCAGATTTCGATCCGTGGCGTCGAGCCCGATCTCAACCGCGTCGAGATCAACGGTGTCAGCCAGGTCAGCGCGCTCGGTTCGCGCGCCGGCGACTTCCGCGAAATCGCGGCCGAACTGGTCAAGTCGATCGACGTCTACAAGGGCTATGCTGTCGACCTGACCGAAGGCGGCATCGGCGGCACGGTGCGCGTCGAAACGCGCAAGCCGCTGGAACTGAAGGATCCACTGATCTCGATGGTCGCGTCGGGCCAGCATCTGGATCTTACGGAAAGCTGGAAGCCGCGCCTGACCTTCTTTGCCGGTGAGCCCAAATTCCTGATCGATGGCTTGGGCATCCTGGTCAACGCCACCTATAGCGACGTCGACACACGCCAGGATTATATCAGCAACACTAATTGGCAGCGGCTGGCCGATTTCGATCATTCGACCGAGAAGACGGTCGCTAACCCGCTCTACAGCAACTATAATACATATGAGAGCTGCGCTGGCGTCGGTGGTGCGACCACTGGGGCCGCCACCGCCAACCGGCTGGCGTGCGAAACCCAGTTCTTCGACTGGGCGCCGACCGTGCCGCGCTATCGCCAATTGGTGCGTAATGACAAGCGCATCTCGGCCGATGTCACATTGCAATATCAGGTGGCGCCCAATTTCCGCGCCTATGTCAACGGCCAGGTCAATCTGCGCAACCAGAAGCTGCAGGACACCAACTATTCGGTGGATTTGGGTCGCATCGAGCGCTTCAACCTCGATCCGCAGCTGGCAGCCGGCGCGGGCGGCGGCACGTCGCGTCGCCGGGTCCAACTGGGCACTTCGACGGTCAACGGGAACCATGTCGTCACCGGCCTCACCACCGCGCTTGACGCCGTCAACATCGGCACCGCAACCAACCCCAACTGGAATGGTGCGGCGAACATCATCGGCGTGCAGCGCCGCGACTTCGATTATGACCAGGACAGCAAATATTTCTCGGGCGGCTTTACCTGGGAACCCAATAGCCGGTTGAAGATCGACGTGATGGGATCGCATGCGACCGCCCATACCGATCAGCAGACCAACCTCATTTCGCTGGGCACCAGCGTGTCGGGCATCACCATCGACCGCAACAATGACCAGGGACTGCCGGTCTTCAGCTTCCCATCCAATTTCGACCCCGCCGATCCGGCGGTCTATGCCGACTTCACCCGCACCGGCGCCAATGGCCAGGTGCTGCCGGTCTATGGCCCCGGCCTGCAATATCGTCCGGGTGAGTTCAACAATACCGAAGATCAGTTCAAGATCGACGTCGATTGGGAAATTGATCACCCGATCGTCAGCAAGATCGAATTTGGTGCCCAGGGGCGCAAACAAAAATTCCTGAACTATCAGGGTGGTGGTTCGGTCCTGCTGAATCCGACGACGATGACCTATCAGTCGTCGGCGAATGTTTCCTACACCACCAATATCGTTGCCAATCCGACCCAGACGCGCAACGGCAATACCTGGTATATGACGCCCGCCCAATATACCGCGCTGATCGGCGCGATTGGCGGTACCACGGGTGGCGCGCCGCTCTTTTCCGGCCTCAAGGGCGCGCCGGCTGGCCTGCCCACGGGGCTCGCCTTCCCCAATTTCGATGCCGAGGAACTGGGGAAATTCTACGATCTGTCGGGCTTCGATCATGATCTGGTCCGCTTCGCCGATGGTTTCCCGCAGGTGCCCAGCGCCAAGATCGACGAAACCGTGCTGGCGGGTTATGTCATGGCGGATATCGATACCCAGATTTTCGGCATGCGCCTGACCGGCAATGCCGGCGTGCGCTGGATGCATACCAAGGATGAAGGGACCGGCACCAATGTCAGCCGCGTGACCCGCTTCACCCCGACCGGCGGCACGGAAACCGTCGTTCTGGCGGCGCAATCGGTGACGATCAGCAACAGTTACACGGACATCATGCCGGCCTTCAACGCCAATCTGGAACTGGCGCGCGACCTGTTCCTGCGGGCCAACTGGGCCAAGAATTTGGCGCGACCGCGCCCGACCGACCTGGTGCCGAACATCAATTGTTTGGATGACATCACCATCACGGGCACGGACGATACCTGCACAGCGGGTAATCCGGCGCTCAAGCCCTATCGGGCCGACCAGTGGGAAGTGAACCTGGCCTGGTATCCCAACGCCGACACGATGCTGAGCCTGGGCTATTGGAAGAAATATGAATCCAGCTTCGTCATTCCCAATGTGACCCGCAGCGGCGTGGACCTGTTCAACGACGGCTCCAGCTATACGGTGCGCCAGCCGGTCAATGGCTTTGGTGCGCTGCTCGACGGCATCGAGGCGAATGCGCAGACTGCCTTCACCTTCCTGCCCAAGCCGTTCGATGGTTTCGGGGCTAGCGCGAATTTCAGCTATTCGCGGGCGTTGCGGACCAACCTCACCAACAGTGCGACCGGGGCGGAACTCAAAGAATATCCCGGCATGTCGAAATATACTTATAATGCCAGCTTCTTCTACGACAAGGATTGGCTCAATTTCCGCCTGAGCTACAATTATCGCTCCAAGTGGATGCAGACGGTGATTGATGCCAATAACGGCAATAACCCGCTCTATCGCAGGGGTGAAGGCTATCTGGACGGAAAGATCACGCTGCGCTTCCCGCAATATCATTTCAGTGTCTTCCTGGAAGCGCAGAACCTGACCAAGGAATCCACCAAACTCTATATCAATAGCGATATGCCGGTGGAGATGGCCTATCCCGGTCAGCGCTTCTTCGTCGGTATCCAGGGCAAGTTCTGATCCCATTCCCTTGGGGAAGGGCAAAGACGCGGTTCCGGGCATGTTCCGGGGCCGCGTTTTCTTTTGCGGGTGGGCGCAATGGGGGAAGGTCGGGTCATGGGAAAGGTGACGCGCCCGCTTTTCGAAAACCGCGGTGTGCGCCCCGGATCTTGGCAGCGGGCGCGTCACCCGTTCGATAACATCCGGACCCGTCCTGTCCTGCCGTTTGTCGGCACGATAGTTGTGCGTTGCGCGCAGAAATGGCGTGGATGCGCGC
>NZ_JBXGSI010000060.1:0-1117 GCF_056790315.1 Sphingobium sp. VMM
GGTTGTAGAACATCTCGATGTAATCGAACACATCCTGCCGGGCTTCATCGCGTGTTTTGTAGGTACGGCGCCGAATGCGCTCACGCTTGAGCGAGGAGAAGAAGCTCTCGGCGACGGCGTTGTCATGGCAGTTGCCGCGCCGGCTCATCGAATGCTCAAGATTGTGAGCCCGGATGAAGGCCGCCCAGTCCATGCTGGTGAACTGCGAGCCCTGATCCGAGTGGATCAGCACCCGTTGCTTCGGTTTGCGCCGCCATACCGCCATGTGCAGCGCCTGCAGCACCGCATCGGTGGTCTGCCTGCTCTGCATCGACCAACCCACCACGCGGCGGGAATAGAGATCAATCACGACGGCCAGATAGGCAAAGCCCTCCAGGGTCCGGATGTAGGTGATGTCTGTCACCCAGGCCCTGTCGGGTGCGGCCACGTCGAACTGGCGATCCAGAGTGTTGTCGACCGCCAGGGACGGCTTGCCGCCATAGCTCCCCGGTCGGCGCTTGTAGCCGACCTGCGCTTTGATACCCGCCAGCCTGGTCAGCCGGGCAACGCGGTTCGGGCAGCAGGTCTCGCCCTGATCCAGCAGGTCGTCGTGCAGCTTGCGGTAGCCATAGACCTTGCCGCTGTCGTTCCAGGCTTGCCGGATCAACTCTGTCTGCCGAGCATCTTCCTGGGCCCGCGTGCTCAGTGGGCTCTTCTGCCAAGCATAGAAACCGCTGGGCTGGATGCGCAGACACCGACACATCGATCGAACCCCGAACTGGTCACGATGCTCGGCGACAAATGCGTATCTCACTTTGCATCCCTGGCGAAATACGCGGTGGCTTTTTTTAGGATGTCGCGCTCCTCGGTCACCCGGGCCAGCTCGCGCTTCAGCTGGCGGATCTCGGCATCCTTGCTGGCATCGCCAGACACCACCTCGCCAGTTGTCGCTTCCAAGCATACAGCGAATGCTGACTGACGCCGAGCCGCTCAGATACCTCCGCTACCGGATACCCTCGCTCGGTGATCTGCGCCACCGCATCACGCTTGAACTCATCGCTGAAATTGGGCTTCCCCATCGTCGTCTCCTGTCCTCAAAATTAGGATAGAAGGCGTCCAGAAATCTAGGGGCTACTCA
>NZ_JBXGSI010000061.1:0-1023 GCF_056790315.1 Sphingobium sp. VMM
CGCGCGCCGCGCTCGACGGTGAGGCTGACATCCCTGCCCAGTTCCCCTGACCGCTGCAGTTGCTCGCGCGCCGCCTCGTTGAGGCTGCGCACCTCGTCATTGGTGTGGGTAAGGATGATGCGGCTGGCTCGTGGGTCGGCGATGCGATCGCGATCCCACCGCTCGATCAGGTCACCACGCGCATCCTCGCGCGTCTCGGCGGCATGGACATGGCCATGGTCGCCATAGGCGGTGATCGCCTCATGGGTACGACCGGTCGCCAGCGCCCTGGTCGCCTCGCGCTGCCAGTCGTGCGCCTGCCGGCGGATCGAGCTGATCTCGACGCTGCCATGGCGCTCGGCAATGGCGCGGAACGAGGCGCCGGCCTCGATCGCCTGCAGCTGCTGGGGATCGCCAACCAGCACGACCTTGGCACCATGCGCCTCCGCTTCCTGGAACACCCTTTCCATCTGCCGCGTGCCGATCATCCCGGCCTCGTCGACCACCAGGATCGACCTGTCGGTCAGACGCTCGCGATCCTGCGCCCATTGATGCTCCAGGCTGGCGATCGTGCGCGAGGCTATGCCCGACCCGCTTTCCAGATTTTCCGCAGCGATGCCCGAGAGCGCAGCGCCGCGCACATCATAGCCGGCCCGCTCCCAGGCGTCGCGCGCCACGCCCAGCATCGCGCTCTTGCCGGTGCCGGCATAGCCGATGACATTGCTCAGCCCCTTGGCACTGGTCACATGCTCGAGCGCACCACGCTGTTCGGCCGAGAGGTCGAGCCCGCTTGCGCTGGCCTGTGCCAGCGCCCGTTCGACATGGCGATCGGCCAGCCCATGATGGCGCCGCGCGTCGAGCGTGGCGGTGGCCTTTTCGAGCCGCTGTTCGGTCTCCAGCATGGACCGTGAGGTGAACCGCGCCTCCCCTCGCCCATCCTTGCCCAGCGCCACCAGTTCGGGCGAGGCTTTGACAGCCGCCATCACCCGATCAAATTGTTCCTTCCCCTCGCTATGGCGGTGAACGAACATGGCAAGGTCACGA
>NZ_JBXGSI010000062.1:0-962 GCF_056790315.1 Sphingobium sp. VMM
AAGCAGTCTCAAGGTTCACAGCAGACTGTTTGCCCCTCCGATCTGCTTCGACTTCGTAACTCAGGCGCTGATCCTTATGCAGCGTTATCATTCCCGCGCGCTCGACAGCAGAAATATGGACGAAGCTGTCCGGTCCGCCATCTTCGGGCGCTAGGAAGCCATAGCCCTTGTCAGCATTGAAGAATTTTACGGTGCCGATAGGCATGAGTGTTTCCTTTCACGAAAACAGAGAATCCACCCGCGAAATTGCAGGCGAAGCTGATAGCGCAAGAAAGGAAGCGGCACCCAAATGGGGGAGAGCTCCGTCGCAGGCGACGTTAAGCATCAACAAAAACACGGTATAATTGAAAAATGTCAATCCTAAAATCAATTTCGCTACAGAAGTGAAATGAAATTTTTACTAAAAATGAAATTGCAACCTCTAATATTATCGATTTTTATATATAGATATGAATTACATGCGTTATTTTATAGCCAAGTGCGAAAGTGTGGTCGACGCGTTTATAATAGTTCGCATCTCCGTTCAATTTGGTGACCATTTTTGCACTCATGCTCAGCGCGGCCGGTTTTGGATGGTCAAAAAGCGGCAGTTGAAGTGCCCGTATGGTTGGCGCCGTGGAAGGCTCGTTTGCGATCTCCGCATGTCCGGAATCAACGATCCGGCCCTCAGGACCGGACGGTCGGGAAAGTCCCATAGCTTGCTGTTACCGGCCCTACTGAAACCCATGCCAGATCTGTAAAAGTAACCCCGCCGGAGAAATCTCAACGGCGGGGCCATAGTTCAGGGAGATGCCGCTCCGAGGGGGGGAGGGGAGAGACAGTCACGATATGGTGTGCATCGATGACTTTACAATGACGATGCCTTCTGCCGCTTGTCGGCATCCTCGACCGTCCAGAACATGGGATTGCGCATCCAGTCGTTGATGGCGGATTCCCGCCAGCCCATGCAGCGCGTGGCGATA
>NZ_JBXGSI010000063.1:0-955 GCF_056790315.1 Sphingobium sp. VMM
TATTGGCTGGAAAGCCCGAATGATCAGGCGATAACGCCGGCGGTGCGCTTCAATTCAGCGATGCGTTCGGCGCACACTTCATGCACGACCCGGCCCAGCTCCTCGACCTGTTTGCCGAGCCAGCTGAGTTCCTCTTCGCTGATCTTGTAATGCTTGGAATAGCGGGCCTTCACATAGGCCTCCTTCAGCTTCTCGAACCGCGCCCGATCAACATGGCGCTCGCTCGGCCAAACATAGGCCAGCCGCCGATCGATCCGCTCTGCCTGTGTGCGCAGGAAAGCGAGATTGTGAACGTGCGGCGTATAGGAGCAGCAGACCAGAAGGACGCAGTGATAGAGACGCTCGGCTGCCTGGTGAAGATTGAACGCTGCCTCTTTTAGTCCGCCATCGTTGGTCAAAAATTCCGACGCGCGTTTGAACCGGGCAGCGCTGGGATACCACTCCTCGAAATATTCCTGCGCCATGGCCAGCGCCTTGTCCGGCGTCTTGGGCTTTGGCGTATGCAGTTCGCTATCATCGCTCTCGTAAAGCGCGATGCCGTCCTTGGCGACGTCCATGAAGAAATAGCGGCCATGGGCGAGCCCATCATTCACTTCCTGGAGGGTGTGGACGATGAAGTTGACCGGGGTCTTGAGCGTCGCGGTGATGCCATATTCGCGCATCAGCCGCTCATCGACTCCAAGCCAATATTTGACCCGATCGGTCAGCCGCTGGTCGTTAACGATGATGAGGAGATCATAGTCGGACTTGTAGCCCTTTGCTGTGTGCGGCTCATCGACCCAGCTGCCCCGGGCATAGCTGCCATAGAGGATGATCTTCTGGATGCGGCCCTTCTTACGCCACGCCTGCGTGGCGAGCGCTAGCCCGTCCTCGAATTCCTCGAAGATGATCTGCACGACGCGCGCCAGTTCGCGCTGCTTGTCGGCGGGAAGATGATCGAGATCGTTACGCATGA
>NZ_JBXGSI010000064.1:0-922 GCF_056790315.1 Sphingobium sp. VMM
CACCCGCGCATAGGCGCCGGTCGTATGAGCCGCAAAGGCGCCGGCGGCTGCAGACAGGGAGGGCAGGGAAATGCCCCGGCCGGCCGCCAGCGCGCTCATCAGCATTTTCCATCCCTGGCCGACGCGATCTGGGCCGCCGATGATGTTGTCGAGCGGGATGAATACGTCATGGCCCTCATTGGGGCCGTTCTGGAAACTCTGCATCGAGGGGATATGCCGGCGCCCGATCGACACGCCGGGCAGGTCGGTGGGGACAAGTGCGACCGTGATCCCGATCTCTTCCTGCCCGCCCAGCAGATGGTTAGGATCGCGCAGCTTGAAGGCAAGGCCCAGCAAGGTCGCGACCGGACCCAGGGTGATATAGCGCTTGCGCCAGTTGAGGCGGATGCCCACCACCTCCTCGCCGGCCCACTGGCCTTTGCAGATGACGCCTTCGTCGACCATCGCGGCCGCATCGGAGCCGGCTTCCGGGCTGGTCAGGCCGAAGGCAGGAATTTCGCGACCATCCGCCAGCCGCGGCAGCCAGTAGCGATGCTGTTCCTCGGTTCCAAAGCGCAGGATGAGTTCACCCGGTCCCAGGCTATTGGGGACCATCGCTGTGACCGCCGCAGATACGGATCGGGTGGAGATCTTGCGGACAATCTCGCTATGAGCGAAATTGGAAAAGCCAAGGCCGCCATGTTCCTTGGGAATAATGATGCCGAAGAATTTTTCCTGCTTGAGATAGCCCCAGGCTTCTTGCGACAGGTCGTGCGTTTCCCAGGTCATGCGCCAGTCGTCGATCATGCCGCACAGCTGTTCGACGGGGCCATTCATGAACGCCTGCTCCGCATCGGTCAGCCGGGCTGGCGGCACGGCAAGGAGCTGATCCCAATCCGGATTGCCGGTAAAGAGGGCTGCGTCCCACCAGCTGTTGCCGGCT
>NZ_JBXGSI010000065.1:0-922 GCF_056790315.1 Sphingobium sp. VMM
GGCTGGCAACAGCTGGTGGGACGCGGCCCTGTTTACCGGCAATCCGGATTGGGATCAGCTCCTTGCCGTGCCGCCCGCCAGGCTCACCGACGCGGAGCAGGCCTTCATGAATGGCCCTGTCGAACAGCTGTGCGGCATGATCGACGACTGGCGCATGACTTGGGAAACGCACGACCTGTCGCAGGAAGCCTGGGACTTTCTCAAGCAGGAAAAATTCTTTGGCATCATCATTCCCGAGGAACATGGCGGCCTTGGTTTTTCCAATTTCGCCCATAGCGAGATTGTCCGCAAGATCGCGACCCGATCCGTGTCCGCGGCCGTCACCGCGATGGTCCCCAACAGCCTGGGCCCGGGCGAACTCATCCTGCGTTTTGGAACCAAGGAACAACAGCACCACTGGCTGCCGCGGCTGGCGGATGGTCGCGAAATTCCCGCTTTCGGCCTGACCAGCCCCGAAGCCGGCTCCGATGCGGCGGCGATGGTCGACGAAGGCGTCATCTGCAAGGGTCAGTGGGACGGCGAGGAGGTGATCGGCATCCGCCTCAACTGGCGCAAGCGCTATATCACCCTGGGTCCGGTCGCCACATTGCTGGGCCTCGCCTTCAAGCTGCGCGATCCCGACCATCTGCTGGGCGGGCAGGACGAGATCGGCATCACCGTCGCGCTGGTCCCCACCGACCTTCCCGGCGTGTCGATCGGGCGCAGGCATATCCCCTCGATGCAGAGTTTCCAGAACGGCCCCAATGAGGGCCATGACGTGTTCATCCCGCTCGACAACATCATCGGCGGCCCGGATCGCGTCGGCCAAGGCTGGAAAATGCTCATGAGCGCACTGGCGGCCGGCCGGGGCATTTCCCTGCCTTCCCTGTCTGCAGCCGCCGGCGCCTTTGCGGCTCATACGACCGGCGCCTATGCGCGGGTC
>NZ_JBXGSI010000066.1:0-919 GCF_056790315.1 Sphingobium sp. VMM
AGAGGCTGTGTCAGAACGCTGACGGAACGGTGGACGGCCGAGTTTCGATATGATTCCGAGGGGTTGCGACACCAACCTTGGAAGCCATCATGTGGAACCCGACCGCCCGCGCGCATCATAGCCGCGCACAGCTTCGCTATGGAAGCGATCTTACCGATGCAGAATGGCATTTGATTGAGCCGTATTTGCCCGCGCCGTGCCAATGCGGACGGCGACGGCGTTGGCCGATGCGGGAGATCATCGAGGCCATTTTCTATTTGCTGCGGGCAGGTTGTCCTTGGCGGCTTTTGCCTGACAGCTTTCCGCCATGGCGCACGGTCTACCGCTGGTTCTGCACTCTGCGTGACGATGGGACATTCGAAAGTCTCAACCACCATCTTGTCCAGATCGACCGTGTCCGAACGGGGCGAGAACCGATGCCGTCAGCGGCGGCCATCGACAGCCAGAGCGTCAAGACCACTGAAGCGGGTGGTCCGCGCGGCTATGACGCAGGGAAAAAGATCATGGGCCGCAAGCGCCACTCCATGGTCGATACCGATGGTCGTGCGCTCGAACTGCTGGTTCATGGCGCTGACGTGCAGGACCGAGACGGCGCAGTGCCTTTGCTCCGGCAGTCACGCCAGCGGCACCCCTTGGTCGAGCATGCCTATGCCGACAGCGCCTACAACAGCGATCGCGTCCGGGAAGCCACATCCGTCACGATAGAGATCGTTCGGAAATTCGCCGACCAGACCGGGTTCGTCGTCCATCCCAGACGATGGGTGGTCGAACGAACCTTCGCATGGCTCAATCGAAATCGACGCTTGGCAAAGGACTTCGAGCGAACCATCAAATCCGCAACTGCACTCCTATATGCCGCTGCTGCCGTCGTCCTCATCAGGCGCATCGCTCGTTACGCATGAGATTCAAGACAGGCTCT
>NZ_JBXGSI010000067.1:0-852 GCF_056790315.1 Sphingobium sp. VMM
CTAGCGCGTAGACTCATTACGCACTGCACCAGATGCGCACGCAGATGAGCTTGATGGCTGCGAGGAAGTTGGCAGGGTCTTTGTCATAGCGGGTGGCGATGCCCCGGAACTGCTTGATGCGGTTGAAGAATCGTTCGACGAGGTTTCGCTGTTTGTAGAGCCACGGCGAGAAGGCGAAGGGTTGCTTGCGGTTGGATCGATTGGGAATGTTGGCCCAAACGTTTCTGGCAGCAGCGGCCTGACGGATGGCGTTGCTGTCATATCCTTTGTCCCCCAGCAGGGTTGCGCCCTCGGGAATGGCCTCAATCAGCGCTTCGGCTTCACAGGCATCATGGACTTGCCCGCCGGTCAGTCTCAGGCCGACAGGGCGTCCGTCAGCATCGACAAGAGCATGGAGTTTGCTGGTGAGACCGCCCCGGGAACGTCCCATGCCACGATCGCAGCTTCCCCCTTTTTGCCCGTCGCACCATTCTGGTGGACGCGCATGCAGGTGGAATCGATCATCACCAGTTCACCATTATATCCGGCGGAAACCGCTGCCAGAAGCCGGTCCCAGACCCCGGCTTTGCGCCAGCGGACAAACCGGTTGTAGCAGGTCGTCGAGGGGCCGTAGCGCTCGGGCACTTCGGCCCACGTCGCTCCTGAGCGAAAGCGCCACATAATCCCGTTGAGAACCCGGCGATCATCCACCCGCGCCACGCCCCGTGGTTTGTTGGGCAGCAACGGCTCGATAATCGCCCATTCCCGATCTG
Organism: Sphingobium sp. VMM; assembly: GCF_056790315.1. NCBI lineage: Bacteria > Pseudomonadati > Pseudomonadota > Alphaproteobacteria > Sphingomonadales > Sphingobiaceae > Sphingobium > Sphingobium sp. VMM. The sequence goes on from NZ_JBXGSI010000067.1 coordinate 753, forward strand.
TCAGTTCGTACCGCCGCCGTGCCATCAAGCCCTCCAACTCTCGAGGCCTCTGAATCACGTCAATCGCCAATCCTCAAGGCTTTTATGAGTTTACGGCCTA
>NZ_JBXGSI010000068.1:0-759 GCF_056790315.1 Sphingobium sp. VMM
GCGATGACGCCGGCGGGGGTGGCGCCATAGACGACGACATCGGCATCGGCCCAGGCTTCCCCGGCGAGCGCGGTGCGGCGCGGATGGATGAGGGCGGCCGGCTTGCCGCTGGCCTGATGGCAGCTGACCAGGCCGGCCGCACCCGCTGCGCCCGCCATCGTCACCAGAAACGCGCGTCTGTCCATGACCGCCCCCATCCCGGATTGCTCCTGCAAAGGCTTTCCGATTTGCGGGGGCGTGGAAATTCCGGTCGAACACCTAATGGATTGCGCGGTCAGGGCCGGGCAGGACAGAAGTGAACAGTTGCAATATGCGACTGGTCTGGCAGGATCGGCGCTCCACCACCAGAACAACAGGAGTGGGTGCATGATCATCTATGGCGCGCGGCCGTCGCCCTTTGTGCGCAAGGTCATTGTCTTTGCAGCGGAAAAGGGGATCGCGGTCGAGGTGCGGCCGGCCGGGTTCGGCAAGGGCGGCGAGGCGTTCGAGCGGGCGTCCCCCTTCGGCAAGATTCCGGCCCTGGTCGATGGCGATTTCGCGATCAGCGATTCGACCGCGATCATAACCTATATGGATGCGCTGCATCCCGAGCCGAACCTGATCCCGACCGAGCCCAAGGCGCGGGCGCGGACGATATGGTATGAGGAATTTGCCGACACCATCGCCCAGCCGGTGGGTGTCGACATCTTCTTCAACCGGGTGGTCGGCAAGCTGCTCGACATGCCGCATGATCCGGCCCGTGCCGACCGGGCAGAGGCG
>NZ_JBXGSI010000069.1:0-643 GCF_056790315.1 Sphingobium sp. VMM
CGCAGAGGGGCTCTCGCCGGATATCGTCAATCATGCTGTTCGGGAGTATCTGGAGGTGCTCGACGAGGTGGCCTTCGGAGCGGCGTCGCCCGTCACGCCCAAATATCTGTGGCCGGCTGATCCGGCAGCACGCTGGACGGGTGCCCATGGTGGGCAGGCTTTCTTCGCCTACAGCACCAACTACCTCATCGATCTGGCTAATGCCGTGATCGTCGATGTGGAGGTCAGCACCGCCATCCGTCAGGCTGAGGTGGCAGCGCAGTGAACGATGATCGACAGGACACTGGAGCGCTCCGGCATCTGGCCCCAACGGTTAGCTGCCGATACCGGCTATGGCGATGCGGCTAATCTTGCCTGGCTCGTCCATGAGCGCGGCATTGAGCCGCATATCCCCGTCTTCGACCATGCAAGCCGCAGGACCGGCAGCTTCCAGCACACCGCGTTCCGCTATGACCACCGGAACGATCTCTATGTCTGTCCCGGCGGCAAGCACCTCGTCCAGCATCGCAGGGACTATGTCAGCCCACGGCCCGGCGTCGATAAGGATGGTTTCATGCGCTACCGCGCCAGTCAGCATGACTGCCAATCCTGCGCCCTCAAGCCCCAATGCTGTCCCCGACCGACGCCTATGTCACATCCCGGC
>NZ_JBXGSI010000007.1:0-262465 GCF_056790315.1 Sphingobium sp. VMM
GCACCGACCAACTAAAATTGATCGCCTTTCAGACCACCTCTCCCTTCAGGGAGCCCATGACACCGCCCCGCGCCTGGCGCGCAGGGCGGGGCCCTTCTCCCGTCAGAAGTCGACCGTGGCCGAGAGCCAGAGGCGGCGCCCTTCCTGGTTGATCGAATAGGCCGGGGTCCAGGCGGTCGTCGTGCCGGTCTGATAGGGCACATAGACCGCATAGTCGGTGTCGAGGATGTTGTAGAGCGTCGCCGACAGGCGGAAGGCCGGCGCGACTTGGTAGGAACCGCCCAGGTGGAAGACTTCATAGCTGCGGAAGTCGCCCACGGACGTCTGCTGCGCATTGGCGCCGCGATAACGGCTGGAACGGATTTCGGCGCGGGTCCAGACGCTGGCCTTGTCGCCCAGCTTCCAGCGCAGATTGCCGTTCAGCATATGCTTGGGCATGCCGATCAGCGGCAGCCCCTCTTCCGCGCCGCTGAGCTGCTCGGTCTCGGTATAGGTATAGTTGGCCGTCAGCGACAGGGTGGAGGTCAGGGCAAAACGGGTTGCCACCTCGACGCCGCGGGTCCGGGCCTTGTCGATGTTGATCGACTGGCTGAACAGGTCGACGGTCGGGAACGGGCCGACATCCAGACAGCCGGGGCGATTGGGATTGCCTGAAAACTGGCAGTTGGGGATGCCCGGACCGCTGGCGATCTTGTCGGTGAAGTCATTGTTGAACAGGGTGACATTGCCGCTGAAGAAACCATCGCCATCATAATAGAGGCCCGCTTCATAGCTGGTGCTGGTTTCCGGCTTCAGCCCCGGCGTGCCGAGCAGCGGGATGCGTCCCTGCCCGCCAAAGCCGATGATGCCCTCGGCAATCTGTTCGACGCGCGGCGTCTTGAAACCGCGACTGACGCCGCCCTTCAGGGTCAGCACATCATTGATGTTCCACACCGCATAGGCGCGCGGCGACCATTTGTCGCCGAAGGTCGAGTGATTGTCGTAGCGCGCGCCGCCGGTGATGTTGAAGCCGTCGACGACGGTCAGCGTCGCTTCGGCAAAGCCCGCCCATTGGGTGAACTTGAACGGCTCGGGGGCCACGCCCTCGACCATGCGCGCCTTCCAATATTGGCCGCCGACGGTGAAGGCCAGCGCGCCCGCCTTGCCGGCAAAGCGGGAATCGATGATGTCGTTGCGCGCCTCCAGCGTGCGCGGGCTGCCCGGCACCGCGCCCGGCGTGCCATTGGGGATCAGGCGGCCGATCGTCTCGGTCTCGTTGCGGGTCAGGGTGGTGTCGAGCTGGCCGAAGCCCATGCGCCAGCTGTGCGCGATCACATAATTGCTGCGGTTGAACCGCTGTTCGGGGGCATAGCCGCCCGATCCCAGCGTGCCCAATTGGCCCCGGCTATTGTCATAGCTTTGTTCGTTGCGATCATATTCGAACCACAGGTCATGATCGGCATGGGGCGTCAGCGTCAGCCGGCCGCCATAATTATAGATGTCCGATTCCACCGGGTTGCGGCCCAAGGTCAGCGCCGGATCGCCGGGGATCTCGATGTCGGACCCGGCGCGGTGGAAGATGCTGCCGCGCAGGGTCAGGCCGGCCAGCCCCTTGATGATCGGCCCCTGAGCAAAGCCGTTGACCGACTGGATATTGCCGAAGCGATCATCGCCCTGGATCGTGCTTTCGGCGCTGGCGGTGCCGACCCAGCGATCGCCGACCTTGCGGGTGATGATGTTGACGACGCCGCCCATCGCATCCGATCCGTAGAGGGTGGACATCGGGCCACGCACCACTTCGATCCGGTCGATCGCGGAGAAGGGCGGCAGGAAGCTGGTGGAAGTTTCGCCAAAGCCGTTGGGCGTGACGCCGCCGGGCGCATTCTGGCGTCGGCCGTCGATCAGCACCAGCGTATAGTCGCTGGGCATGCCGCGGATCGAGATGTTGAGGCCGCCGGTCTTGCCCGCTTCGCCGCCGACATCGACGCCCTGCACATCCTGCAGTGCTTCGGCCAGGCTGCCGAACCGCTTTTCCTGCAATTCCTCGCGGCCCAGCACGGTGATGCTGGCCGGCGCCTCGATGATATTCTGTTCATAGCCGGCCGCGGTGACGACGATCGCGCTCGACTGCGCATCGGCGTCGGCATCGGGCGCCTGCGCCTGGGCGGCGACGGGCAGTGCGAGCGCACCGATCAGGGCAGCGCCCCCCAGCAGATGGGCACGCGTCGACAAGATTGCAGGAAATGGCATTTCAGACCCCCATTGAAATAATAGTGCGACTTAGTCGCATTAGAATTTCACGGGCTGATGTGGAGGAAGAAGGTGGCGGTCAATCAATGATGATATGCCCAGCCGCCTGCGCAACAATTTCTCACAATCGCGACACCGGCGGAGCGCAGGCCTTTTCTTTACGGGACATGTTGGAGCCGCCTGGGCAACATAAGAAGGGTTGCAGACATCATGGTGGCGCCCAATATCCGCTTCGACACTCGTCCGCCGCTACGGATCGCCGCCGCTCCCCGTGCAGCGAGCGCCGGGGCGATCCGGATCGGTGCATCCGGGCCTATCGGGCAGCTTGCAAGCCGGGCGATCTTGGCCTACGCGCGACCCGTCACCGCCCCAGGTCGGTCCATAAAGCCGTCCGGTGGTGCCACGCCCGGATTCATACACTTTATGGCATTGGATTTATAATGAGCATCTACCTGGATTATCTGGCCGAAATCGACAGCAGGAAAGTCCAGGGGCTCGCACCCAAGCCGATCGACGACGGCGCCCTCGTCGCCGAACTCATCACCCTGATCCAGGATGCCGGCAGCGAACATCGCGCCGAAGCGCTCAAATTCTTCATCTACAACACCCTGCCCGGCACCACCAGCGCCGCCGGCGTGAAGGCCGACTTCCTCAAGAAGATCGTGCTGGGCGACGTCACCGTTGCGGAAATCACCCCGGCCTTCGCACTGGAACTGCTCAGCCACATGAAGGGCGGCCCCTCGATCGCCGTGCTGCTCGACATCGCGCTCGGCGATGACGCGGCGCTGGCGGTTCAGGCGGGCGAAGTCCTGAAAACTCAGGTCTTCCTCTATGACGCCGACATGTTCCGCCTGCGCGACGCCTTCGCCGCTGGCAATGCCGTCGCCAAGGATGTGCTGGAAAGCTATGCCAAGGCCGAATTCTTCACCAAGCTCCCCGAGGTCGAGGACGAGATCAAGGTCGTGACCTTCATCGCCGGCGAAGGCGATATCTCGACCGACCTTCTCTCGCCGGGCAACCAGGCCCACTCGCGTTCGGACCGCGAACTGCACGGCCTGTGCATGATCTCACCCGAAGCGCAGCAGGAAATCGTTGCCCTGAAGGCCCAGCATCCCGACGCGCGCGTCATGCTGATCGCCGAGAAGGGCACGATGGGCGTCGGCTCGTCGCGCATGTCGGGCGTCAACAATGTGGCACTGTGGGCCGGCAAGCAGCAGAGCCCCTATGTCCCCTTCGTCAACTATGCGCCCGTCGTCGCCGGCACCAACGGCATCTCGCCGATCTTCGCGACCACCGTGGACGTCACCGGCGGCATCGGCCTCAACCTCAAGAACTGGGTCAAGATGACCGGCCCGGATGGCAAGGCGATCCTCAACAATGACGGCAATCCGGTGCTGGAGGAGGCCTTCTCGGTCGCGACCGGCACGGTGCTGAAGATCGACGTCAAGAACAAGAAGCTGACCGACGAGGCCGGCAAGGAACTGGTCGACGTCGCCGCCGCCTTCACCCCCCAGAAGATGGAATTCATGAAGGCGGGCAGCAGCTACGCCATCGTCTTCGGCAAGAAGCTCCAGACCTTCGCCGCCGAGACGCTGGGCATCGAAGCGCCCAAGGTGTTCGCGCCGAACAAGGAAATCACGGTCGATGACCAGGGCCTGACCGCGGTGGAGAAGATTTTCAACCGCAACGCCGTGGGCGTGACGCCGGGCAAGGTGCTGCATGCCGGTTCGGACGTGCGCGTGAAGGTCAACATCGTCGGCTCGCAGGACACGACCGGCCTGATGACCGCGCAGGAACTGGAGGCGATGGCCGCCACCGTCATCTCGCCGCTGGTCGATGGCGCCTATCAGTCGGGCTGCCACACCGCGTCGGTGTGGGACAAGAAGGCCCAGGCCAACATCCCCAAGCTCATGAGCTTCATGAACAATTTCGGCCTGATCACCGCGCGCGACCCCAAGGGCGTCTATCACGCGATGACCGACGTGATCCACAAGGTGCTGAACGACATCACCGTGGACGACTGGGCGATCATCATCGGCGGCGACAGCCACACCCGCATGTCGAAGGGCGTGGCCTTCGGCGCGGACTCGGGCACGGTTGCGCTGGCGCTGGCCACCGGTGAAGCGACCATGCCGATCCCGCAGTCGGTCAAGGTCACCTTCAAGGGCCAAATGGCGCCCTATATGGACTTCCGCGACGTCGTTCACGCTACCCAGGCGCAGATGCTCCACCAGTTCGCTGGCGAGAATGTCTTCCAGGGCCGTATCATCGAAGTCCATATCGGCACGCTGCTGGCCGACCAGGCCTTCACCTTCACCGACTGGACCGCCGAGATGAAGGCGAAGGCGTCGATCTGCATCTCGCAGGACGAAACGCTGATCGAGTCGCTGGAAATCGCCAAGTCGCGCATCCAGATCATGATCGACAAGGGCATGGAAAATACCGCCGGCACGCTCCGTGGCCTGATCGCGCTCGCCGACAAGCGCATCGCCGAGATCCGCTCGGGCGAGAAGCCCGCGCTGTCGCCCGACGCCAACGCCAAATATTATGCCGAAGTCGTCGTCGACCTCGACCAGATCGACGAGCCGATGATCGCCGACCCGGACGTCAACAATGCCGACGTGTCGAAGCGCTACACCCATGACACCATCCGCCCGGTTTCCTATTATGGCGGCACCAAGAAGGTGGATCTGGGCTTCATCGGATCGTGCATGGTGCACAAGGGCGACATGAAGATCCTGGCCCAGATGCTGAAGAATATCGAAGCCGCCGAGGGCAAGGTCGAATTCAAGGCGCCGCTGGTCGTCGCCCCGCCGACCTACAACATCGTCGACGAGTTGAAGGCTGAAGGCGACTGGGACGTGCTCAAGAAGTACGCCGGCTTCGAATTCGACGACAGCCACCCCAAGAATGCCGCCCGCACCGAATATGAGAACACCCTCTATCTGGAGCGTCCGGGCTGCAACCTGTGCATGGGCAACCAGGAAAAGGCGGCCAAGGGCGACACCGTCCTCGCCACCTCGACCCGCCTGTTCCAGGGCCGCGTGGTGGAAGACACGGCCGAGAAGAAGGGCGAATCCCTCCTCGCTTCGACCCCGCTGGTGGTGCTCTCGACCATCCTGGGCCGTACGCCCAACATGGACGAATATAAGAAGGCGGTGGTCGGCATCGACCTCACCAAATTCGCCCCGCCCAAGGCGGCCTGATCAAGACCGCCGCCCGATCGCAGGATCGGGCGGCGGCATCAGGACAGCGATGATCAGAAGCGGCGCGGGACAGTATCCCGCGCCGCTTTTTTCATGGTTCAGCTCGCGCCGCCCGCCGCATCGCCCATCGCGTTGATGGCGTCGTCGATGGTGAAGGTGTTGGGCTTCTGGATCGGCGGAAATTCCTTGAAGGTGTCGGCAAATTGGGCCGCCCCCGCCTGTGCGCCATAGAGCAGGAAGGTGTTCTTCAACACCCAGTCATAATAGGTGTTGGATGTGATGTCGGCGAACTCATAGGGATCGATCCGCAGGTTGAAGAGCTTGGGAATGCGCAACCGGGTGAACGGCTCGCCCCAGACCTTCATCGTGCCGGCGCAGCGCTGTTCCAGGAACACGCATTTCCAATTGTCGTAGCGCATGGCCAGGATGTCGCCATCGTCGCTGATGTAGAAGAAGGCGTTGCGCGGGCTCTTCTCTTCCTTGCCGGTGATGTGGCCGACCAGGCTGACGCCGTCGATATGGTTCTTGTAGGTCCGGCCGATCGCCTTGTAGCCCTTCTTCACCTTCTCGACGATATCGGGCTCGCCCGCCATTTCCAGGAAGGTCGGCAGCCAGTCATGATGCTGGACGATGCCGTTGGAAACTGATCCGGCCGGCACCTTGCCCGGCCAGCGCACCATCATCGGAATGCGGAAGGCGCCTTCCCAATTGGTGTTCTTTTCGCTGCGGAACGGCGTCGTGCCGCAATCGGGCCAGCTGTTGCGATGCGGGCCATTGTCGGTCGAATATTGGACCAGCGTGTCCTCGGCGATGCCCAGTTCGTCCAGCAGGTCGAGCAGCTGGCCGACATTCTTGTCATGATCGATCATGGTGTCGTGATAGTCGGACTGCCAGCGGCCGGCCTGGCCCTTGCTGCCCGGCTTGGGGTGCGTGAACATGTGCATATGGGTGGTGTTCACCCATACGAACCACGGCTTTCCATCGGCCTCCGCCTGCTTGATGAATTTCGACGCGCGTTCGACGAATTCATCGTCGCAGGTTTCCATGCGCTTGGCCGTCAGCGGGCCGGTATCCTCGATCTTCTGCTTGCCGACCTTGCCCCAGCGCGGCATTTCGGTGGCATCGTCGACATCGGTCGCGAAGGAATGGATCACCCCGCGCGGGCCGAATCGTTCCTTGAAATGCGGCATGTCCGGTTCGTTGAGCGGATAATTTTCCATCTCCGGCTCTTCTTCGGCGTTCAGGTGATAGAGATTGCCGAAAAATTCGTCGAAGCCGTGATTGGTCGGCAGCATGTGGTTGAGATCGCCCAGATGGTTCTTGCCGAACTGGCCGGTGGCATAGCCCTGTTCCTTCAGCAGTGCGGCGATGGTGATGATCTTGTCGCTCATGCCCACCGGCGCGCCGGGAATGCCGACCTTGGACAGGCCGGTGCGCAACACGCTCTGCCCGGTGATGAAGGAGGAACGGCCGGCGGTGCAGCTCTGCTCGCCATAGCTGTCGGTGAACTTCATCCCCTCCCTCGCGATCCGGTCGATATTGGGCGTGCGATAGCCCATCACCCCGTCGGTGTAGCAACTGAGGTTCGATATCCCGATATCGTCGCCCCAGATGACGAGGATATTGGGTTTCTTGTCGGCCATGGTGCTTTCCCTTCGCATGAACAGGAATTGGGTCGCCTTTGTCTGCATCCTGCCTGACCAGCCGGCTATCGGGGAAAACCCTGTGAAGCGTCCGCGATGATGCACGGACAGGAGCCTGCCCGCTCCGAATGCGCGGCCATGCCCCCCTGCCCGGTCGCACGCACCGCCAGCCTCTTTCCTTTCGCAACCGTCATGGCATGACGGGAACAATGCACAGGGGGAGGATGAGGTGATTACAGCCTATGACAGGAGCATGGCGCCGTTCGACTGGGCGGCGATCCTTTATCTGATCTTCTTTGCCCTCTTGTTCCTGGGCGCCCGCTGGTGGAAGCGATCCGGGCGACGAATGCCGCGCTATACGCCGGCCGCGATCCTGCTTGCCGGCCTGTGGTTCGGCGGCCTGCCGCTGTTCGACCAGTTGCGGGTCGGCGCCATGGACATGGACCAGATGAGCGTGACCAAGGGGCGGATCAGCAAATTATGGGACATCCGCACGCGCAGCCGGAATACCGCTCCCCTCTCCTTCCAGAAACATCAGACCAATATAACCCATGGCTTCGACATCGGCGGGGAGAGTTTTTCCTGGCACGAGGGCAGCCGCTGTCCGGTGGCGACCTTCTGCGGCTTTGCCGGCGGTCCGCCCTATCTGCGCGAAGGGCAGAAAGTGGAGATAACCTGGTTCGCCGACCCGCTGCGCTTCGGCAAGCGCCGGATCGTGAAGCTGCTGATCGAAAGCTGATCGAAAAATGAGCCCGCGCCGCCGATCCCCCAACGCAAAAGGGCGCCCGATCGGGCGCCCTTTCCGTTTCGGCTGTGCCTGACGTCAGAAGGTCGTCGAAAGCGAGAAGTTGAAGGTCGTGCCATAATTATAGGCGTTGTAGATGACCTTGTTGGTACCGTTCGACTGGCTTTCCTCATAGTCGTTGCCCAGGATGTTGCGCACCTCGAACTTGGCGTCGAACTGGCGCCCCGCGACATAGACGCCCTGGCGCGCCACGAAGTCCAGGTTGATGCCGGGATGTTCATAGACGTCGGGCTGGTCCTGGTTGGCCAGGCCACGGCTGGTCACGCGCTTGCTGGCATAGGACAGGATCAGCGTCTGCTGCGACAGCTTGTCCTGGTCTTCCAGGCCAAACTGGAAGTTGACCAGATGGTCCGACTGGCCCGTCAACGGCGAACCGTTGCGGAAATAGTCGGTCGCCAGCGTCGACGACGCGCCGAACACGGCGGTCGTATCGCCCTCCTTCACCTTCAGCTTCGACTTGGTGTAGGTATAGTTGGCGATCGTCACCAGACGGCGGGTCGAGAAGAACGCGCTGTCAGACATGGACGACAGGTCGAAATATTTCTGCAACTCGACTTCGCCGCCATAGAGGTCGGCCTTGGGCGCATTGGCGAAGCTGGTGACGAAATTGTCGCCGTTGAGCGTGATGAAGGTTTCGATCGGGTTGTCGATCTTCTTCATGAAGCCCGACAGCGAGAAGCGCTGATCCCGCGCGAAATACCATTCATAGCGCGCTTCCGCGTTGAACAGCTTGCTGTCCTGCAGATAGGGGTTGCCCTGATAGCGACGGTTGGTGTCCGGGTCGAAATAGAACTGATAGATCAGCTCGCGGAACTGCGGCCGGGCAATGGTCTTCGACGCGTTCAGGCGCACCTGCATGTCGTCGCGCATCTGCCAGGTCAGCGTGCCGCTGGGCAGCCAATAGTCATTGTCGAGCTGGGTCGAGGCCGTGCTGGCGCCCGGCGTGCTGAACACCTGCAGCGGCGACACGGTCAGCTTGGCCGTTTCGTAGCGAACGCCTGCGTCGAGCGACAGGTCGTCCAGTATCTGCCAGTTCAGCTTGCCATAGCCGGCATGGTTCTTGAGCGTCGCGCGGAAGGCGGGATTGCCTTCGTTGGTTTCGATCAGGCTGATGTCATAATAGTTGACGATGCCCGGTGCCAGCAGCAGGTCAGGGCGCAGCACGCCCACGCCCTCGGGCATGTCGCTCGACGCGCGGAACTGGAAGTCGCGGCGCGAGCTGGTGCGGTTGGTGTCGACATAGGCATAGCCGGCGGTCAGCGCCATGTCGGCCGACGGCTTCCAGGTCAGGTCTGCGCCGCCCGACCACAGATCCTCGTTGAGGTCGGAGAAGCTGACCGTCGCGGTCTGGCCGGTATTGCCGTTCAGACGGTTGACGAACAGATTGCCATAAGGGTCGGCCGCCGCATTGGTGCGGATATATTCGAACGACAGTTCATAGGGAGCTTCGCGCTGCGAATTGGCGAAACCGCCGCGCACGTCCAGGCTGAACGCCTGGCTCAGCTTGAACTCGCCAACCACCTGCGTGTCGATCAGCTGGCGCTCATACCAGGCGGTATCCTGCTCCATGATGTCCGACGTCGGCTGGGTCTGCGTGTTGCCCAGACCCATGCGGGTGTGCTTGAGCGTGTCGCGGATATAGAGGTTGGTCCAGCGGATCTTGTTGTCGCCAAACTCCAGGCCCAGGCCCAGCAGGCCGTTGACGACAATGCGATTGTCGGTGGTGACGCGCTGGAAATCCGAATTGAGCGCCGACAGGTCGGGCGTGATCGAATTTTGCTGGCGCTGGTCGCGCGTGGTCCACTTGTTGCTGTAGCCCGCAGTGGCGATCAGGCCCAGGGTCGAACCGCCCAGGTCGAACGAGGTGCCGCCCGAGATGGTCGCCGAATAATTGGGGTCGATATCCTTGATTCGCTGGACGGTGCCCTTGCTGAAGCGCACCATTTCCGCCGCGATCGCGGTGGTATCGACATTGCCCGAGCTGATCCGTTCGCCGCTGGCGAAGAAGGCGGCGAGCGCCGGCGGAATGTCGCGGCTGCCATTGTCGAAGCCGGTCCAGTCGCTCTTGCTGCCATAATAGCTATAGCCCATCTGATAGGTGGTTTCGGTGTTGGCACCGATACCGCCGCTGATCGTCAGGAAGCTTTCCGCCGGCACCGCATTGGTCGTCAGGTTGATGACGCCGCCGCCAAATTCGCCGGGATAATTGGCCGAATAGCTCTTCTGCACCATCGAGGACGAGACGATGTTCGTCGGGAACAGGTCCAGCGGCACGACGCGCTTGAGCGGCTCGGGGCTGGGCAGCGGCGAACCGTTCAGCAGCGCGAGCGAATAGCGATCGCCGAGGCCTCGAACATAGACATAGCCGTTGCCGACCACCGACAGGCCGGTGACGCGGCCCAGCGCGCCGGCAATATTGCCGTCGCCCGTCCGGGCGATATCGGCCGAAGACAGGACCGAAACCACCGCCGGAATATTCTTCTGGACGTTGGCACTGCGGCGGCCGGTGACGATGATGTCGGAACCGGGGACCGAAATGTCGGGCGCCGCCTCCGGATCCTCGGCGGTCGAACGACCGGCAGCGGCAGCAGGATCGGCCGCCTGCGGGTCGGACGTGGTGGCATCGGCGGGCGCGGGCACTTCCTGGGCCAGCGCGGCCGGCGCGACCAGCGCAGTGGAAAGCAGCAGCAGGCCCGCGAACTTGAGCGGCGTCGCCATCGAATATCCCCTAGATAAGGTCATTGCACGTTTCGGGGCGGGATGCGGCCGATCATGGCCGCGTCCCGCCCCGCATCAGGTCCGTCCCGTCTTAGAGCGGGATCGAGGTGCAGGCGCGGCGCGCGGTGCTGGTGCTGTCAAACGGCGCGTAGGCCGAGTTGCAGGTCCAGCCGGCGAACCAGGTGTCGTTGGCGTCCTTGACCGCGCCGACATAGGTCGTCGTGTCGAAGAAGCTGTCCAGCGTCTTGGCGTCGATCGCGGTGGCGGCGGTTTCGGCCGCACCGTTGATGAACACCGCGCTCAGCGAGGCGGTGTAGGCATCATTGTTGTTGTTGCCGCTGAAGATGGCGGCAACATCGGCGGCGGTGTAGGCGGTCGCGCCGCTACCCGAACCGATATACTTGGTCGCGTTGCACTGCATCAGCACCGAACGGGCGGTCAGCGTGGCGCGGGTCGAGGTCGTGCCGGTGCCATGCAGGCGGACGCACTCGTTGTTCGGCGACACGACGATGCCGTTCACCAGCGACAGGTCGCTGTTGCCGCGGTTCAGGATCGATGCCTGGTCATTGGCTTCGTTGTTGCTGCTAACCTGCGACTGGATCGCGGTGAAGTTGGCGACGATGGTGTTCTGGCGCGGAGTATCGCTTTCCAGACCGTTGCTGTCGATTTCCATCAGCGCGTCGCCCTGACCCGGACGCTGCACGATCAGCACATATTGGAAGCGCCCCTGGATGCCGGTGTCGGCGTCAAGGCTGTCATCGTCCGCGCCGGTCGCGATATAATGCTTCATGTGGACGGTGCCGCCGAAGAATTCCGCGCCGTCGTCCGAGCTGTTGAAGCTCTGGATATAGTCCAGCGTGGTGCCGCTGCCGATGCCTTCGCCGGTCAGCGCCTGCAGTTCGGTGTTGGCGCCCAGAACATAGCCCGAATAGCGGATCTGGACATATTTCATGGTGCCCGCATTATAGGCGTCGTCACGACCGCCAAAGGTCGCCGGATCGGCCGAACCTTCGGTCTGACGCTCGCAGGTGTCGGCGCCGACCGAACCGCTGTTGCAGTCGGTGGTGCGCGCACGGCCCATCAGCACGACGCCGCCCCACTGGCCCATCGACGTTTCGGTCGAGTTGCCATTGATATTGTCGCGGCTGGTGAAGATGATTGGCGAGGTCGCGGTGCCAACGGCGTTGATCTTGTTGCCGCGGTTGACGGCCAGCCAGCTGGTGCCGGTGCCGCCATAGACGATGACGCCCGGCTCGATGGTCAGGGTGACGTTGGTGTCGGCGGTCAGCTGACCGCTGGTCAGGCTGAAGCCGTTGGCGGTGGTGCAGCCCACGGTCGAGCTGGTGACCGGCGCCGAGGTGGTGGGCGCAGCGAAGCCGCTGTCGCAGCCGACGTCGACACGGCCCTTCATCTGGTAAACCAGACCGGCGATCTTGGGCAGGGTGATGCTCTTGGCGATGATCGAAGGCAGCGTGCAGACGCGCCAGGCATCACCGTTCGAGCTGGAGATGGTGCCTTCGTCGGTCAGACCCTTGGGGTCGGCGATCGTCGGGCAGCCGGCAGCCGGGGTAACGCCGGTCGGGGTCGGCGTGGGGGTCGGCGTCGGCGTGGGGGTCGGCGTCGGGTTGATGATGACGTCGCCGCCGGTGCCGGGCGAAGCGATATCGTCCGCGCCGCAGGCAGCCAGCGCCGCGCAGGCGCAGCCCGCCATCAGGATATTATGGATACGGTTGATCTTGGCCATGTCGTCTCCGCTCCGGCTTCTGCCGGGTTTGTTGCGATGCGGAGCGCAAGGGGGAAAAGCGAATCGGACAACGCCCCCTGTCGCCCTCGGAAGCGGCAGGTAGGCGCGGTAAATGACAGCCTCATTTTCCTTTTATGACATATCGGGGTCTGTAAAATTACAGTTCAAAGACAGTGGCCCAACCGCCACAGCCAACAGAAAGGGGCGCCGTCCACCGGACGACGCCCCTGCGCGAGCCACTGAAACAGGGCGTTCAGCGCATCGCATAGCTCGTATTCAGGCGCGCCGAGGCGCGCTGCGCGATCGAGCGCGAGGATTCCTCACTGCCATCGGCCAGCACCAGCGTCATGTCGGGCACGCGCGACACGGCGGCATAGGCTTCGCGCGCATCGCTGGTGCGGCCCATCCCCGCATAGGCATTGCCCAGGTTGATCAGGCGCGCCGGATCATTGATGGTGTCGGGCCAGACCGCCTGCAGCTTGCGAGCGGCCTTGTCGAAATCATGGGCCAGCAGCGCCGACGCAGCCAGACCCGCATCCGGCACGACGCTGACGATCACGTCATCCGCCGCCGACGCCATGGCCGGCACTGCCGAAGCCAGAAGAAAGCCCGCAACTGCCGCCGCCTTGAACATCGATTTTCTCCGAAAAAAACTTTCAAACATAGCCGGAATTATTTCATCTTGATGACATCGGCACAAGATCAGGCATGGGCGTCGATTCCATTTTATATAGACGCAATTTCATTGCCTTATGCGTTTTTCACATCAGTGTCATAAAAATGAAATCGAATGCAGCATGCAAATTTCATCCGATTCGAATCGCATCATGGACGCGCAAAAGGCCATGCACCGCAAGCGGCGTGGCCTGAAAAAACATCGCTGATGGATTGGGTCCGGAGGCTTCTGTTGCCCGGCGCCTCCGGGGGCCGCTGAATTCCCTTCTGTTGCCCGGTGGGTTCAACCGCGCTATTTTAGAGTAATGTCAGGCCGTGAGGCCCTCAATTACGCTGCAATGGCGAGTGCTTCGTTATCGTTGGCACTTGTGAGTTTTGCACAGTTTAACGGCTTACACGGGCCGGGTAAAAGCATCGCCTTTGAACACACGTCGATCCTAGTTCGGCCCCATCAGACACCCCGCCAGACCAAAGGTCATCCGGGACATGTGGTGGAACCGCCGGGTACTGCCCCCGGGTCCGCTGCGTCTATTATACGACACGATTTATCACCATAGCCGGGCGAGCCCGGCACCCCCTATATGGCGGCGGCCGCGCCATTTATCAAGCCGGTGTTGGGTGATGGAGGCAGCAAATGTGTATCGTGGCACTGGCCTGGCGGGCGCACCCGCGCTGGCAGCTCGTCCTGATCGGCAATCGCGACGAATATCATGCCCGCCCCGCCGCGGCGATGGCGCGCTGGGGCGACCGGCCGGGGCTGATCGCCGGGCGCGACCTGCAATCGGGCGGCACCTGGCTCGGCGCGGACGAGGATGGCCGGGCCGCCGTCATCACCAATTTGCGCGGCTTCGGCGATCCCCTGCCCGACCGCGCCTCACGCGGCGCGCTTGTGACCGATCTGCTGACCGGCAGCGGCACCTATGCCGATCCCCATGCGGCGGCGCTCGACGATTTCAACCCGTTCAACCTGCTGCTCGCCGACCGCGACCGGCTCGTCTTCCTCACCAATCGCCCCGAACCCCAGCGCAGCCTGCTCGCGCCCGGCCTCTACGGCCTTTCCAACGGTCCGCTCGACCAGCCCTGGCCCAAGACGCTCGCGCTCAAGGAGGCGATGCTGCAATGGCTCGTCGCCGGCGCGGCCGATCCGGAAAGCCTGTTCGACGCCCTGCGCCGCGAGACCCTGCCCCCCACCGGCATCGCCCCGGCCACGCCGTCCGACGCCCCGCTGGAGCCGCCCCTCTCCCCCATCTTCATCCGCAACCCCGTCTATGGCACCCGCTGCAGCAGCATCCTCGCCATCGCCCCGGATGGCACCGGTCTGGCGCTGGAACGCCGCTTCGACGCGCAGGGTCAGATCACCGGCGACAGCCGCATCCCCTTCCGTTGGCCGGAACCTTGATTTGGACCATGTAATGGTCCATATTAAGACCCATTTATCAGGAGCTTTTCGATGCGCATTTCCGTCTCAGAAGCAAAGGGCCAGTTGACCGATCTCGTCCGCCGCGCAGAAGCCGGAGATGAGGTCATCCTGACCCGCCATGGCCAGGCCGCCGTCCGCCTTGTCCCGATCCGCCAACCTGTTGACGGTGCCAGCCGACGCGCGCTGATGGAAAAATTGCGCGCGGCCGCGCGCCCCGCGGCCGGGCCGGACGCCGCCCGCAGCCAGAACTTTCTCTATGGTGAGACGGGCCTGCCCGAATGATCGTGATCGATACGTCGGCGATCATGGCAATCCTGCTCGACGAGCCCGAAGCGGACCGCTGTATCGCCGCGATCGCGGGAAGCGACATTTTGCTGATGTCAGCGGGCACGCTGGCGGAAACGCTGATCGTCGCCGATCGCCGCTCCGTCGGGACGGAAGCCGCCACTTTGATTGACGGCCTCGGCGTAGAGGTCGTCCCGGTCACCCCCGAAGACGCCCGCCGGGTTGCCGCTGCCTACACGCAATGGGGCAAGGGCCTTCATCCCGCCGCGCTCAATTTCGGCGACTGTTTCGGCTATGCGTTAGCGCGGGAGCGCGATTGCCCCCTGCTCTTCATCGGCGAAGATTTCGCGCGCACCGACATCGTCAGCGCCGCCTGATCAGGCGCCCTTGTCCCCATAAACAAAGGCCCGCCGTCCCGACCGCAGCAGCACTTCGCGCCGGACATAATCGACCTCATAGGCGTCGGCGCTGGCGACATCCGCCTCCGTCAGGCGAAACAGCGTCCCCTCCACCGCATCCTCGGGATCATCGCTCGGCTCGACCATCGGGTGCCAGCGCGTGCCGCTCTTGGCGATCACATCCGGGTCGCTGATCTCGATCATGCGCTGGCGATAGCCCGGCATCGCATCCGGCTCCCCTTCGACCAACCGGCCGAACAGCGCCATCTGCACCTCGACCAGCCGCAGCGTGCCATAGGAAAATAGCAGTATTTCGGTCATCTGCGCGCTCCTCCGTTCAGCCCAGGGCCGCATTGACGATGCGGATCTGGGTGAATTCCTCCACCCCGGCCAGCCCCTGGTGCCGGCCGATGCCCGATTGCTTGGCACCGCCGATCGGCACGTCGAAGGGCAGGTCGAACAGCCGGTTGACCCAGACCAGCCCGCTGTCGATCCGCGCCGCCATCGCCTGCCCGCGCGCCGCATCGGCGGTCCACACCGACGCGCCCAGCCCATAGGGGCCGTCATTCACCCGGCGGACCAGTTCCGCCTCGTCATCATAGGCGAGCAGCGGGATGATCGGCCCGAACTGTTCCTCCTGCACCAGCCGCGCATCGTCAGGCAGGTCGGTGACGATGGTCGGCGCAATATAATAGCCGTCCCCCTCGATCGCCACGCCGCCATGCAGCACCCGCCCCTGCGCCCGCGCCTCCGCCAGCAGGTCGACCAGCCGCGCATATTGCGCCGCATTCTGCACTGGGCCGATCGTCGTGCCGACCGCCCGCCCGTCGCCGACCACCGCCCGCTGCGCACATTCGACCAGCGCCGCGCCCAGCGCCGGCATCAGCGCGCGCGGCGCATAGATGCGCTTGACACCCAGACAGACCTGCCCGGCATTGCCCATCGCCCCGTCGAACAGGATCGGCGCCACCGCCGCGACATCGGCATCGTCCAGCAGGATCGCCGGATCATTGCCGCCCAATTCCAGCGTGAAGCGCTTCACCGTGTCGGCCGCCGCCGCCATCACCCGCCGCCCGGTCGCGGTCGATCCGGTGAAGCTGACATGGGCGATACCCGGATGCGCGGTCAGCATCGGCCCGACATCGCCGGCATCGCCCAGCATCTGCACCACCCCGGCGGGGAAGATGTCGGCGGCCAGCGCGCCCAGCATCAATGTCGTCAGCGGCGTAGTCGGCGCCGGCTTGGCGATCACGCAATTGCCCGCGATCAGCGCCGGCGCGAGCTTGAGCGCCAGGAGCAGCAGCGGATAATTCCACGGCACGATCGCCGCGACCACGCCCAGCGGATGGCGCTGCTCGACCACGCGCTCGGTCGCGCTCTCCTTCAGCACCACCGACTCCAGCCGCAGCCCGGCATGATAGCGCAGCGCCGCCACCGCCGCCTCTATCTCGCCCCGCGCCTCGGCCAGCGGCTTGCCCTGTTCCTGCGTCAGGAGCGTGGCGAAATCCTCGGCCCGGCCCTCCAGCGCATCGGCCAGCGCCACAATCCGCGCGCCACGTTCGGCAAAGTCCAGCGCGCGCCAGCCGGCAAAGGCCCGCTGCCCGGCCGCCACCGCCCGCTCCACCTGCGCCGCATCGGCACAGGGCGCGGCGGCAAAGACCTGCCCGTCCGCCGGATTGACAAGGTCGATCGCGCGCGCGCCATCGACCAGCTCACCATCGATAAGAAGCTGCATCCCGCCCCTCTACCGCAGCCATGCCATGCTGCAAGCCTGTCCTACAGCGGTGCGATCCGCTAGACCCACTTCATAAGTGCCAGCGTTCCGCATCGGGGGAGTATATGCACGCAAATCGCATTGGCGGCCTCGCCATCATGGCCATCCTTGCCTCGCTCACCGGGTGCCGGCAGCCAGTTCAGGACACCGCAACCCTGCAGGCGATCGAACGGGAAGCCAAAGCCTTGGCTGCGCGAACGCCCGCCAGCCAACAATTCGTGCCCAAAAGCCGTTGGCCACATCATATTGCGCAGCTCGATCCCATGAGCGTCACGATTTCCCCCGATGGCGTCGACATTCTGACAAAGCCCTATTTTGACGGCGGCTGGGGCTATTTCATCACGCACGATAGCCGGAAAGGTCCGCCGTCAGGCCCACACTTCTCCAAGATTGGCCATGACATCTACTGGTATCAGCCCGATTGAAGGCCCGCATAGTCCTCGCTGCACGGCGCACAAAGGCAAGCGGGCCGGCGCGTAACAAGATTTCCTACTTCTGTTCCAAAATATCAGAATGTGCGGGAAATATGCGAAGTTAAGCGGAGGATTTCCTATTTTTCCGCCGGCGCGTCGACACGGTCGCCATGGCTTTTGGGCGTCGAATTGACCAGGAAATCGACCGGAGCGCCGCTGCTGTTCTGCGCCCGGTGCGGCACGCCCGGCGGCACTTCCAGCCCCTGCCCCGCTTTGAGCACATGGGTCACCCCGCCCGCCTCCAGCGTCAGCTCGCCCGACAGGACATAGAAGAATTGCCGCGCTCGCTGATGATAATGGCGCACTTCCGCCCCGCCCGGCACGATCCGTTCCTGGATCACCGACATCTCGTCGCGCTTCACCAGATGCCAGCCATCATTGCTGCCGCCCCAGACATAATGTTCGGCATTGGTCCGGTCGATCGGGGCGTCGGGCGCGGCGGCCAGCAGCAGGGGCAAAAGCAATATCGTCATGCCCGTTCCAACGATCCGTCCCCGCCATCCCGCCATGCCACTGGCGCCCATGCGGCCTGCCCCCTATAGCGGAGCCATGGCATCGACCCAGAAGCAGAAGAAGGCGGCCCCGGCCCGCGCGAAAGTCCGTCCCGCCGGGTTCCCGACCCGACAGCAGGTGATGGACTTCATCACCGAGTCCGACACCCCGGCGGGCAAGCGCGAAATCGCCAAGGCGTTCGGCCTCAAGGGGCAGGAAAAGATCGCCTTGAAGGCGCTGCTCAAGGACATGGCGGACGAGGGCCTGCTCGACATCGGCCCGGCCCGCGCCTTCCACAAGATGGGCGGCGTGCCCAAGGTGACGGTGCTGCGCATCGTCGATGTCGACGACACCACCCTGATCGCCACCCCCGAACGCTGGGAGGCCGAAGGCCAGCCCGCGCCCCGCATCCGCGTGGTCGAACGGGGCAAGCGCGGCGCGCTGACGATCGGCGACCGCATCCTCGCCCGCACCGAGGAAGCGGGCAAGGGCTGGCTCGCCCATCCGATGAAGAAGCTCGCCAAGGCGACCGAAATGCTGCTCGGCGTGGTTGAGGAAATGGCCGACGGCAAGCTGTGGCTGCGCCCGGTCGACAAGCGCATCCGCAAGGATACGCCGATCAGCGACATCGGCACCGCGAAGAAGGGCGATCTGGTCCTGGCCGAGCCGACCGGCCGCCCGCCGCGGATCAGCGCGCGCGTCACCGACATTCTCGGCGATCCCTTCGCCCCGCGCAGCTTCAGCCTGATCGCGATCCACAAGCATGGCATCCCCCATGTCTTCCCCGAAGCGGTGGAGGAGGAAGCGGTCACCGCATCGAAGCTGCCGCTGCATGAGGACAAGCGCGAGGATCTGCGCCATCTGCCGATCGTCGCGATCGACCCGGTCGATGCCCGCGACCATGACGATGCCGTCTGGGCCGCGCCGGACGAAGACCCCGCCAATGAAGGCGGCTACAAGGCGATCGTCGCCATCGCCGATGTCAGCTATTATGTCCGCCCCGGCAGCGCGCTCGACCGCGAGGCGCGCAAGCGCGGCAACAGCGTCTATTTCCCCGACCTGGTCGTACCGATGCTGCCGCACCAGCTCTCGTCCGACATGTGCTCGCTGCGCGCCGGGCAGGACCGCGCCGCCATGGCCTGCCATCTGGTGATCGACGCGCAGGGCAAGGTGAAGAGCTTCCGCTTCTCCCGCGCCATCATCCGCGTCGCCGCCGTCCTCGCCTATGAAAATGCGCAGGCCGCGATCGATGGCGAGCAGGATAATGAATTGCTCGAACCGGCCCTGAAGCCGCTCTGGGCCTGCTGGGCGCTGCTACGCAAGGCCCGCGAAAAGCGCGATCCGCTCGCGCTCGACCTGCCCGAACGGCGCGTCGTCCTCGACGAATGGGGCAAGATCGTCAGCGTCGCCGTGCGCGAACGGCTCGACGCCCATATGCTGATCGAGGATTATATGATCGCTGCCAACGTCGCCGCCGCCAAGGCGCTGGAGGCGAAGAAGGCGCCAGTCATGTACCGCGTCCATGAAACGCCGGGCCGCGACAAGCTGGTCGCGCTCAAGGAATATCTCGCCACCTTCGACATCGACTTCGCGCTCGGCCAGGTGATCCGCCCGTCCACCTTCAACCAGCTGATCAAGAAGGTCGGCGAGTCGGAGGAGAAGGAGCAGATCATGACCCAGATCCTGCGCTCCCAGACCCAGGCCTATTATGCGCCGCAGAATATGGGCCATTTCGGCCTGGCGCTGGGCAGCTACGCCCATTTCACCTCGCCCATCCGCCGCTATGCCGACCTGTTGGTCCATCGCGCGCTGGTCGGCGCCTATGATCTCGAACTGCCCGCGCCCAAGGACAGGGCGATCCCCGATCGCTCCTCCCTCAGCCAGGAGGATTATGAGAATATGGGCCGGGTCGGCGAGATGATCTCGGGCCATGAACGCCGCGCGATGGAGGCGGAGCGCGAGACGATCGACCGCTATGTCGCCGCCTTCCTGTCGGCCCATGTCGGCGAGGTGGTGAAGGCGCGGATCACCGGGGTCCAGAATTTCGGCTTCTTCGCCACGGTCGAGGGGCTGGGCGGCGACGGCCTCGTCCCCGTATCGACGCTGGGCGCCGAACATTTCTTCTTCGACGAAGCGGGCAAGGCGCTGCAGGGCGTCGAAAGCGGCGACCGTTATACGGTGGGCCAGCGGCTGGAACTGCGCCTCGCCGAAGCCGATCCGATCAACGGCGCGCTGCGCTTCGAGCTGCCCGACAATCCAGCCCCGCGCGGCAGCCCGCTGAAACGCGACCGCACCCGCCCGAAAATCCACCGCGGCCGCCCCACCAACATCCGCCACATCGGCAGCAGCCGGGGCAAGCACAAGAAACGCTAAGGGATGGGCGGCGGAGCGCTGCCGCCTCCTTTTACTCCGTCATGCCAGCCTTTTTTTTTACCGTCATCCCCGCGAAGGCGGGGATCCATCTCCCACCATAACCCCAGCCGCGAGGTCCGGTGATGGTTTCCCGCTTTCGCGGGAATGACGAAAGTCAAATGATAGCGGTCTGCTTTTCCGTACCATCAATTATGTGTAGTCAGACTGCATGAAGCCAAACGAATATGCGCAAGCTCAGGCTTGGGATTCCATGATACGTATCATGGTCGTCGGCTGTCTGTTTCTCAGCGCCTTCATGGCTGCCTGTTCAGCCATCGTCCTCAGCATCCTGGCGGACTCTGGCGATGCCATTCTTCTGCGAAGCGTCCTTTTGGTGTTTGGCACATTGGCGTTCGCGGCGAGCTTGGCTTTCAGAAAAATCGATCGCCTGACCTGGAAGCACTGGTCAGTCATATGCTTGCTCGCCGCGCCAGGGGCAATTTACATGTTAGTCCACTAAGATCAGGCGTTGTTCGCCCCCTTCCCCCCATCGTCATCCGCGCCTATAGGCTGTGTCCCATGATCCTCGTCATCGACAATTATGACAGCTTCACCTGGAACCTGGTCCATTATCTGATGGAGCTGGGGGCCAAGGTAGAGGTCGTGCGCAACGACGCCATCTCGGCGGGCCAGGCCCTGTCGAGCGGGGCCAAGGCTTTCCTGCTGTCGCCCGGTCCCTGCACCCCCAATGAGGCGGGTGTGAGCCTGGATCTGGTCGCGGCCTGCGCCGATGCCGGCGCGCCACTGCTCGGCGTGTGCCTCGGCCATCAGGCGATCGGCCAGCATTTCGGCGGCAAGGTGGTGCGCGGCGGGCTGATGCACGGCAAGACCTCGCCTGTGCGTCATGACGGCACCGGCCTGTTCGCCGGCCTCCCCTCGCCCTTCACCGCGACCCGCTATCACTCGCTGATCGTGGAGGATATTCCGGCCGATCTGGTGGTCAACGCGACCAGCGAGGACGGATCGGTCATGGGCTTCCGCCACGCGACCCTGCCGATCCATTCGGTCCAGTTCCACCCGGAAAGCATCGCGACCGAACATGGCCATGACATGCTGGCCAATTTCATGAAGATCGCCGGCATCCCGGTCCGCGAGCGCGAGGCGGCGTAAGGCCGCTTTTGCCCAATTTCACTGCCGTCATCCCGGACTTGATCCGGGATCCATTCAGCGCTCGCTCGTCAGCGTAGCGCCGAATGGATCCTGACGTTCGTCAGGATGACGCAAAGGGAAAAAGGCCGCAGCCGTGTCAGTGCGGCACCGCCCCCGTCTCCACCCCGGTCTTGTCGTGCAGGGCGAAGCGGTCGACGATGTCGGCGCTCGCCCGGTTATAGCCAACCACCTCGACCATGCGCCCTTCGCGCCGCAGCCGGGCGATGATCTTGTCGAGCGCGCCGACACCCGAAATATCCCAGAAATGCGCGCCCGACACGTCGATCAGCACATGGGTCGCGCTTTCCTCGCCGGTGAAGGCGCGGGTGAAGCGATCGACCGAGGCGAAGAAGAACTGGCCAGTGACGCGATAGGTCGCCCGACCATCGACCTCGCTGCGCTCCACCGCGAACATGCGCTGCACCTTCGCCGCGAAGAAGATGCCCGACAGCAGAACGCCGGTCAGCACGCCCAGCGACAGGTCGCGGGTCGCCACCACGACCACCACCGTTGCCAGCATCACCGCCGAGGAGGTCGGCGGATGCCGCCGCAGATTGGAGATCGAGGCCCAACTGAACGTGCCGATCGACACCATCACCATCACCGCGACCAGCGCCGGCATCGGGATGCGCCCGACCCACGGCCCCAGCACCGCCAGCAGGAACAGCAGGAAGGCGCCGGCGACGAAGGTCGACAGCCGCCCGCGCCCGCCGGATGTGACGTTGATCACCGACTGGCCGATCATCGCGCAGCCGCCCATGCCGCCAAACAGGGACGCGACGATATTCGCCCCGCCCTGCCCCATGCATTCGCGCTGCTTATCGCTGTCGCTATCGGTCATGTCGTCGACGATCTGCGCGGTCAGCAGCGATTCGAGCAGGCCGACCGCCGCCATCGTCACCGAATAGGGCAGGATGATGCGCAGCATCTCCCAGGTCAGCGGCAACTGCGGCAGGGCAAGGCTCGGCAGCCCCTCAGGTAGCCGCCCCATGTCGCCGACGGTATGGACCGGCAAGCCCAGGCCGATCGACAGCGCGCTCAGCAACGCGATCGCCACCAGCGGCGCCGGCACCGCCTTGGTGATTCGGGGAAAGAGATAGATGATGGCGAGGCCGCCCAGCACCATCGCATAGGTCTGCCAGCCGACATTCGTCAGCTGCGGCAGTTGCGCCATGAAGATCAGGATCGCCAGCGCATTGACGAAGCCGGTGATGACCGATCGCGACACGAACTGCATCAGCAGGTCCAGCCGCAGCAGCCCGGCGATGATCTGCACCACGCCCATCAGGATCGTCGCGGCAAAAAGATATTCCAGGCCATGCTCGCGCACCAGCGGCCCGACCAGCACCGCGACGGCGGCGGTCGCGGCGGAGATCATCCCCGGCCGCCCGCCGATCAGGGCGATGGTGATGGCGATCGCCACCGAGGCATAGAGGCCAACGCGCGGATCGACCCCGGCGATGATGGAAAAGCCGATCGCTTCAGGGATCAGGGCGAGCGCGACGACGATGCCGGCCATGATGTCATGGCGCGCCGTCCGGGCGTCGCTGAACCATTGGCGGCGATAGCGGCTGAAAAATTGGGTCATGTCGAAAATCCACATCAATGCACATGGCGCCATCCGGGGCGCAGTCTCGATAAACATGTGTGATGTTGTCCGGCGGATCGGCGGCCGGAATAGCCACCCGGAATTTCACCGGGTCCATGCGAATGCCGGCCTTCTACAGCCCGGCCCCGCCAATGCAAGCCCGGCCCGCGCGCCCGCCCGGACGCCCCGCGGCGATATACTGTGGGAGGCCGGGTGGGGGTGCGGGCCGGTGCGGCACCGAAAATGCGCTCTTCCGCGCATTTTCCAAAATGCCTCTACCCTTCCCCGAACAACGCCCGCTGCGAGCTTTCAATCTCCTCGAAATAGCGCCGCCGCGCATGTTTCTCGGTGAGCACGCCCAGCACCAGCCCGCTTTCGTCCACCACCGCCAGCTCGTCCGCCGCCGCCTTGTCGAAAAGGGGCAGGATCGCGCGGATATCCGCGTCGGCCCGCAACGCGATATCGGCCAGGCTTGCCAGCGGCGCGATCGGCGCATCCTCCGCCAGTTCGGGGCGATACACCGCCGCCGTCGGCACGATGCCGCGATAGCCGCCCGCACCGTCGATCATGATCGCCTTGCTCGCCGACCCCAGCGGCACCAGCGCACGAAACTGGCCGACGCTCATCGTGTCGGGCACCGACACCCAGTCGCGCCGCATCATCCGCCCGGCGGTCAGGTTCATCACCCAGCCAATGTCGCGCGGGCTGCGGATGGTCGATCCGCGCAGATGCAGCCGCCAGGTGGAGAAGGAATAGCCGAACATTTCCCGCGTCACCGCGCTCGACAGCAGCGACGCGGTCAGCACCACGCCCATCAGCTGGAAATCATGGGTCGTCTCCAGCATCAGCAGCCCCAGCGTCATCGGCCCGCCGACGATCGCGACGCTCAGCGCCGCCATCCCCACCAGCGCCGCATCATTGGGGTCGAGCGACCAGCCGATCCCGATGAGGTCGACCAGCTGCGCGAAAATCTGCCCCGCCAGCGATCCCAGGAACAAAGACGCAAAGAACAGCCCGCCGCGAAAGCCGAAGCTCAGCGAGATCACCGACGCCGCGATCTTGAGGCACAGGATCATCAGTAGCACGGTCCAGTCGGGCAGCAGGATGAGGTTGAGGTGCAGCGCGCCATGCCCGGCCGACAAGGTCTGCGGCGTTGCCCAAGCGAGCGGCATCAGCAGCAGGCCGCCGATCACCGGCCGCCATCGCCCCGGCCAGGTCCAGCCCTGCACCCGCAGCTCGGCAAAGGTCACCATCCGCATGATGAGGATGCCCAGCCCCGCGCACAGCAGCCCCAGCAGCGCATAGAGAAGATAGTCCGCCGTCCCCAATATCCGGTCCGCCGTGGTCGCGATCAGCCAGGGCTCGACGCCCAGCGCGCGCGTCACGAAGGCGGCACTCAAAGCCGCAGCCACCACCGGCGCGATCGCGGCCGGCGTATAATGGCCGATCACGATCTCGAACGCATAGAAGGCGCCGGCCAGCGGCGCGCCGAAGGCCGCGCCCACGCCTGCCCCCGCCCCGGCACCGACCAGGGTGCGCAGATCATTGCGCCGCAGCTTCAGCCATTGGCCCAGCAGCGACGCGACGCCGCCGCCCATCTGCGCATAGGCCGCCTCCAGCCCGACCGAGGCCCCCGCCCCGTTCGACAAGACCGTCTGCCCGGCAATGACCAGATTGTCGGCCATCGGGATGCGCCCGCCATGCAGCGCATTGGCCTCCACCACGTCGATCAGCGGCCGTTGCCGCCGGCGCAGCAGCCGTGCCAGCAGTACCAGCGCCAGCCCACCCAGCGGCAGGCCCAGCAGCCGCCAGGGATGGCGGATCTCGCCCAACGCGCTCAGCCGGTTGATGCTGACGCCATAGAGAAGTTCCTGAATGCCGTGCGCCATCAGCTGCAACAGGTTGGTGATCAGCCCCGCCGCCACGCCCGCCAGTATGGCGAGCAGGATGAAGGCCGCCTCGCTCTCGCGCAGCCGGCGGCGCTGGCGGATGGCAAGGCTCCAGAACAGGGTCGACCAGGAACGGCGCATGGTTTCCCCGACAACGCCCCTTTGGTGCCCGCGTCAAGCCAATTGCCGGACCACGCAACAAAATTCCAATTGGCGGGCAAATAGCATGTCGCCCTCGACTTTCGCGCGCGGCCGGGACTAAAGGCTTGGCCCATGACCCTGTTGCCCGATCCCAGCGCCCCCCTGGCCGCCGACGAAGCCGCCCGCGCCTTCGACCTGCTGTTCGACGCCGACCTGTCGGACGAGGCGATCGCCGGCTTCCTCGTCACCATGGCGCGGCGCGGCGAGAGTGCGACGGAAATCGCCGCCGCCGCCCGTGCGATGCGCGCCCGGATGATCCCGGTCGACGCGCCCGACGGCACCATCGACGTCTGCGGCACCGGCGGCGACGGGCATCATACGCTCAACGTCTCCACCGCCGTCAGCCTGGTGGTGGCGGCTGCCGGCGTACCGGTCGCCAAGCATGGCAATCGCGCCGCCTCGTCGAAGGCGGGGGCCGCCGATACGCTCGAAGCGCTCGGCCTTGATCTCGATCGCGCCGCCGCCACGGCGGAAGCCACGCTCAAGGATCTAGGCATCTGCTTCCTGTTCGCGCAAAATTACCATCCTGCGCTCAAGCGCCTCGGCCCGATCCGCCGGTCGATCGGCGAACGCACCATCTTCAACCTGATGGGGCCGCTCGCCAATCCCGCCAATGTCCGCCGCCAGCTCGTTGGCATCGCCCGCCCCGCCTATGTCCCCATCTATGCCGATGCGCTCGGCCAGCTGGGCGCCACCCATGCGATGATCGTGTCGGGCGACGAGGGGCTTGACGAACTCTCGCTCGCCGGCGGCAACGACATTGCCGAGGTGACGGCCGACGGCGTGGTCGCGATGCGCCGCCTGACCGCCGCAGAACTCGGCCTCTCGACCCATCCCGTCACCGCCATTCGCGGCGGCGACCCGGCCCATAATGCTGCGGCGCTCCGCGCCCTGCTCCAGGGCGAGGCCGGCGCCTATCGCGACGCCGTGCTGCTCAATGCCGCCGCCGCTCTGGTGGTGGCTGACGCCGCCCATGATTTCCAGGAAGGCGTCGAACAGGCCGCCGAGGCGATCGACAACGGCCTTGCCAACGCGCTCCTCAATTGCTGGATTGCCTATCAATGACCAACAAGCTCATCGAAATCTGCGATTTCAAGCGCGAGGATGTCGCCCGCCGCAAGGCCGCGACGACGATCGCGTCGCTCCACGCCCGCGCCAGCGAGCAGACCCCGCCGCGCGGCTTCCGCAGGGCGCTGGACGATGCCGCCCGCTCGGGCTTCGGCCTGATTGCCGAGGTGAAGAAGGCCAGCCCGTCCAAGGGGCTGATCCGCGCCGATTTCGATCCGCCGGCCCATGCGGTGGCCTATGCCGCCGGTGGCGCGGCCTGCCTCTCGGTGCTGACCGACGAGCCCTATTTCCAGGGCCATGACGATTATCTGATGGCCGCCCGATCGGCCTGCGCGCTGCCGGTGCTGCGCAAGGATTTCATCGTCGATCCCTGGCAGATCCTGGAAAGCCGCGCGCTCGGCGCCGACGCGATCCTGATCATCGTCGCCGCGCTGGAAGATAGCCAGATGCAGGAGATAGAGGATGCGGCGCTCGGCCTGGGCATGGATGCCCTGATCGAGGTGCATGACGAGGCCGAACTGGAGCGCGCGCTCAAGCTCCGCTCGCGCCTGATCGGCGTCAACAACCGCGACCTGCGCGATTTCAGCGTCGATTTCGCCCGCACCTATGAACTGGTAGGCAAGGCGCCCGACGGCTGCACCTTCGTCGCCGAAAGCGGCCTTGGCTCCCATGCCGACCTCACCGCCATGGCCGATCATGGCGTGCGCTGCTTCCTGGTCGGCGAAACCCTGATGCGCCAGGCCGATGTCGAGGCCGCGACCCGCAACCTGCTGACCGGCGCATGACCGGCCTCACCCATCTTGATGAAGACGGCGCCGCCCGCATGGTCGATGTCTCGGCCAAGGCCGTGACCGCACGCGAGGCGGTGGCCACCGGGCGCATCACCATGGCGGCCGACGCCGCGCAGGCGATCGCCGCCGGCCTCGTCAAGAAGGGGGATGTGCTCGCCGTCGCCCGTGTCGCCGGTATCATGGCGGCCAAGCGCACCGCCGAACTGATCCCGCTCTGCCATCCGATCCCGCTGAGCGCCGTCACCATCGACTTTGCCCTCCACGATGACGGCGTCACCGTCACCGCGACCGCGCGCACCGCCGGCCAGACCGGGGTAGAGATGGAGGCGCTGACCGCCGCCACGGCCGCCTTGCTCACCGTTTACGACATGGCCAAGGCGCTCGATAAGGGCATGATAATCGGCGATGTTCGCCTGCTCGCGAAGCGCGGCGGCAAGTCGGGCGACTGGACCGCGCCGGAGAGCAGCGACCGATGAACCTGATGCCGGTCGCGGACGCGCAGGCGCGGCTACTTGCCCTCGCCGATCCGTTGCCGGCCGAACTTGTGTCCGTCGCCGCTTGTGCCGGCCGCTGGCTCGCCACCGACATCAGCGCACTCCGCGACCAGCCCTGGGCCGATCTTTCCGCGATGGACGGCTATGCCGTGCGCGCATCCGAAGGCGCCGGGCCGTGGCAGCTGGTCGCCACCAGCAGCGCGGGCGACGCCGATATCCCGGCCCTGCAACCGGGCCAGGCCTGCCGCATCTTCACCGGCGCACCCTTGCCGGCCGGCGCCGACGCGATCCTGATCCAGGAAAATGCCACGCGCGATGGCGACAAACTGACCGCGCATGACGGCATATTGATGCCCGGCAGGCATGTCCGCCCGCTCGGCTCGGATTTCCACGCCGACACGCTGCTGGTCCGCGCCGGCAGCCGCCTCACGCCGGGCCAGATCGCGCTCGCCGTGCTGGGCGGCCATGGCAGCCTGCCCGTCGGCACCCGCCCGCGTGTCGCCCTGCTCTCGACCGGCAATGAACTTGTTGCCCCCGGCGCGCCGACGCCGCCTGGGTATCTCCCCTCGTCCAACGCGCCGATGCTCGCCGCCCTGCTCGCCGCCCTGCCCTGCGAGGTGATCGACCTTGGCATCGTGCCCGACGATCTCTCCGCCATGACGCAGGCGCTGGAACAGGCGGCCCAGGCCGACATCATCGTCTCGACCGGCGGCGCCTCGGTCGGCGACCATGACTATGTCCGCCCCGCCTTTGCGGCGGCCGGCGGCACGCTCGATTTCTACAAGATCGCGATGCGGCCGGGCAAACCGCTGATGGCCGGACGCCTCAGCAACGCAATCTTTCTCGGCCTGCCGGGCAATCCGGTCTCCGCTTTCGTCACCGGCACCCTCTTCCTCTGCCCGCTGGTCCGCCATCTCGCCGGATCGCGCGCGCCGCTGCCGCCGGTCGTGCAGGCCCGCCTTGCCGCCCCACTCGGCGCGACGGCGGAACGCGACGATTATCTGCGCGCCTATCGCGGCGCCGACGGCATCGTCTCGGTCACGTCGCAGGACAGCGCCGCCACCGCCGCCATGGCGCTGGCCGACTGTCTGATCCGCCGCCCGGCCGGTTCAGCCCCCGCCATTGCCGGCGACATGGTCGACATCATCCCCCTGACCGCCTGACTATCTGACCGCCTGACCGGCAAAAGCGGCGCATGGCTTAACGCGCTTGACTTGCCCCTTTCCGTTTCCTATGCGTTCTTCATTCGTTCCATGGAGGACCGCCGATGTTGACGCCCAAGCAGCAGGAATTGCTGAGCTTCATTCAGACCCGGCTGGAAGAAGGCGGCGTGTCCCCTTCGTTCGAGGAGATGAAGGACGCGCTCGATCTGCGCTCCAAGTCCGGCATCCACCGGTTGATCAACGCGCTGGAAGAACGCGGCTTCATCCGTCGCCTGCCCAACCGCGCCCGCGCGCTCGAAGTGTTGAAGCTGCCCGATGCGATGCACCGCGCGCCCGCGCCGGCCATTCCGACGCCCAAGGTGTCGGCGCCCGCTGTGCTGCTACCGACCGCCGCCAATGACGTGATCGAAATCCCGCTGCACGGCCGCATTGCCGCCGGCGTGCCGATCGAGGCGATGGAAAGCCACACCATGCTCTCCGTCCCCGCCGCCTTGCTCGGCTCGGGCGATCATTATGCGCTCGAAGTGTCGGGGGACTCGATGATGGAGGCCGGCATTCTCGACGGCGACTTCGCGCTGATCCAGCGCACCGATGTCGCGCGCGAAGGCCAGATCGTCGTCGCCCTGATCGACGATGCCGAAGCCACGCTCAAATATTTCCGCCGCGAAGGCGCGCGCGTCCGGCTCGATCCCGCCAATGCCGCCTATGAGCCGCAGATCTACGATCCGCGCCAGGTCCGCATCCAGGGCAAGCTCGCCGGCCTGCTGCGCCGCTACAACTGACCGGCCGTTCGGGGCCGGCGGCGCACGATCCAGGGATGCGCGTCGCCGGGCCGATGGACGGTGTGAACTTTGCCGCTTTCAAGGCCAATCGACAGGCCGCCGGTGCGGGACAGCAGCCAGCGGTCGATCTTCATCCAGCGCGGCCGGCACCACCAGGGCAGCCCCCGATCGCTGATGACGATATCGGCCGCCGCGCAATCCCGCTCCAATGTCGGCCGATCGACCAGCATCGCATTGCGCGTCACCAGCAAGCGCCAGTTGCGCCCGCCCCGCGGCAACGTCACGGCACACAGATCAGTCGAACAGCGCGCCTGCTTCATCGTCGCGATCGCCTCCAGCGTCCCGTCATAGCCCGCGCTCTCGCTCAGCACGTCGCGGACATAATCGCCCGCCCCCTCGCGCAGCAGCGCCATCGTTCCTGCCTGCGTCCGCACCGCGACATGCCGCCCGTCGCCGGTTACCACGATATCGGGCGGCGCCAGCAGCGCGATGCCGATCAGGCCAACCGCCACCGGCCCCACCCCCAGCCAGCGCCAGCGACTGCGCCAGAGCAGACACCACAGACCACCGACGACAATGATCCCGAAAATCCAGCCCGGCACCGCCGGTGCCAGCATCACCGCCATCGGGCTCGCCGCCACGCCATGCGCCACCGCCAGCAACAGCGCGATCGCCTTGGCCGTGAGCCACCAGAAGGGCGCGCCCAGCCCGACGAGGTCGAAGAGCAGCGCCAGCGCCTCCAGCGGCATGATGACGAAGGTGGTGAGCGGGATCGCGACCAGATTGGCCACCGCGCCCAGCAAACCTGCCTTGTGAAAATGGAAAAGGGCGATCGGTGCCAGCACCAGTTCGATGCCAAGCCCCGTCAACAGCATCGCCGCCACCGTCCGTCCGGCCTTGCGCAGCCAAGGCTCGTCCCGCGCCATCGCGAACATCTTGAACCGCCGATGCTCGCCCAGCGCCACCAGCGCGACCACGGCAGCAAAGCTCATCTGGAAGCTCGGCCCGATCAGCGCCTCCGGCCAGAAGACCAGCACCACCAGCGCCCCGGTCGCCACCAGCCGCAAGGTGATCGCCTCGCGCCCCAGCGCCAGCCCGCCCAGCACCAGCAGCGCCGCGATGCAGGATCGCACCGTCGGCACCTCCGCGCCCGTCAGCAGCGTATAGCCGATCCCCGCCAGCGCGCCCCCGGCCGCCGCGATCAGCATCAGCGGCCAGTCCAGCGCCGCGCGCGGGATCAGCGCCAGCAGGCGCAACAGCAGGAATATCACCGCCCCAATCAGCGCCGTCACATGCAGCCCGCTGATCGACAGAAGATGGGCAAGGCCACTGCGCCGCATCGCCTCGGCATCCGCTTCGGCAATCGCGCCCTGATCGCCGGTCGCCAGCGCCACCGCAATCCCCGCCGGTGCGCCCGCCACCTGCCCGCCGATATGATCGAACAGTCGCGCCCGCAGCGTCGGCCCCTCGCGCGCCTGCTCCACCATTTCGACCGGCGTCAGCGCCCGCCCGGTCGCCCCGATCCCCTGGAAATAAGCACGCCGCGCGAAATCGAACGCCCCCGGCACGCTCGGCGGCGCGGGCGGCATCAGGCGCACGCGAAAGCGCAGCACCGCCCCCTTACCCAGTCCTTCGGGCACATCCGCCTCCGCGATATTCACTCGGATCGCCGCGGGCAGCGCTGGCGCCTCGATCGGCCGCAGCCCCACGCGCACCATCTGTTGCGCCGGCAGCTTGGCCACCGCCGTCACCGTCCCCGTCACCTGTACGAATATGGGACGGGCCAGCGGCGGCTGACCCAGCCATGTCGCCTTGCCCCAGACCAGCAGGCAACCAACACAAGCCAGCAAGCCGCCCGCCACCAGCATATGCCGCAATCGCGCGCCCACCGGCAGCAACAGCGCCAGACAGGCCAGCCCCAGCGCCGCGCAGCAACTGGCCAGCCAGTGTGCCGGTCCCGGCAGTACGAACCAGCCGGCAATGCCCGCGCCCAGCGCCACCGGCACCCACAAGGCGAGCTGTTCGCGCTCCACCTCCAGCCATTGTTCGATCCGCGCAAATCCATTGTGCGCAATACGCACCGTCCTGCGCCCAACGGACGTTTGTCGTGGCTCAAAAGCCATGCTAGGGGGCGTCGCATCCATGGATCAGGCAGGAAGAATGTCAGCGAATATGACGGCAAGTGCAACGGGATTGAACAAGCAGGTGGTGACCCGTTTCGCCCCGTCGCCAACGGGCTTCCTGCATATTGGCGGCGCCCGCACCGCGCTGTTCAACTGGCTGTTCGCGCGCCATCATGGCGGCAAGTTCCTGCTCCGCATCGAGGATACGGATCGCGCCCGCTCCACCGAGGAAGCCGTGGCAGCCATTTTCGACGGCCTGGAATGGCTGAACCTGGGCGGCGATGAGCCCGCCGTGTTCCAGTTCGAGCGCACCCCGCGCCATGCCGAGGTCGCCAATCAGCTGCTCGCCAATGGTCATGCCTATCGCTGCTATGCGACGCAGGAAGAGCTGGCCGAGCTGCGTGAACAGCAGCGCGCCGCCAAGCAGCCGATGCGCTATGACGGCCGCTGGCGCGACCGTTCGCCGGAGGAAGCGCCCGAAGGCGCGCCCTTCGTCATCCGCATCAAGGCCCCTCGGACCGGCGAAACCGTGATCGAGGATGCGGTGCAGGGCCGCGTCGTGGTGCAGAATGCCGAGCTGGACGACATGATCCTGCTCCGGTCGGATGGCACCCCCACTTATATGCTGGCCGTCGTGGTCGACGACCATGACATGGGCGTCACCCATGTCATTCGCGGCGACGACCATCTCAACAACGCTTTCCGCCAACTCGCCATCATCAAGGCGATGGGCTGGGAAGAGCCGGTCTATGGCCATATCCCGCTGATCCACGGGTCGGACGGCGCAAAGCTGTCGAAGCGCCACGGTGCGCTCGGCGTCGACGCCTATCGCGACGAGATGGGGATGCTGCCCGAAGCGGTGCTCAACTATCTGCTGCGCCTGGGCTGGGGCCATGGCGACGAGGAGATCATCTCGATCGAGCGCGCCATCGAACTGTTCGATATCGACGGCGTCGGCCGTTCGCCCTCGCGCTTCGACATCAAGAAGCTGGAAAATCTGAACGGCCATTATCTGCGCGAGGCCGACGAGGCGCGCCTGGCCGCTCTGGTCGCCCCGCGCGTTGAGTCGCGTCTTGATACGCAACTGAATGACGCCCAGCGCGATATTTTGACCCAGGCGATGGTTTCGCTCAAGCCGCGGGCCAAGACACTTAACGAAATTGCAGAAGGCGCGGAGTTTCTGTTCAAATCTTGCCCGCTCGATTTTGACGAGAAGGCGTCTGCTCTGCTAGATGAACCCGCGCGTGAGCTGCTGAAAAAGACAGCCGACGCTCTCCAGCCCGTCCAGTCCTGGACGGTTGAAGCGATCGATGAAGTGATACGCCGCGTGGCAGAGGATGCGGGGCTTGGCCTGGGCAAGGTGGCACAGCCGCTTCGTGCGGCGCTCACCGGGCGCACGGTCTCGCCGGGTATTTTTGATGTCCTCTTCCTTCTGGGGAAAGAGGAAAGCTTGAAGCGACTGACCGCTGCGGGGCACGTGGTGGCCGGTTGACGGCAGTTAAGGAGAAAAACATGTCGGATAATAATGCCAGTTTGACCGTTGGCGGAGAGGCCAAGGACTATGCCATCATGGATGGTACCGTCGGTCCCCAGGTCATCGACGTTCGCAAGCTCTACGCCAACACCGGCATGTTCACCTACGATCCGGGCTTCACCTCGACCGCCAGCTGCGAATCGGGCCTGACCTATATCGATGGCGACGCCGGCGTGCTGCTGCATCGTGGCTATCCGATCGGCCAGCTCGCCGAACAGTCCAGCTTCATGGAAGTCTGCTATCTGCTGCTGAACGGCGAACTGCCGTCGGCCAAGGAACTGGCAGAGTTCACCAACACCATCACGCGCCACACCATGGTGCATGAACAGCTGACCGCCTTCTTCCGCGGCTTCCGTCGTGACGCCCACCCGATGGCGATCATGGTCGGCGTCGTCGGCGCCCTGTCGGCCTTCTATCATGACTCGACCGACATCAACGATCCGGAACAGCGCCGCATTGCGAGCCACCGCCTGATCGCCAAGATGCCGACGATCGCTGCGATGGCGTACAAATATTCGGTGGGCCAGCCCTTCGTCTATCCGCGCAACGACCTGAGCTACACCGCCAACTTCCTGAACATGACCTTCTCGGTCCCGGCGGAAGAGTATAAGATCGATCCGATCGTCGTCGACGCGATGGACAAGATCTTCACCCTGCATGCCGACCATGAGCAGAACGCGTCGACCTCGACCGTCCGTCTCGCCGGTTCGTCGGGCGCCAACCCGTTCGCCTGCATCGCGGCCGGCATCGCCTGCCTCTGGGGCCCGGCACATGGCGGCGCGAACGAAGCCGCACTCAACATGCTGCGCGAAATCGGCACCGTCGATCGCATTCCGGAATATATCGCCCGCGCCAAGAACAAGGACGATCCGTTCCGCCTGATGGGCTTTGGCCATCGCGTCTACAAGAATTACGATCCGCGCGCGACCGTGATGCAGAAGACCGCGAAGGACGTGCTGGAGAAGCTGGGCGTCAACGACCCGATCTTCGACGTCGCCAAGGAACTGGAGCAGATCGCGCTCAACGATCCCTACTTCATCGAGAAGAAGCTCTACCCGAATGTCGACTTCTATTCGGGCGTGATCCTCTCGGCGATCGGCTTCCCGACCGAAATGTTCACCGTGCTCTTCGCCCTCGCCCGCACCGTCGGCTGGGTCGCGCAGTGGAACGAAATGATTTCGGACCCAGCGCAGAAGATCGGCCGTCCGCGTCAGCTCTACACCGGCCCGACGCAGCGCGACTATGTCGCCGTCGACAAGCGCTAAGACGCGGTCACAGAGACAAGAGGAACGGCGCCCCATCGGGCGCCGTTTTTCGTTTAGGGCTCAGCCGCCAACCCCGGCATAGACATAGATCCAGGCCGGCACGCGCCCCTGATCGGTAACCACATCAATCGCGACACGGCGATAATCCGCCCCCTCGAACGCATCGAGCCGCGCCCAATGCGCCGGCAGGTCGGGCGAGCGGAATAGCTGGACCGGCACCGCCGCGCCGCCCTCGTCGGGAATGAAGGCGGGAAAGCCCATCGACGCGGCCCAGCCATGCGCGACCAGATGGCCGGTCACATGCCCCGCCTGCCAACTGCCCTGCAGTTCCGCCAGTTGATGATGATTGGCCCGTCCGGGCGCCAGCGTGCCATAGGTGGCCAGGCAATGCGATCTGTCCATGCCACCACCCTATCGGGGCAGCATCGGCCGGACAAACAAGCGCTCTTTATCTCATATAAGCGCGATCGCGCGCCCGTCAGTCGAGCACCGGCAGCGTCAGGATGAAGCGCGCGCCCTCGCCCGGCGTGCCGCCAACACTGATGTCGCCGCCCATCGCCCGCGCCAGCTTGCGCGAGATATAGAGGCCAAGCCCGCTACCGCCCGGATCGTCACGTCCCAGCCGCTCGAACTTGTCGAAAATCTTCTCCCGATCCTCCAGCGCCACGCCCGCACCCTGGTCGATCACCAGCACCCGTGCCTGCCGATGCTCGCGCTCGACGACGATGCGCACCTGCGATCCCTCGGGCGAATAGCGCACCGCATTGCCGACCAGATTGACCAGTATCTGCAGCACGCGGCGGAACTCGCCCCTCGCCATCAATATCTGGTCGACATCCGGGCAATGGATCTTGATGTGCCGATCCAGCGCCTTGACCGTCAGCAGGCCGCCGGCCCGCCGGCCCAGATCCGCCAGGTCGACATCCTCGATGATCACGCCGAAATCGGGCCGGTCGATCGCCTGCAGATCGGCCAGATCGTCGACCAGCGCCATCAGGTGACGGCCGGCGGTCGCGATATCATTGGCATAATCGGCATAATCGGGCCGCAGCGGCCCTTCCAGTTGCGCGCCGATCGTGTCCGCATTGGCGATGATCCGCCCCAGCGGCTGGCGCAGCGATCGATCAAGCCGCTTGCCGAACTCACCGGGATAGAGCGACAATTGCGTCGTATCCGCCCGCGCCAGCGCCGGCGGTCGTTCGATCGGGCAGGCCTTGCCGCGATAGCCGACCAGATGGCCGGCCAGATCGAACAGCGGAAAGCCCGCCAGCCGCACATGCTGTTCGGGATCATGCACCAATGTCGCGACCTGATCGCGGAAGGCACGGCGCTGGGTGAAGCCGCGCAGGATCGCCATGTCGCCCTCACCATCGCTCTGCAGCTCGAAATAGCTGGAGAAACGACTGCCCGGCAGGGGCGGCTGCGTCGGCAATGCGCCCTGCCGGTCGGTCCCGGCAATTGCCATCTGGAACTGCAACTGGGTGTCGATCTGCCAGGTCCAGCCATCGGCCAGCGCCGCCAGATCGGCCTCGCGCCGGCTATGATCGCCGGTATTGGCGAGCGGCGGCCGCTCGCTCCAGTCGACCACCGCCAGCGACACGATGCGCCCGTCCGGCCCTTCGTCGCTGCGCGCCCGCACCCACATGTCGATATCGCCTCGCTCGGCGGCCGCGACCACCGGCCGCGATACGGTGACACCCAATCGCGCCGCCAGCCGCACCACGGCGGCCAGTTGCGGAATGGCGAGCGGCCCCAGCAGATCGCTCCCCGCCTCCCGCTGCAAGGCGAGCAGCGGCGCATCGGCACTCAGAAGCGTGCCGTCCGCCGATGCCGTTGCCCGGACGATGGAGGGGTGGAGCGTCATGTTCATCCGGTGACGCGCCGCAAATGATCGAGCTTCGCGCGGAAGGCGGCGGGCGCGCGCAGGGCGCCCACCACGGCTTCCGCCTTCACGTCGCTTAGCAATTGATATTGGTCGGCCTCGGCCACGATGACCGCGTCGGACAGGCCCGGCCGCACCGGCCGCAGCGCCAACAGCAGATGGCGATAATCCGCCCCGGTTCCGCCCAGCGCCCGGCACAGGGTCGCGACCTGCATCACCGGCCCCATGATCAATATGTCCGTCACCTGCGCGGTGCCGAGGCGCAACCGTCGCCCGGCCAACGCCGCGAACAGCAGGAAACGCCGCTGCCCCAGCGCCGCGCCCAGAAGGTCGGGCGCATCGGCCTGCGCCCCCAACCGGCGCACCAGTTGGTCGGCCGCCGCGATCGGGCCATTGCTTTCGTCATGGCTGGCAAGCAGCGCCCAGCCCGCCCGCTCGAACGCGCCGAGCAATTGATTGTCGGGCTCCAGCGCGGTCCGCTGCACCACCGCCGCCAGACAGGCGGCCGCAGTCCATACCAGTTCGGCAAAATGTTCGGCCGGCAGATCGGGCCGCATCGGCTGATCCTCGCCCCCCATCGCCTGCCACTGCCCCTCGGCCAGCGCCAGCGCGACGATCGCGTCGCCAATTTCGGGATCGTCCGACGACAGGATCGACTCGGCCTCGGGCTGTTCCGGCGGCTCGCCATCGGGGCGCCCGATCTGCCGCAGCAACAGGCTCACCCCCGCGCGCATCTGCATATGGGCCAGCAAGGCCGGTCCCAGCAGGGTCGGCTGCGCACAGATGGTCGGCCAGCACAGCCCATCGGGCCAACGCCCCAGCGCCGCGGCAATTGCGGGATCACCCGCCAGGCTCAGCCGCAACGCCGTTTCGATCGCAGTCAGGCATCCGCCCAGATGACGGCGGGTCTCCGCGATCAGCGCATCATGGCGCGCCCGGTCCTCGACCGGAAAGAAAAAGGCGAGATCAATCGCATGGCCGACGGGCACGGCCGACATGCCGGCCATGACATGTGCCATGGGCCAGCTGTCCGCCATGATGGATCCGGCAAGGGACGTGTGGGCGCTCATGCAAGGCAGCATAACCCCACGTCGTTAAAATGCACTAAACCCTGACAGCAAAATCAACGATCTCGATGCGACAAAAATCATCCGCCCCGACGCGACAGGATGATCGCCCCGATCGATCCGATCGCCGCCAGCATGGCAACGTCGAAACCAAATGCCTCCCCCCCCGTCAGCAAGGCTGCCAGCAGTACCAGCAACGCGGTGCCCGGCGTGAAGATCATCCAGGGGCGCGCCGCCCCGGTCCGGCGCCAGCGATCGGCAACCGTGATGATACCCAGCAACAACGCCAGATAGTTGGGCACCATCCCGCTGCCCGACAGCATCACGCCGATCAGCGTCAGCCCCGGCGCCAGAAAGGCGATCCAGCCGCTCGGCGGCCGGCGCAGCGCCATTTCATCGAGCCGATCGGCCAGTTCCGCCAGCAGCAGCGCCAGCAGCAACAGGCTGAGCCCGGTGCCCGGCCAGCCCAGTTCC
This sequence comes from Sphingobium sp. VMM, assembly GCF_056790315.1. Classification (NCBI taxonomy): domain Bacteria; kingdom Pseudomonadati; phylum Pseudomonadota; class Alphaproteobacteria; order Sphingomonadales; family Sphingobiaceae; genus Sphingobium; species Sphingobium sp. VMM. The sequence goes on from NZ_JBXGSI010000007.1 coordinate 37,745, forward strand.
AGCGGCATCAGCGCAATACCGGCCAGCGCGATCGAACCGATCCGCACCTGCATCGCCGGCACCTGGCTGCGCATCAATGCGGGGCCGAGCAGCCGGGCCAGCGGCCCGAACAGATAATGTTCGATCCCGCCGCGGCTGGACGATCCCGACCGCGCCCCGGTCGACATCACCGCCTGCGCGGCCAGGTCCGCCTGTTCCTGCCCGTCGACCAGCGCGACTCGGCCTTCCAGCAGATCATCCTGCGGCACGGTGATTCGCACCGCACCGCCCTGCACCGCCGATCGCACCAGCGTCAGAGCCAGATCCCAGTCGCCGATCATGTCCAGCGTGCCGAACAGCAGCGCCGGATTGATCCGCGCCAGCCCGGCCCAGCGCTGCCCCGCATCGATCCGCTCGAACGGCGCGCTGGCGCGGCTGTCGTCGGTGACCAGCAGCGCATTGCCCGCCTGCCCCGCCAGTGCGTCATAATGGCCCTGCGCCACCACGGCGCCGTCCGCCACCAGCAGCACATCGGCGTCGCGCGGCGCATCGCGCACCATCGACACCATATCGCGGATCAGGGCGACGGCAATGCCGTCCGCGCTCAGCCGGTCGACCGCCTGCGAAATGGCCGGCGTGATGACGCTGACCAGGATCATGATCCGGTCCGCACCGGCCCGGACCGCCTGTCGCGCCTGATATTCGACCAGCGTCTGGCCGGCGAAATGCAGGGTGGCGCGAAGCGCTGCAGGCGAATCACTTGAAGCCCGGCTGGCACTGAGAATGGCCGCGAATGTCATATTGTCTGGAAACCGACCCGTTTTGATTGCGACGATCTTCTTGCAAGCCGAACGACGCAGCGCAAGCAGGCGCTTTCAAATCACCGGTTTCAGCCCTGCTGAAGCAGTGCGATCGTGCTGCGCAAACGCTGCAAGGCGCGCGGATCGCCCGGCGCGGCCTCGACCGCCTCGTCCGCCAGCGCCATCAGGCTGGTCAGGCCGAAACTCGCCGCCAGGCCTTTCAAACGCCAGGCCGCCAATTCCCAATTGGCGTCGCAGCGCGCCCGGCTCATCAGGTCGAGATGGCGCTCCGCGCTTTCAAGAAAAGCCACGCGCAGATCGGCGATCAGCACCGCGTCTTCGCCGACGGCGGCGGCCAATGCCGCATTAAGAGCGCCAGGATCATAGGACATGGGGACGGAAGCTATCGAAATTGCGTTAAGTTTTGGTAACAAGGCATTTGCGCAGACGGAAAAGATGATAGGATCACACCCATGAATGGGGGCAGCACAATCGTCGAATTCTGGCGAGACGAGGGAAACGCGACCGGCAACGCGCCGGCCGCGGATGACATCCTGCTATTGAAGCAGGCCGTACTGGACATTGATGATGCCCCTGACGACGCGCAGGGGGAAGGCGAAAAGCTGGTGCGCAATGCCCGGATCGGGCTCGGCCTGCTGGCCGCGCTCTGGCTCGGCTTCGCGCTCTGGGCAACGATCGTATCGGATCAGTGGCGGGCTGGCCCGGCCGGCTGGCCCGCACTTGTCGCCACGCTGCTGGTGCCGATCAGCCTGCTCGGCATCGCCTATCTGCTGATCGTGCGCAACAGCCGCGCCGAATCGCGCCGCTATCTCGATACCGCCCATGCGTTGCGGACCGAGGCCGAACTGCTCGAACTGCGCCTCGGCCGGATCGCCGACCGGCTCGAATCCGCGCGCCAGACGATGCAGGATCAGGCCGAACTGCTCGACAGCTATGGCGCCGCCGCCAGCAGCAATATGGAGGCATCGGCCGAACTGATCGCCGGCCGCGCCCAGACCACCGCCGATCGCGCCGAAAGCGCCGAGCGTGCTGGCACCGCTCTGGTCGCGCGGATGGACGCGCTGATCGCCGCCATGCCTCAACTCGAAGAACGGGCCGTGCGCATGGCCGCGCAGATCATGGACAATGGTCATGCGCTGGCCGAACGGATCGACACGCTCGAAGCGCGCCTCCACGCGCTGGGCGAACTGTCCGACGACACCCGCACCCGCACCCTGTCCGCGACCAAGAGCCTGTCGAGCCAGCTAGGCCAGTTGCAGGAGACGACCCGCAGCGCCACCGACGAGGTCAACGGCCTGGCCGACATCGCCGCCGGGCGGATCGAGACATCGGCGCAGAGCGCGCGCGCCGCCATGGACCAGACCCGGCAGGACATCGATGCCCAGTCGGCCGCACTGGACGTGCTGGTCAATCGCGTTGCCCTGTCGCTCGGCGAAACCAGCGATGGTGCGGTTCGCGCCCTCACCCAGGATCTCGATCTGGTCGAGGCATCGCTGCGCGGTCGCCTCGAAACCTCGATGGATCAGGTGCGCGACACGATGGAGCGCGCGCAGGAAGGGCTTTCGACCCAGCGCGCCACGCTGGAGGCGCTGGTCGCCCGCGCCCAGGCCAGCATCACCGCCACCAGCCAGAATGCGCTCGCCGCGCTGGGCCAGGATCTCGGCTCGATCGAGGATGATCTGCGCCAGCGGCTCGATGCAACCCTGCTCCAGGCCCGCGAAACACTCGCCCTCACCGATGCCGGGCTGCGCGATCAGGCCGGTGCGCTCGACAGCCTCATCACCCGTTCGCGTGACAGCATCGCCGCGATCGGCACCGATACCGTCGCCGGCCTTGCCGACGATATTGGCGAGGTCGAAAGCCGCCTGCACCAGATCAACGATCTGGTCGAAGGACAGCGCAGCCTGATGGCCGGGCTGCACGGCACGCTCAACCAGACGATCGACCAGGCCGAGGCGCGCTTTGCCGCGCTGGAGGATAATGCCCTCGCCCGCAGCCAGAAGCTGACCGACGCGCTGACCCGCCTGACCGAGGAAACCCGCCGGATCGACACGGCGCTGCATGACGGCGGCACCACCGCCGAAAAGCTGATCGGCAATGCCGAAACGCTGATGGTCGCGCTCGATTCGAGCGTCCGCGAGCTGGACGAAACCTATCCCGGCGCGCTTGCCCGCTTCGACGCCCGACTGGAAACCAGCCGCGCCATGCTGGGCGCCGCGACGCCCGAGCTGGAACGGCTGGAAGCCATTTCGGAAGCGCTGGTCGGCCGCACCCAGGAAGCCGAAGAGATGCTGCGCGGCCAGGGTCGCCGTCTCTCCGAATGGCTGGAAAGCACCCAGAGCGGCATCGAATCCAACCGCGAACTGGTGGAAAAGCTGCGCACCGCGCTCGACGCCGCGCATGAGGACACGACCCGCATCACCGAAGGTGCCGGCCCGCTGCTCATCACCGCCCTGCTCCGCGTCAAGGACACCGCCGAACAGGCCGCCGAGCGCGCCCGTCAGGCGCTCGGCCGCGCCATCCCCGACGCGGTGCAGAACCTGGCCGAAGCCAGCGAGCAAGCGATGCAGCAGGCCGTCGGCGATCAGGTTTCGGCCCAGATCGAGAAGCTGGCCGATGTCGCGGAAGAGGCCGTGCGCGCCGCGCACAATGCTTCGGACCGGCTGACCCGCCAGTTGATGACGATCGCCGATACCAGCGCCGGGCTGGAACAGAGGATCGAGGAAGCCGGCCGCGCGGCCGAGGAACGCGATCGCGACCACTTCTCCCGCCGCTCCGCCCTGCTGATCGAATCGCTCAACAGCACCGCGATCGACGTCGCCAAGATCCTGTCCAACGATGTGACCGACACCAACTGGTCGGCCTATCTCAAGGGCGATCGCGGCGTCTTCACCCGTCGCGCAGTCAAGCTGCTCGACGCCGGCGAGTCCCGCGAAATCGCGCTCCATTATGACAATGACGCCGATTTCCGCGAGCATGTGAACCGCTACATCCACGATTTCGAGGCGATGCTGCGGATCATCCTGTCGGCGCGTGACGGCAACGCCCTGGGCGTCGCGATCCTCTCGTCCGACATGGGCAAGCTCTATGTTGCCCTTGCCCAGGCGATCGAGCGCCTGCGCCAATAAGGATCAGGGGCGGCGCCCGGCCGCCCCATCCCCCTTTTTCAGGGCTGGAACAGCACCCCGCCGGTCATCGGTTCAGGCGCGCCGGTGGTGCCGGGAAAGCTGATCGGCAGGCCATTGAGGTGGCGCACCGCCATATAGGCAAAGCCCTGCGCCTCCAGCGCGTCGCCATCCCAGCCCAGTTCGTCGACCGAGCGGACATCGGCGCCAGTGCGCGCCGCCAGCATCGCCATCAGCGTCGCATTATGACGCCCGCCGCCCGCCACATAGATGCGCGCCGGCCGTTCGGGCAGATGATCGACGCCGCGCGCCACCGCCTGCGCGGAAAAGGCGGTCAGCGTCGCTGCCCCGTCCGCCAGCGACAATCCCTCGACCGGCGCGATGGTGAAGGCTTCGCGGTCGATGCTCTTGGGCGGCGGCGCGGCGAACCAGGGATCGGCCATCATCGCCGCCAGCCGCGCCTCGTCCACCTGGCCCCGCGCGGCGGTCGCGCCGCCCGCATCATAGGCCGCGTCGCCATGCGCCTGCATCCAGTTGTCGATCAGGCCGCTCGCCATCCCGGTGTCGAAGGCGACCAGGCTGCCGTCCGATCCGATCGCGGTGATGTTCGCCACCCCGCCCAGGTTGAGGATACCGACCGGCTTGGCCAGACCATCGGACAGCGCGCGATGATAGACCGGCATCAGCGGCGCGCCCTGCCCGCCCGCGCGCACATCGGCACTGCGCAGGTCGGCGACCACGGGAATGCCAAAGGCGCCGGCCAGCACCGCGCCGTCACCGATCTGCCAGGTCCAGCGCCGCTCGGGCCGGTGGGCAACGGTATGGCCATGAAAGCCGATCACCCCGATATCCTCCGCCACATGGCCGCTGCGGCCCAGCATGTCGGCGATCGCATCGATGTGGAAATTGGTGAGGTCCATCTCCACCGCGCGGATCAGCGGATCCTCGCCCGGCGCGTCCATCGTCATCGCCCGCGCGCAGGCGGCGGCCAGACGCTCGCGAAAATCATCGCTGTAGGGCTGGGCGTGGAAGATGATCGCCTCGGCCTGCCCCTCGCCATCCGTCTCGATCAGCGCGGCGTCGATCCCGTCGCGCGAGGTGCCGGACATCAGACCGATTGCCAACATGATCGAAAACTCCGCCTCTTTTCCAGTTGCTGCCCCAATGCTACAGGCGCGCGTCATGAGCAACTATCAGTCCGATCTCCTCCGCCTGCTCGAAGCACGCGGCTACATCCACCAACTGACCGACGCGGAAGGGCTTGATGCCATGGCCGCCAAACAGGTGGTGCCGGGCTATATCGGCTTCGACCCGACTGCGCCGTCGCTCCATGTCGGCCACCTCGTGTCGATCATGATGCTGCGCCAGTTGCAGAAGGCGGGTCACAAGCCGATCGTCCTGATGGGCGGCGGCACCGGCAAGATCGGCGATCCCAGCTTCAAGGATGAAGCGCGCAAGCTGCTGACCGTCGACCTGATCCAGGAAAATGTCGCCAGCATCAAGCGCGTGTTCGAACGCTTCCTGACCTTCGGCGACGGCCCGACTGACGCGATCATGGTCGACAATGCCGACTGGCTCGACAAGCTCGAATATATCCCGTTCCTGCGCGACATCGGCCAGCATTTCTCGGTCAACCGGATGCTGAGCTTCGACAGCGTCAAGCTGCGCCTCGACCGTGAGCAGTCGCTCAGCTTCCTCGAATTCAACTACATGATCCTCCAGGCCTATGACTTCCTGGAGCTGTCGCGCCGCAGCGATTGCCGCCTGCAGATGGGCGGATCGGACCAGTGGGGCAATATCGTCAACGGCGTCGAACTGGCCCGCCGCGTCGATGGCACCCAGGTGTTCGGCCTCACCACGCCGTTGCTGACCAATGCCGACGGGACCAAGATGGGCAAGACCGTGGGCGGCGCCGTCTGGCTGAACCAGGACCAGCTGTCCGACTATGATTATTGGCAGTTCTGGCGCAACACCGCCGACGCCGACGTGTTCAACCGGCTGCGCCTGTTCACCGATCTGCCGATGGATGAGGTCAACCGTCTCGCCGCGCTGCAGGGCGCGGAGATCAATGAGGCCAAGAAGATCCTGGCGAACGAGGCAACCGCGCTCTGCCGTGGCGCCGAAGCCGCCGCTCTCGCCGCCGAAACCGCGCGCAAGACCTTCGAGGAAGGCGCGTCGGACGCCAATCTGCCGACCGTTGCGCTGGGCGCCGAAGGCCTGACCGTGGTCCAGGCCACCACCGGCCTTGGCTTCGCGACCTCCAACAAGGAAGTCCGCCGCAAGCTGGCCGAAGGCGCGATCAAGGTGAATGGCGAGGTCGTCACCGACCCGGCCGTCACCCTCAAGGCCGGCGACAAGCTGAGCTTCGGCGCCAAGAAGCACGGCCTGGTCACCGCCTGAGGACAAACAGGGTTTCAGCTTAGTTAACGCTACCAGGTAGGAAAGCCTCCACTTTCCGCCCGCTAGGCTGAAACCCATGTCCTCCTCGGTTTTCGCCAATCTTGGCCATGTCATGCGGTCGCGCGACCCGTCCGTCGATCAGCGGCGGGTGGCGCGCGACCTGGTCGACATGGTCAGCCATATCACAGCGGACGGCCGCACCCATGGCGTGCGGATCATCAACATCTCGCCGCTCGGCCTGATGTGCCGCACGGAAGAGTTGCTCACGCTGAGCGGGCGGGTGCTGATCTGGCTGCCGGTGCTTAAGGATCGTCGCGCCCTCGTCCGCTGGAGCGAGGAAGGCCGGATCGGCCTCGAGTTTGTCGAGCCGATCCCGACCGCGGGCTATGACGCCATGATGGCGCTCATCCCGCCACGCCGGACCGCCTGGTAAAGGCCTCGTCCCTCTCCAGCGTCTGACGCCCGCGCACCAGCGCCTCGGGCATGTCGGTCCGCAGGAAAGTCAGCATCGCCTCGCGCACCTCGCAGCGCAGGTCAAAGGCGATCCCGGCATTGCGCGCCGACAGCAGCCCGCGCAGTTCCAGCGCATCGGCACGATGGTCGGTCACCTGCAGGATCGCCACCCGCCCGTCCCAGCGGCCATTCGCCTTCACCGCCTCGACGAAGCGCGCGCGGATCCGCTCGATATCGGCGGTCGGATCGACATAGAGGAAGACGGTGCCCAGCAGGTCCGACGTCTTCGTCGTCCAGTTCTGGAACGGCTTCTCCAGGAAATAAGACACCGGCACCACCATGCGCCTGTCGTCCCAGATGCGCACGATCACATAGGTCAGCCTGATCTCCTCGATCCGCCCCCATTCCCCTTCGATGATGACGACATCGTCCAGCCGAATCGGCTCGGAAAAGGCCATCTGGATGCCCGCGATCAGATTTTTGAGCGCCGGTTGCGCCGCCGCGCCCACCGCCAGCGCGGCGAGGCCCGCCGACGCCATCAGCGACACGCCGATCGTCCGCACGCCCGGAATGGCGATCAGCATCATCGCGATCACGAAGAAGCCGACGATGCACTGGCAGATGCGATAGAGGATGCTGATCTTGGTGCGCTGCCGCCGCGCCTTCAGATTATCCTCGACGCTGATGTCGGCGCGCGCCTCCAGCATCGCCTTGCCCGCCCGCATCGCGCGAAACACCAGCCAGCCGACCAGCAGCGCAAATATCATCCGCGCCCCGATCGACCAGATATCCTCGATCCGCGGCCCCATCTCGATCGACTTGAGCCCAGCCCCCAGCGCGAGCAGCACCACCAGCCAGCGCGTCGGCTGGAAGATGGCCGGCAACAACAAAGGCTCGATCCGCGCGCGCTTCACCAGCCGCAGCGCGATCCAGTAAAGCGCCCAATGGACGACGAAGGCGACGACCACCGACAGCGCGATCGAAAGCGCGGCCATCGGCGTAATATGGGTCAGGCTGATGTCGGTCATGCCAAGGGCAACGCGACCGCCCCGCATTTTGTTTCGCAGGTGCAGCAGGGATTTTAGATACCCCATTTGCCTTCCGAAATTTCCATTCGTTCTTATCGAATGGCGTTTGGCAGGCCCTTCCTATTATTCATAGTATCGCGCAAATGGATGAACCGATGATGGAGATTTTGTCATGAAAACCATCTTTTACATGCTCACCATCATTTTCGGGTTTTCGATTTCAGCCAGCGACGCGCGTGCCTCCAATTCGTTAGGCATTTTTGCCGGATGTCTGGTCCAATATGATGCCGAGCGAATGAAGACTTGGGTCATTTGGGACGGACCAGGCCTCATCTACAAAGAGCTTGGAACGGTCGTCCCCCGATCCGGCTGCGATCAATCTGGCAATTGGGATTATTGGGACTTCCGAGGCGCTTTGGCCGAAGCACTATTGAAGGATAAATATGCGTCCAGGCCGGTTCCGGACCTGCAGGATGCGAAACCCGTTACCGACATAAAAATGGCATTGGCGTGGGGGAATAATGACGGCCGGGAAGGCATGTTGCTGAATGTCTTCAGCGAATGCGAAGTGCGTAAAAATTCCGGCGAGATATTTCGAATATTCATGACAAAATTCAGCAGCGACGCTGAAAATCAAATGCTAAAAACTCTAAAAAACAACGCCGCCGCATGCAGATACTTAGCCGGCAACATAAAAATAGCGATAAGCAACCAGGCACTCCGCGCAAGATTGGCAATTGCATTTTACCTGACAGACAAAGATGAAATTTCCACAGAAAATTGAAAATTCGCTCAACATCGGGTTCCACAAAGCCGCCACACAGGTCTGATTGCGGTCAAACCTACCCCCCCCGCAGCAACCCGACCGCGGCATCCTTCTCGAACAGATAGAGGCAGGTGCGCGCCGCCTGTCCGCGTTCGCTGTCCAGTCCGCCATCGCGGTCGATCAGCAGATGGGCGTCGTCACGCGCGCTATCCACCAATGCCGACACATGTTCCGGCGTCGCGATCTTCAGTTCCGCCTCGCCCGACTGGCGCGTGCCCAGCACCTCGCCCGCGCCGCGCAGCTTCAGATCCTCCTCGGCGATGCGGAAGCCGTCATTGGTCTCGCGCATCAGCGCCAGCCGCGCCCGCGACGTCTCGCCCAGCGCATTGCCGCGCAGCAGCAGGCAGACCGACGGCTTGTCGCCGCGCCCCACCCGGCCACGCAACTGGTGCAACTGGGCCAGGCCAAAGCGCTCCGCCCCCTCGATCACGATCAGGCTGGAATTGGGCACGTCGACACCGACCTCGATCACCGTGGTCGCCACCAATATCCGGGTGCGGTTGGCGGCAAAGGCCTCCATCGCCGCATCCTTGTCCGGCCCCTTCATCTTGCCATGGACCAGCCCCACCCGGTCGCCGAAGCGCTGGCGCAGCGTCTCGGCGCGCATCTCGGCCGCCGCCTGGTCACTTGTCTCGCTCTCCTCGACCAGCGGGCACACCCAATAGGCCTGCCCGCCACCCTCGACATGGCGGGCCAGCCCCTCGACCACCTCGTCCAGCCGGTTGGCCGACATCACCAGCGTCTGGATCGGCTGGCGGCCCGGCGGCATCTCGTCCAGCCGCGACACGTCCATCTCGCCATAATAGGTCAGGGTCAGCGTGCGAGGGATCGGCGTGGCCGTCATCACCAACAGATGCGGGGATCGCTCGGCCTTGCTCGCCAGCATCATCCGCTGCGCCACGCCAAACCGATGCTGCTCGTCGATCACGGCCAGCCCCAGCGCCTTATACTGCACCTTCTCCTGGAAAATCGCATGCGTGCCGACCAGGATGTGGATGCTGCCATCGGCCAGCCCCATCAGCGTCGCCTCGCGCACCTTGCCCTTTTCACGGCCCGTCAGGATCGCGATCTCGATCGGCAGCCCCGATGCCATCTTGCGCAGCGTCTCATAATGCTGCCGCGCCAGGATTTCGGTCGGCGCCAGCATCGCCCCCTGCATCCCGGCCTCGACCGCATTCAGCAGCGCCATCAGCGCCACCAGCGTCTTGCCCGATCCGACATCGCCCTGCAGCAGCCGCAGCATCGGCGTCGCCTGCGCCATGTCGCCCTCTATCTCGCCGATAGCGCGGCGCTGGGCACCGGTCGGGGCGAAAGGCAGCTTCAGCATCGCGCGCAGCCGCCCGTCGCCGCTGATCGGCACGCCGCGCCGCCGCCGCGACGATTGCCGCACCAGCATCAGCGCCAGTTGCCCGGCGAAAATCTCGTCATAGGCCAGCCGCTCGCGCGCCTGCGCGTCGGTCGGGTCGGCATGGAAACGCTCCAGCGCCGCGCCCCAGGCCGGCCAGCCCTTGCTCGCCAGCAGGCTCGGCTCGATCCATTCGGGCAGTTCGGGCGCACGCGCCAGCGCCTGCCCCACCAGGTCGCGCATCCGGTTGTTGGTCAGCCCTTCCGACAGGCCATAGACGCTTTCGCGCGCCGGCACGGTGTCGGCCTCCTCGGGCGGCAGCACATAGTCGGGATGGACCATCTGCAGATTGTCGCCATAGGCTTCCAGCTTGCCCGACACGAATTTCGCTTCGTTGAGCGGCAACAGCTTGCGCGGCCAGGCGCTGTTGCGGCCGAAATAGACGAGGGAGACGGCATTGCCATGGGCGTCCACCGCCTGCACCCGGAAGGGCGCGCGCGCATTGCCGCTGGCGCGATAATCGACCGGGGTCAGCATGATGCCGATCACCTTGCCGGCGTCGGCCATGTCCAGTTCGTCGATCAGCTTCCGGTCGACATAATTGACCGGCAGGTGAAAGGCGACATCGACCGCCCGCGCCAGCCCCAGCCGTTCGAGCGGACGGGCCAGCGCCGGGCCAATGCCCTTGAGCGCGGAGATTTCGGCAAAGAGCGGATTGAGAATATCGGGTCGCATGGCTATCTGACGGCTGTAACGCGTGATCGTTCCTGTGTGAACGTCATTGCGAGCGTAGCGAAGCAATCCATGTCTGACCGGTGGATTGCTTCGCTACGCTCGCAATGACGAGCAGTTCGGGGATGGTCAGGCCCCATTCCAGCCGGGACGGTCATTCAAATATCCGATCGGCTGTTTCGGCACGTCCGTTAAAGGAACAAATTGTGAACGACAACCCGCTGATGCGTCGCCTGAAATTCCGCGCCTGGCACCGGGGCACGCGCGAGGCGGATTATACGGTCGGCGGCTTCTTCGAGCGCTATCATGCGAGCTGGAACGACGAGCAGATCGCCTGGTTCGAGCGCTTCATGGACGAACAGGATGCCGACATCATCGGCTGGGCGCTCGGCACCATTGCCGTGCCCGAAGAATGGAAGGGCCCGATGATGGACCAGTTCCTGAAGCTCGATTTCGTCAAGATCGAGAACTGACAAGTCCCCCTCCCGCTTGCGGGAGGGGTTAGGGGAGGGCCTGTTTCTCCCCCTCCTTACAAACCCTCCCCCGACCCCTCCCGCAAGCGGGAGGGGAGAGACCAAGGAGAGGCGCGAGTAGCAGATATGACCGATCTCCAGAAAATCCTGAAGGCGAAGGCGCCGCTCACTCTGTCCGGCGTGCCGGCCGGCTTCCAGCCCTGGCTGCTGGCGGACATCGCCCGCGCGGCAACCACCCGCGCCGTCTTCGTCGCCTCCGACGAGCAATTGATGCGCGCGGTCGCCGACACCGCCCATTATTTCGCGCCAGAGATCGAGCTCATCGAAATTCCCGCCTGGGACTGCCTGCCCTATGACCGGGCCAGCCCCTCGCTGCGCACCGCGTCGGCGCGCCTCGCCGGCCTTCATGCGCTCCAGGCGAAACCAAAAGGGCCGCAGCTGGTCCTCACCACCCTCAACGCCCTGACCCAGCGCACCCTTACCCCGTTCCGCGTCCGCCAGCTGGTCGCGCGCCTCGCGCCCAAGGAGCGGATCGCGATCACGCGCCTTGCCGACATGCTGCAATCCAACGGCTATGTCCGCACCGACACGGTGCATGATCGCGGCGAGTTCGCCATTCGCGGCGGCATCGTCGACCTGTTCCCCGGCGGCGAGGAGCAGCCGCTGCGCCTCGACTTCTTCGGCGACGAGATCGAGACGGTGCGCCGCTTCGACCCGACCGACCAGCGCACCACTGGCAGCGTCGACGGCTTCACCCTGCTCCCCGCGTCCGAAGCGCTGCTCGACGAAGACACGATCAAGCGCTTCCGCGGCCGCTATCGCGAAACCTTCGGCGCGACCGCGACCGGCGACCCGCTCTATCAGGCGGTCAGCGAAGGCCGGCGCCTCGCCGGCATGGAACATTGGCTGCCCTTGTTCGAGGAAAAGCTGGTTCCGCTGACCGACCATCTGGGCGATGACGCGATCATCATCCGCGACCATGGCGTGGTCGGCGCGGCCGAGGCCCGGTTCGAGGCGATCCGCGACTATCATGCCAACCGCATCGCCGCGAAATCGGCCGATCCCGGCGCCTATCGCCCGCTGAAACCCGAAGCCCTCTATCTCGACGCCGCCGAATGGGACGCCTCTGCCGCCACTTGGCCGATGCACGCCACCACCCCCTTCCACGAGCCCGAAAGCGCCACCGTGCTCGACTTCGCGGTCGACGGCCCGCGCGACTTCGCGCCGGAACGCGCGCAGAACGTCAATGTCTATGAGGCGGTCGGCAAGCATATCGACGCCCTGCGCCGCACGAAGAAGAAGGTGGTGATCGCCAGCTATTCCGCCGGCGCGCGCGAGCGCCTGTCGGGCCTGCTCGCCGATCATGGCGTCGCCCGCCTCGCCGCTGCCGACAGCTGGCAGGAAGCACTCGGCACCGCAGCCGGCGGCAGCGCCGTCCTCACCGTGCTCGGCCTCGACCATGGCTTCACCGCGCCCGACGTCGCCGTCCTCACCGAACAGGATATGCTGGGCGATCGCCTGGTCCGCCGCGCCAAGCGCAAGAAGAGCGCCGACGCCTTCCTCGCCGAACTCGCCACCCTCTCGCCCGGCGACCTCGTCGTCCATATGGACCATGGCATCGGCCGCTATGAGGGGCTGACGCAGATCCCGGTCAGCAAGACCGCGCATGACTGCGTCGCCCTCTCCTATGCCGGCGGCGACAAGCTCTACGTGCCCGTAGAAAATCTCGAAGTCCTCTCCCGCTACGGCTCCGACAGCGAGGGCGTGAGCCTCGACAAGCTGGGCGGCGAGGCCTGGCAGCGGCGCAAGGCGCGGATGAAGGAGCGGATCCGCGAGATTGCGGGCGAACTGCTCAAGACCGCCGCCGAACGCGCTCTGCGCCCGGCCGAGATCGCCGAGCCGGACGCCGCCGGCTATCCCGCCTTCGTCGACCGCTTCCCCTATCAGGAAACCGACGATCAGGACCGCGCGATCGGCGATGTCATCGAGGATCTCGGCGCCGGCCGCCCGATGGACCGGCTCGTCTGCGGCGATGTCGGCTTCGGCAAGACCGAGGTCGCGCTGCGCGCCGCCTTCGTCGCTGCCATGGCCGGGATGCAGGTGGTGGTGATCTGCCCCACCACCCTGCTCGCGCGCCAGCATCACATGAATTTCGTCGAGCGCTTCCGCGGCTTCCCGCTGGAAATCGCCCGCCTTTCCCGCCTCGTCCCCGACAAGGAGGCGAAGGCGACCAAGGCGGGCCTCGCCGACGGCACGATCGACATTGTCGTGGGTACCCACGCCCTGCTCGCCAAGGGGCTGGAGTTCAAGCGCCTCGGTCTCGTCATCGTCGACGAGGAACAGCGTTTCGGCGTCACCCACAAGGAACGCCTCAAGTCCCTGAAGACCGACGTCCATGTCCTGACCCTCACCGCCACGCCGATCCCCCGCACGCTCCAGATGGCGATGTCGGGCCTGCGCGAACTCTCGGTCATCCAGACCCCGCCGGTCGATCGCCTGGCGGTGCGCACCTACATCATGCCCTGGGACGGCGTCGTCATCCGCGAGGCGCTGCTGCGCGAACATTATCGCGGCGGCCAGAGCTTCTTCGTCGTGCCGCGCATCTCCGACCTGACCGAGGTCGAGGAGTTCCTGCGCACCGAAGTGCCCGAGGTGAAGCCGATCGTCGCCCATGGCCAGATGAGCGCCACCGATGTCGAGGAGCGCATGTCCGCCTTCTACGACAAGCGCTATGACGTGCTGCTTTCCACCACCATCGTCGAATCCGGCCTCGACATCCCCAGCGCCAACACGCTCATCATCCACCGCGCCGACCGCTTCGGCCTTGCCCAGCTCTACCAGCTGCGCGGCCGCGTCGGCCGGTCGAAGACGCGCGCCTATGCCTATTTCACCACGCCCGCCAACCGCATCATCACCGAAACCGCGGAAAAGCGGCTCAAGGTGCTGTCCGATCTCGATACGCTCGGCGCCGGCTTCCAGCTTGCTTCCCACGATCTCGACATTCGCGGCGCCGGCAATCTCGTCGGCGACGAACAGTCGGGTCATATCAAGGAGGTCGGCTTCGAGCTGTACCAGTCGATGCTGGAGGACGCGATCATGGACGCCAAGGCCGGCGGCGCCGGCCTCGAAGCACGCCGCGACAGCTTCTCGCCACAGATCAGCGTCGACGCGCCGATCATGATCCCGGAAGAATTCGTGCCGGATCTCGACCTGCGCATGGGCCTCTATCGCCGCATCAACGAGCTGGAGGACCGCCAGGGTCTGGAGGCCTTCGCCGCCGAACTGATCGACCGCTTCGGCAAGCTGCCCGCCCCGACCCAGAACCTGCTCAAGATCATCGAGATCAAGCAGAATTGCCTCAAGGCCAATATCGCCAAGATCGATGTCGGGCCAAAAGGCGCGCTGGTCAGCTTCTTCGAGGATCGCTTCCCCAACCCCGCGGGCCTGGTCGCCTATGTCCAGCGCCTCGACGGCGTCGCCCGCCTCCGCCCGGACAGCAAGGTCGTCGTCACCCGCGCCTGGCCCGACCCCGCCGCCCGCCTCAACGGCGCGCTGCAACTGTCGAAGGGGCTGGCCAAGGCGGCGGGGTAAGCCTGCGCTCTGTTCCTCACCGCCGCGCGGGGAGAAAACGACCAGAAGCTGACATTCCTCCCCGGCACGGGGAGGTGGCAGCGCGAAGCGCTGACGGAGGGGCAGGAGCCTCTTAGCGCTGAGCTATCCGGCCTGTGCCCCTCCACCACTCGCTACGCGAGCGGTCCCCCTCCCCGTGCCGGGGAGGAATGTCTTGTTCACACCCATCCCGGCCATTGCCAATTCCCCTCTCCCGTGAACGGGAGAGGAAGGCGGCCGCGCCGCAGGCGTGGGAGGGTGAGGGCCTTTCGAAGCAACCTGCCCTCATCCGATTTCGCCCGCCCGACCTGGCAGGCCCTGCGTCATGCCCCGACAGCGGCAAAAGAAATGGCGCGTCGAGGCAATAATTTACCCGGCTCGTTCAGCCCGCAACCACCCCGATCGCCAGCGCATCGCCGCCGTCCACGATCGCGATCAACCGATCGACATTGGGGTGCGCGCCCGGCCGATTGCGAGCGTCCGCCGTATGTTCGGCAAACACCGTCAGCCCATGCTCGGCCGCCGCCGCGTCCAGCGTGCCGAACACCTTCTGCAAATAGGCATAGACCGCCAACGATCCCTGCTTGCCCGGCTGGTTCTCGATGCTGGCCACGACCGTGCCGGTCGCATCCTTCAGGTCGATGCGGGCAATGCCGTCGATCGGCGGCAGCAGCTGGAGATTGTCCTTGAACGTCGCACCCGGTTGAATCATCGCTGGCTTCCCGTCTCGAAAAATGATGAGCGCGGGCCTTTAGAGCCTGCCCTCCGGGGTGGAAAGCACTTTGCGCTGCTGCCCCTGCCTCATTCGCCCGGCGGGGACATGGCGGCCTCCGATGCGGTCAGGTCCAATATCTCGAAGCCCGGTGCAGCCACCCGGCGCCGGATATTCGACCCGACCGGGGTCGCATATAGGTTCTTGCGGGTCACCCGCTCGATCCGATAGCTACCAGGCCCATCTTCCTCGCCAACCTTGGCGTTCGCCGCATAGCGCCGTCCCGCAACCTGTTTCAGGATCGCCGGCGCCCAGGCAGGCGCGCGCGACCCGCGCAAGATTTCCGCTTCCTCGGTATGCCCATCTGGTCGAACCCAGAAGCCCACATCCACCCACTGGATGCTGGCCACATCGGTGGATCGGACCGACGTCACATCGACGCCGCCAAAGGCCCGAACATTATTGCTGGCCTCGGCCATCGCATCCCCCGGATAGGGCGGTTGCCAAACCAGGACCGGCGGCCCGTCCTGGTCCGCAGCGATGGTTCCGGCCAGGCGGGTGATCTCCGCATCGTCGCCGGCCCGCACCGCCAGGCGCAGGCGCACCACGCGCAGGGCGGTGCGAAATCCCGGTTCCTGCGCAATCGGCCGCTGCTCCAATGCATCCAGCATCATGCTCGCCTCGCGCGCCTTCCCCAGCGCGCCGGCCAACCACACCCGCTTCATCCCGGCCATCATCGCCGGATAGGCGCGCCCTTCGGCCAGCGCCTGATCCTCGATCGCGTGAAAGCTGGCGTCCGCCTGGCGAAATTTTCCGAGCTTGATCCACATGTCGCCCAACGCCGTGGCCGATGCCTGCACCGCCACATCGTCCGCCGGCAGATTGTCGCGCAGCGTCTTGACCTGCCCTGCCACCGCGCGGCGATAATCATCCTGATCGCCCTCATGCAGCGACACCGTCGCCATCGCTTCATAGATGGCGGCAACCGCTCGCGGCGCCTCCGCCCCCTTGTTCTTGTTGCGGCTGATCGCTGCGGCCAGCAGCCCCTTAGCCTGCATATATTCGCCATTGCGGAACCGTTGCTCGGCCAGCGCGATCGTCGCCTGCGCATCGCGCAGCGGCGTGCATTCGCCGCGCACGCATTTTGCCTGCTCCTCGACCAGCCGCTGGCCCGTCACGACGATATCGGGCGAGGCCGCCTGCACCAGAAGCAAAAGGGCGAACATGATGATTTCCTTCCTTTCTGTCAGCTACCCTGTCACATGAACCGCTATGCCCATACCCGGCCTTATTCGCCGGGCGGCGGCATCGCCGCTTCCGATGCGGTCAGGTCCAGTATCTCGAAGCCGGCTGCCGGAACCCGACGCCGGATCACCGATCCTTTGGGAACCACATATTGATATTTGGGCGTGACACGCTCGATCCGATAGCTGCCGGATGCATCCCCCTCTCCCGCTTTCGCACTCGCAGCATAGCGTCGCCCCGCTACCTGCTTCAGGATTGCCGGCGCCCAGGCAGGCGCGCGCGACCCCCGCAATATCTCCGCTTCCTCGGTATGCCCATCCGGCCGGATCCAGAAGCCCACATCCACCCACTGGATGCTGGCTAGGTCGGACGAATTGATCGGAACCGCATCCACGAGATCAAAGGTCCGGGCACTATTATTCGCCTCGACCGCCGCACTACCGGGATAGGATGGTTGCCAGATCAGCACCGGCGGGCCACCCTGGTCCGTGCCGATCGTTTCGGCCAGCCGGGTGATTTCCGCATCGTCGCCGGCCCGCACCGCCAGTCGCAGGCGCACCACGCGCAGGGCAGTGCGAAAGCCTGGCTCCTGCGCGATCGGGCGCCGCTCCAGCGCGTCCAGCATCATACGCGCATCGCGCATCTTGCCCAGCGCGCCAGCCAGCCACACCCGCTTCATCCCGGCCATCATCGCCGGATAGGCGCGCCCTTCGGCCAGCGCCTGCTCCTCTATTCCACGGAAGGTCGATTCCGCCTGCCGATAGCGGCCCAGCTTGATCCACATGTCGCCCAGCGCCGTGGCCGATGCCTGCACCGCCACATCATCCGCTGGCAGATTGTCGCGCAGCGTCTTCACCTGCCCCGCCACCGCGCGGCGATAATCATCCTGATCGCCCTCATGCAGCGACACCGTCGCCATCGCTTCATAGATGGCGGCAACCGCTCGCGGCGCCTCCGCGCCTCTGTCCTTGTTGCGGCTGATCGCCGCGGCCAGCAGCCCCTTGGCATGCACATATTCGCCATTGCGGAACTGCTGCTCGGCCAGGGCGATCGTCGCCTGCGCATCGCGCAGCGGCGTGCATTCGCCGCGCGCGCATTTCGCCTGCTCCTCGACCAGCCGCTGGCCCGTCACGACGATATCGGGCGATGCCGCCTGCAACAGAAGCAAAAGGGCCAACATGATGATATTCCTCCTGCATTCCCCAAGTTCATAGTGGCGGATCGACGCAGGCTTGCAAGTGCCAATAGCCGGCAGAAACGTTCAGCAACCTCTTCTTTCCTATTTGGACTTTCCCTGCTCTATCCTGTCGGATGACGCCATTTGCCTCCACGCCTCACCCATCGCATGAGATCATGCCCCAACTGTCGCGTCCTGACGCCCCAAATGACGCGTCACCATGACCCAACCGTCGCGTCACTGACACCCAATTGGCGCGCCGCTGTCGCTTGCGTGGCGCGTTGCCATGACCTTTCTCGCGAAATCGGCCAGAAATACGGGGCAAGAACGGTGTGAACTTCGCGGCTGACGCGTCACGATGCCCCTGTCGTGACCCAAAACCCTGCATATCCGACCCTCATGTCGCCATTCATCATCAACCAGAAAAGAAGCAGCAACAGTAGAAACCTACATGCCTTCGTGACGACCGGGCAACAAAGCGCGGCGTCACAGCAGGAGAATGAAATGAGTTTGATCCTTATGGCGCTCGCCGCCGCCGCGACCCACAATGTGTCGGTCGAGCATCATGGCAACCAGGTCGGCGCCACCTACACCGCCCGTGCGGACATCCGCACAAAGACCATCGGCGCCAGGACGCCCAACCGCATGGACAATCAGCGCTGCCAGTGGACCGCGACGATCGTCGTCGACCGCAAGCTGGACCATGGCCCTGCGCTCGCCCGCACCGTGTCGAGCGACAAGCAGTTTTCCGGTAGCGAGGCTGGCGCCTGTACGACCGGCCGTCAGTCGGGCGAACGCAACATGGCCCAGTATCAGGACAAGATCGAAGCCCACCTGATCGCCGTGGCAGAGGCCGATCGCGCGCCGCTGCTGGCCGAACTTGACTCGGTGCGCAATCTTGCGTCGAACTGATCGGACCATCGGCCTGGCATGGCTGGGCGGGCTTGGCCTCGCCCTCCATGCCGTACCGGCCGCCGCCCAATATGCCAGCGGCCCCAGCGCCACGGTCGAGGTCGCCAGCGACGAGCGTCGCCGCGGCCTGAGCTGGAGCGACGGCGATCCGGTGCTGCGCGGCAGCGTCTCCGTGCCGGTCGCGCAGGGCCTGTCGCTCGATGGCACCGCGACCAGCCTCTGGGGCAGCGATCGCCATGGCGGCGCCGACGCCGTGATCGACCTTGGCCCTTCCTATGTCCATCAACTGGGCGGATGGCGGCTGTCGCTCGACGCGCGCTACCATCTCTTTCCCGGCGCCGATGATCAGGGCTATGGTGAATTTGGCGCCGGCGCCGGCTTCCTGATCGGTCCCGCCAGCATCGACATCGGCGCCCAATTTGCGCCGCGCCAGTCGGCGATCGGCGGCGACAATCTCTATCTGTCCTCCGCCGCCTCCTTCGCCATTCCGGGCACGCCGCTCACCGCCTCGGCACGGGTCGGCCATAGTTCCGGGTCGGATCGCGATCCGATCGCCTCGCAACGGCTGCGGCCGGGCGGGGATTATTGGGATTATGGCGCTGCCATCGCCTGGTATCGCGGCCGCTGGTCGGCAGAACTGCGCTACAGCGACACCGACATCGACAGCCGCGACGCGCGCCACGCCGGCGCGGCCCTCATCGGGAAGGTCGGCCTAACCCTGTAGCACCAGCGATATGAGTTCGGGCGTGGAGACGCCCGCCGAGCGAAGGAAGCCCTGGTAATAATCACAGCCTTCCCGTGCCAGCAGGTCGAGCTGCTGCTCCGTCTCCACCCCTTCGGCGATGACGTTGAGGCCCAGCGACTTCGCCATATGGATCACCCCGCGCACGATGATCCGGTCGCGCGCCGACCCGGCGATATCCTGGGCCAGGCTGGAATCGATCTTCAGATAATCGAGCGGCAGGCCCTTGAGGTAAGCCAGGCTCGAATAGCCGGTGCCGAAATCGTCGATCGCCACCGCCAGCCCTTCGGACCGCAGTGCCGTCAGCAGCGCCGCCGCCGCGTCGACATCATGGATCAGCCCGCTCTCTGTAATCTCCACCGTCAGCCGCGACCGGGGAAAGCCGCTGCGGTCCACCTGCCCCAGGAAATCGCCCATGAACCCCGGCTGCGAAATATCCGCCGCCGTGACGTTGATCGACAGGCGCAGATTGGACAGCGCGCTCGGCCATGCCGCCGCCTGCCGCAAGGCCTCGGCCTGGATATGCGCCGACAGCGGCAGCATATAGTCGGACCGTTCCGCCGTGCCGAACAATATGCCGGCCCCCAGCGGACCATAGATCGGGTGGTTCCACCGGGCCAACGCCTCGACCCCGCTGATGCGATGGTCATAGACCGGATATTGCGGCTGGAACACGATGCCGATCTCGCCCCGGTGCAGCGCCAGCCGCAGGTCGGTTTCCAGTTGGTCGGCGTCGAGCTGGCGGCTGCGCTTCTCGGCGGAAAAGATGCGAATGCCTTCGCCCCCGCCCTGTCGCGCATCGGCCAGTGCAGCCCCTGCCCGCCGCAGCAACTGGGTCGCATCATCCTCCGCCCGCGCCTGCGCGATACCGCATCGCGCAATCAAGCGGATCAGATGGTCGCCCGCACTGAACGGCCGGCTGATCGCCTCGATCAACTGCCGCGCCAGATAGGTCGCCCGCTCCGCCGCCGCCGGCTCGCCGGTCAGGCCGACCAGAAATTCCGTGCCGGCGATACGCGCGACCATCGCATGGCCCGCCACGCTGTCGACAATCTGCTCGATCCGCCGAGCGATCCGCCCGAGCAGCGCATCGCCCACGACCTGGCCATAGGCCGCATTCATGCGATCGAACTGGCTGATCGACAGCAGCACCACCGTCGTCGGCAGCCCCGACCGGCGATCCAGCCAGTCCAGCGCCGCCTGGCGCGAACGCAGCCCGGTCAGATTGTCGCGGCTCGCCACATCCTGATCCTGCGCGTCGGACAGCCACTCCACATCCGCCGCCACCGTGCCGTCGACGAAGCGCAGATGATGCACCAGCCGATTGCCCGGCCGATCCAGCACGGCATGGGCGAATGCCGCCGGACGCCCCGACTGCATCATCCCCTCCAGCGCGTTCAGCACCGCCTTGCGTTCATTGCGCGCCAGCCGGTGGATCAGGGTCGATGGCGTCGGCTGCCACGCCTCTATCCCCAGATTGCGGGCCAGGCTCTCGCTCAGCCGCAGTCCGGCGCCGTCACGGTCCATCTCCCAGTAAAGCGCGTCACCCCTGCGGATGCGCTGCGCCCGCTGGCTCTGCATCGCGCCGCCACCCAACCGCTCGACCAGCCGCTGCGCCGATGCCAGCGTCGCCTGCAACAAGGGTTGCGTCACCGGCGCCACCAGGAAATGGGTCGCGCCGGCATCGAACAATTGCGGCAGCGTCGCGACCGCCGCCGCATCGACCAGCACCACCAGCGCACAGCCACCCGCATCCACCGCCGGCACCAAAGGCGCGATCAGCTTGGCCGCCGTGCCGCCGCGCATGTCGACCAGCGCGATCTGGGCATCACTGCGCAGGAAACGTTGCGGGGCATCGGTGGCGCGGCGCGCGCCGATCGCGCGCCAGCCCGCCTCCTGCGCGGCACGGCACAGGGGGTCGCGGTCGCCGGGCGACAGGATGAAGATGCTGCGCTGCCCGTCCGGGGCGGCCTGCCCGCTCACTCTTTTATCGACTCCCTGACAAGGCGCATGCCGCTCTTGTAACAGCAACCGGTTACCGACCTCTTCACCGCCCCGCAACCGGCCAGCTTGCGCCCGCCATGCCCATGGCCTAGCTAGGGGCATGGCCATGGTCGATCCTGCCGCAACTTCCATGACCGACGGCCTTGGCCGCCGGATCGATTATCTGCGGATTTCCGTTACGGATCGATGCGACTTGCGCTGCCGATACTGCATGGCGGAACGGATGCAGTTCCTGCCGAAAAATCAGGTTCTGACGCTGGAGGAAATCGCGCTGCTCGCCGATCTCTTCATTGCGCGCGGCGTGCGCCGCATCCGCCTGACTGGCGGCGAACCGCTGGTGCGCCGCGACATCATCGACCTGATCCGTCGAATCGGTCGCCATCTGGATGCCGGCCTTCAGGAACTGACGCTGACCACCAACGGCACGCGTCTGGCCGATCATGCAGAGGCGCTGCACGACGCCGGCGTCCGCCGCATCAATGTCAGCCTTGACAGCCTGCAGGCAGATCGCTTCACCCACATCACGCGCGGCGGAGACCTGTCGGCCGTGCGGCGCGGACTGGATGCCGCGCGCGTGGCGGGGCTTGCGGTCAAGATCAACATGGTCGCGCTCAAGGATATCAATGCCGACGAGATCCTGCCGATGCTACGCTGGTGCGACAGCCAAGGCTTCGACCTGACCCTGATCGAGACCATGCCGCTGGGGGAAACCGGCGAGGATCGCACCGACCATTATCTGCCGCTGTCGCAAGTCGCGCAGGAGATTGACGCCCATCATGCCCTCACCTCGATTGCGGTGCGCACGGGCGGCCCGGCGCGCTATCATGATGTTGAGGGGCTGGGCATCCGCCTTGGCCTCATCACCCCGCTCACCCGCAATTTCTGCGCCGACTGCAATCGCATGCGCATGACCTGCGAGGGCAAGATCTACATGTGCCTGGGCCATGACGACCATGTCGATTTCAAGGCCGCGCTGCGCAGCGGCGGTCTCGCCGCGGTCGAGCCGCTGGTCGATCGCGCACTGCGGCGCAAGCCTGCCGCCCATGATTTCCGGATCGGCGCCGGCGCTCCGACTGCGGCGGTCCAGCGACATATGAGCGTCACCGGCGGATGAACAGCGAACCCCGGCGCGCCCTCGTCGCGTCCCCGACCCAGGCTGCACGGGCAGCGGAAGAGCGGTTGCGCGCTGCCTATGATTTCGTGCCGCTGGAACAGGCGGACACGGTAATTGCGCTGGGCGGCGACGGTTTCATGTTGCAGACACTGCACGCCATGCTGGAATCCCGCCGCATATTGCCGGTCTTCGGCATGAATCTCGGCACGGTCGGCTTCCTGATGAACGAATGGCGGCTTGAACGGCTGGAACAGCGGCTGGAAAAAGCCAAGAGCTTCAAGGTCAATCCGCTGCGCATGGTAGTCGACACCGTCGATGGCGAGCGTTTCTCCATCCCGGCGATCAACGAAGTCTCGCTGCTGCGCGAAACCCGCCAGACCGCCAAGCTGGAAGTGCAGGTCAACGATCGCCCCGTGCTGCCCGAACTGGTGTGCGACGGCGTGCTGGTCGCAACGCCCGCCGGGTCCACCGCCTATAATCTGTCCGCCCATGGCCCGATCCTGCCACTGGGGTCGGCGCTCGTCGCCCTGACCCCGATCAGCCCGTTCCGGCCGCGCCGCTGGCGTGGCGCCATCCTGCCGGAAAATACCGCGATTCGCTTTACCGTGCTCGATCCGGTCAAGCGTCCGGTCAGTGCCGTCGCCGACCAGCGCGAAGTCCGTGACGTCGCCCAGGTGGAGGTCAAGATCGACCGCGCCACGCCGCTGACTTTGTTGTTCGACCCCGAACATACGCTGGACGACCGGATCGCGGCCGAACAATTCATCGCGTAATTTTCTGCAATTTCACGCTTGCCATTTGGGACAAGCCGCTGCATATGCGCGGCCTGCCCGGCGCAAGCAGGGCTGCTCCCCGATAGCTCAGCGGTAGAGCATTCGACTGTTAATCGAATGGCCGTAGGTTCGAATCCTACTCGGGGAGCCACTATTTCAGCCCTTGGCAAGGCCGGACTGGCTCCAGACAATCCGAAATTCAGCGCATCGCACGATTGCAGCACTCGCGGCGCGCAAATGCATTGCGGGCCGGAACCTTTCGGCCCGGCCCGCATGAAGTCATGGTCACGCCCGAAGGCGCCGTGCGATCAGCGCGATGCGAATTGGCGACCGCGCGTCGATGCCACGGCCCAGCGCTGCGGCGTCGCGTTCGGTGCGCCTTCCCGCACGAAGCACTGGCCGCGCTGTGCCTTGATCGACTGACACAGCGTCTGCGCGTCGGCACGACTGCCAAAGCCGCTGATCGCGATCCGGTGGAAGGTCCGACCATTGACGGTCGCCTGGCTGGTCAGCACCGGGAAGGCCGCGATGCGTCCGTTGACGCGCGCCATACTGGTCCATTTTTCCTTGGCCACGGCCGGCGAATCGAAAGCACCAAGCTGGACGACCCAGGCGCTCGCGCCCGTGGTAACCGGCTTGATATAGGCAACCTGCTGCATCCGCGCTACCGGGCTGGCGAGCGGGGTAGCCTTGCCCTTGGCCGGCTTGGCCTTGGCCGCCGGGCCTTCGACGACGAAGTCGCGCTTGGCGGCGACGCGCACCGGTGCCGGCTTGGGCGCAGCCTTGACCGCGGGTGCGGGCGTGGATGCAGGCACGGCGGTTTCGATGATCCGGGTGTTGAGCGCGGGTGCGGCAGGCGCCGGCTCAGCCGCCGCCATCTCGATCGGCGAACCGCTCGGCAGGTCCAGCACCGGTGCCGGCTCGGTCGATGCGGCTGCCAAAGCCACCGGTGCGGCATCCGGCGCAGCGGGCACCAGCGCCAGCACCGCCGGCTGGCCCTGATCGGCGCCGTTGACGGTAACGCCCATCAGCGCGGCGACGCGCTGCGGCGCCAGTGCCGGGTCGGCCATGCCGGCCCATTGGGCGATACGCTGATTGGCGGCAAGCGGCGCCAGATCCAGCCCGGCGACCAGCCGCGCATCCTTCCAGCGACCGGCCAGCGCATAGGCATAGGCCAGGTTCTGGCGGGTGCGCGCATTGGCCGACGGATCCTGGATCGCGGCGGACAGGATGCGGACGCCTTCGGTCGGATCACCGGCCATCGCCAGCGCCAGGCCATAATCGCCCGCCGGCACATTGTCGGTATTGGCCGCCAGCAGATCGCGCGCAGCATCATTCTTGCCCAGCGCCACCTCGACCAGCGCCAGGCTGACGATGGTGCGCGAATCGCGGTTGCCCAGCGTCATCGCGTCGGTGAACGCCGTCTCGGCCGAAACGAAGCGGCCATCCAGCACATAGGCACGGCCCAGCAACTGGCGATATTGCGCATTGTCGGGCGCCGCCTGCACGGCCGCTTCCGCTGCCTGCACGGCCTTTGCGCCGTCGCGATCGGCCAGCGCCTTTTCCGCCGCCTCTGCCGGCTTGCCGGGATTGGCGTGCTTGACCGCCGCCGATCGCGGATGGAATGCCGCGCCGGTGCAGCCGACCATCGTCGTCGCCACCATCAAGGAGGAAACGGCCGCCTTGCCAAATGCCGTTCGTTTCATGACCTTACCCACCTATAATCAAAGATCGCCGCGTCAGTGCGGCAATTGCTGGGCAAGCCGATCAATTTCGGGCAGCCCTTCGAGGAAAGCATCCAGTGCTTCGGTAACAACCTGTTGTGCCGACCGGCCGGTCACCGCCGCCGCCAGACGCAGCTTGAGATGACGGCCCGCGTCCAGCCGCAGCGTGAAGGCCGCCTTGCGTGCGTTGTCGACCGCCATCGCCTTGGGCGGCGCGGCGCGCACCGGCGCCGGCTTTGCCCGCATCGGCTTGGCAGCCATCACCAGTTCGGCCGGTTCCGGCTCGGCTTCCACCGTCTCCGGCAGAACGACCTGTGCCACGCGCTCGGCCAGTTCCTCGCGTTCGGTCACGACCGCGGGCACCGGAACCGGCGCGAGCACCGTGGTCATCGGCGTCAGGCCGGTGGCAACGGGCGCGGTCGGCGCGGCAGGCTCGTCATCGTGCATCGGCACGTCGAAACCCATGTCGTTCCAGCCCAGATCATCGGACACCATGCCGGCATTGCTCGGGCGACCAAAGCCCAGCATCGGGCGGCGCATCGCCGGCGTGGCCGCGCCCTTGCGCGCCAGCAGGCCGGACGTCAGGGAAGCGATCGGTTTGGCTTCAGCCATGATAGCCCCCTTTTCTTACTGCACGACGCGGCGGCCGAAGCCACCACCGGCGGGACGCGAAGCGGCGGCGGTGCCGACGCTGTTCTGGGGCACGGAAAAGACCGTGCGGCGGAAATTCTTCTCGAGGCGATCGGAGATATAGCTCCACAGCCCGGTCACTTCGGCGGCCGACTTGCCCTTGGGATCGACCTCCATCACCGTGCGACCGTCGATCATCGAGGCAGCGAAATCGGTGCGATGGTGCAGCGTCACCGGCGCCACCGTGCCATGCTGCGACAGGGCGACAGCGGCTTCGGAGGTGATGCGCGCCTTGGGCGTCGCGGCATTGACGACGAAGATCAGCGGCTTGCCGGCGCGCTCGCACAGGTCGACCGTAGCACCGACCGCGCGCAGGTCATGCGGGCTCGGACGGGTCGGCACGACGATCAGTTCGGCAACCGAAATCACGCTCTGGATAGCCATGGTGATGGCCGGCGGCGTATCGATCACGGCCAGCTTGAACCCCTGCTGGCGCAGGATTTCGAGATCGGCGGCCAGCCGCGCAACCGTGGTCTGGGCAAAGGCGGGATATTCGGCCTCGCGCTCGTTCCACCAGTCAGCCAGCGAACCCTGGGGATCGATGTCGATCAGGACGACCGGACCGGCCCCGGCCAACTGGGCCTGTACGGCCAGATGACCGGACAGGGTCGTCTTGCCCGATCCGCCTTTTTGCGATGCCAATGCCAATATGCGCACGCGCCTTCCCCCAGGTAAATCCAGTTCCGAAACGATTTGGCATGGCGCCGCCTAAAATTCGGTTAACTGGTCTGGCAACCTTGTTGAGGATCACCTATCCCCGATTTCACATCATGGATCCGGCAATGCTAAGAAGACGTTAACCTTGTTTGACGATAGTGCCGGACGATATTTCCGGTCTGGAGCATGGATATGAAGCCTATCTGGGGAGCCGTTGCGTTCGGCACGCTATTGACGGCCGCCTTGCCGGCGCTTGCCGATGTGAAGGCCGGCGTCGATGCCTGGCAGCAGGGCGATTATGCCAAGGCGATCACCGAATGGCGCCCGCTCGCCAATGCCGGCGATCCCGATGCGCAGTTCAATCTGGGTCAGGCCTACAAGCTCGGCCGCGGCGTTCCGGCCGACCTCAACAGCGCGGTCGACTGGTATCGCAAGGCGACGGCGCAGGGCCATGCCCGCGCCGAGGATAATCTGGGCCTGCTGATGTTCCAGCAGGGCGATCGCGCCGGGGCCATGCCCTATCTCCAGCATGCCGCCGCCCGCGGCGAAACCCGCGCGCAATATATTGTCGGCACCGCCCTGTTCAACGGCGACATGGTCGGCAAGGACTGGGTCCGCGCCTATGCGATGATGACGCGCGCCTCCGCCTCCGGCCTGCCACAGGCAACCACCAGCCTGCAGCAGATGGACAAATATATCCCCGCCGACCAGCGCAAGCAGGGCCTAGCCCTGGCTTCGTCGATGGAAGCGCAGGAAAAGAGCCTAGCCAGCGCCAGCCTGACCCTGCCGGCGACAGCGGCACAGCCCCGCTCGGCTTCTCCCGCCCCGGCTCCAGCAAAGCCAGCGCCCGCACCCGTGGTAACGCAGGTCGCGGTTGCCAAGCCGCAGCCGGCCGCGCCCAAGCCGGCGCCGGAGGCAGCCAAACCGGCCCCCTCCAAGCCCGCGCCACCCAAGCCCGCGCCGTCTAGGATGCCGGCACCGGCTGCCGGCGGCGACTGGCGCGTCCAGCTTGGCGCGTTCGGCGACGAAGGCCGCGCCCGTGCGTTGTGGAGCCAGTTGACCCGCAAGGTCAGCGGCCTCTCCGGCTATCAACCCTATCTGGTCAAGGCCGGCAGCGTGACCCGCCTTCAGGCCGGACCGATCGCCAGCAGCGCCGACGCCTCGCGCCTGTGCAGCAGCATCAAGGCCGCCGGCGCGGACTGCATGCCGAAGAAGAACTAAGCCCGCGCGGGCGCCTAATACCCACCCGCGCTCGCCAGCATCCAGGCGCGAAAGCGCGCCAGTCCCGGATGGCCACCAAGCCCCGTGGGATAAACCAGATAATAGGCCTGCTCGCTGGACAGCGGTCGGTCGAACGGGATGACCAGGCTGCCCGCCTCCAGCTCCGGTTGGATCAGGAAGCTGGGGATCAGCGCCACGCCCGCCCCCGCCACAACCGCCTGCGCCAGCATCAGGAAATGCTCGAACGCCGGCCCCGGCGGCAACGGCCCCGCCTCGACGCCCGCCACCGCGAACCAGCGCGCCCAGGCGTCCCGCCGCGAACTCTGGCTCAGCAGCGGCTTGCCCAGCAGATCGGCCGGCGACCGCAGCCCATTGGCCGCCAGCCAGTCCGGCGCGCAGACCGGCACCATCTGTTCGCGAAACAGATAATCCTGCGCCACGCCGGGCCATTCCTCCGGCAGGCCATAATGGATCGCCGCGTCAAATTCCTCCTGCGCGAAATCGAACGGGTCGGATCGCGATGCGAAATCCACCACCAGATCAGGATGCAGCGCGCTGAGGCCCGGCAGGCGCGGCGCCAGCCAGCGCATGCCGAAACTGGGCAGGGTCGCAATCCGCAGCGCCCCCTGCGCCCGCCGCGCCGCCACCCGCCGGGTCGCCCGCCGGATCCTATCGAGCGCCGGCCGTATCTCCTCGGCATAGGCCTGCCCCGCCTCGTTCAGTTGCACCCGCCGCCCGACCCGGTCGAACAGAGGCGTCTGCAACCAATCCTCCAGCAGCGCGATCTGGCGGCTGACCGCACTCTGGGTCAGCCCCACCTCCACCCCGGCGCGCGAGAAGCTGCCATGGGTCGCGGCCGCATCGAAACTGTTGAGCGCGCTCATCGGCGGCAGCCATTTGCGCGCCCTATCCATTCCCGTTCCGCATCAAGTGATGACAGCTCCCTATTTGCGCGACCCACCCTATCCTGCGATAAGAGCGCTGTCATCGTGGAGCGTTCTTATGTCGTCGCAGAATGAAGGAAGCATCGTCGCCCTGGTTCAGTCGGTGCTGGGCGAAGACGCCGGCCGGGCCGCACTGGACGCATTGGCAATCGATCCCGCGCTGCTGGCGCAAAGCGGCCCGACCGTCAGTCGCGCCGCCTTTGCCATGGCGATGAACGTCATCTTGTTCCACGACCTGCTCGAACGGGTGCCGAGTGGCGCGGCCTATGTCGCCGACACGCTGGCGCGCGGCGGCCGAGTGATGTTCGACCATGGCGCGCTGCGAACCATCCGTTTTGCCGATGGGCCGACCGGCGCCCTGCCCGCTGGCGAGGATGCCTTCACGCGCATCTTCCTGCCGCTGGGCTATCGCATGGCCGCCCTCTATCCGCTTGATCGCCTCAGGATGACCGGCCGCGCCTATGCCCATGTCGACGCGCCCGAGACGATCCCGCAATTCTTCCTGTCCGAACTGCATGTCGACCGGTTCGACGCGGAATTTGGCGCGGCCGCGAGCCGCATCTTCGGCACCTCGCGCGATCCGCTCGACGCCCCGACCATCGCCCTGCTCGACCGCTATGCCGCTGGCGAACCAGTCACCTTCGATGAAGCCGCCGCCGCCCTGCCCGTCATCGTCTCCGCCTTCGACCGCCAGCATGAACCGCCGGCCTTTGCCGATTATGAACTGCTGCTCTCCCGCTCCAACGAGGCCGCCTGGATCGCGACCGAGGGCAATGCCTTCAACCATGCGACCGATCGCGTGCCCGATGTCGCAGCGCTGGCCGACCGGCTGAAGGCGGAAGACCGGCCGATGAAGCCCAAGCTCGAAATCTCCGCCACCGGCCGCGTGCGCCAGACCGCTTTCCGCGCCGACAGCGTCGAGCGCCTCTTTGCCGATCGCGATCTGCGCACCGTGCCCGGCTCCTTCTACGAATTCATCAGCCGCGATATCGACCCGGATACCGGCCGGCTGGACCTCGCCTTCGACACCGGCAACGCCACCGGCATCTTCGCCATGACCAGCGCCAAGGCTTGATCGCGGCCCCGGCTTGAGGCAACGCCTCGGCAGAATTGCTGGGAGCCGCAGAGTGAACGACAAGACCATCCCATCCTGGATATTGACCCTGGTCTGCGCCGATCGCGTCGGCATCGTCGCCGCGGTCAGCCAGTTCCTCGCCGAACGGGGCGGCTTCATCACCGACAGCCAGCAATATGCCGATCGCGAGGCCGGCCTCTTCTTCATGCGCGTCGCGTTCGAGGCGACCGACACCGGCATGCGCTTCGACACAGCCGGTCTGCGCGACGAATTTGCCGACATCGGCACCCGCTTCGCCATGGACTGGCGCCTCACTGAAGCGGCAGAACGCCCGCGCATGCTGATCGCCGTGTCGAAGGGGTCGCACTGCCTCGCCGACCTGCTTCATCGCTGGCAGACCGGCACGTTGGCGGTCGACATCATGGGGGTGGTGTCCAACCATCCCGACATGCGCCGCATCACCGAATGGCACGGCATCCCCTATCATGAGCTGCCGCCCAATGGCGACAAGGCCGCGCAGGAGGCCGCCCTGCTCGACCTGTTCGATCGCAGCCGGTCGGAATATCTGATCCTGGCCCGCTATATGCAGGTATTGTCGGAAAATCTGGTCGATCGGCTGGCCGGCCGCTGCGTCAATATCCATCACAGCTTCCTGCCCGGCTTCAAGGGCGCCCGCCCCTATCACCGCGCCCATGAGCGCGGCGTCAAGCTGATCGGCGCCACCGCCCATTTCGTCACCGCCGACCTCGACGAAGGGCCGATCATCGAACAGGCGGTCGAACGCGTCGACCATCGCGCCACCGCCGACGACATGATCCGCATCGGCCGCGATATCGAGGCCCAGGTGCTGGCCCGCGCCGTCGGCTGGCTCGCCGACCGACGCGTGCTGCGCAATGGCGGCAAGACGGTGGTGTTCCGCTAGAGCATCGTGCGCAAAAGTGGGCGAGCGGGATTCGCGTGCCTCCGGCTCGAGTTTTGCGCCTAAAACGATGCGACAACAAAAACTTAGAGCGCGCGATCTGCGTCGGATTTAACGCAGCGCGCTCTAAGAAGGCCGAACTGCCCGACATCCGTTCGGTTCGAGCCTGTCGAGAACCCTATACGCCCCTTCTCGACAAGCGCGAAGCGAACGGCCGTTAAAGCCCCAGCCGCGCCCAGAAATCGCCCGGCGCCAGCACGGCCTCAGCGCTGCGGTTGCGCTCGACGCGCGACCAGCTGCTATGGGGAATATGGATTTGCGGGGTCTGGTCCTGCCGCTGCTGGCGGACACGGGCTTGCTTATGGGTCATCGTCTTCTCCTTTTGCGGGAGGAACACGAAACCGGGCGTTGTCGCTTGGGTACCGTGCGCTTTAGCCGTTGGTAACGCGGAGCAAGCTGACATCCTTCAAAAGCCGCGGAGCGAAACGCTCGGCACTCTATCTACCTATCAAATAGAGAAAGGCAAAATAGCTTATCTTGTGCCGCGACCATCCGGGCTTTGCCCGGACGGTCCGCGATCAGCCCAATTGCTCAGCCCAGCCGCGCGGCATGCCAGCGCAGATGATCGTCCATGAAGCTGGAGATGAAATAATAGCTATGGTCATAGCCGTCGCGCAGATGGAGCGTCAGGTCGATGCCCGCCGCGTCGCAGGCCGTGCGCAGCAATTCGGGGCGTAGCTGCCCCTCCAGGAAGCTGTCTCCCGCGCCCTGATCCACCAGCAGCGCATCGATCCGCGCTCCATCCTCGATCAGCGCGACCGCGTCATGCTTGCGCCACGCGGCCCGGTCCGCGCCCAGATAGCCGCCCAGCGCCTTCTCGCCCCAGGGCACCTGCCCCGGCGCCACGATCGGCGCAAAGGCCGACACGGCACGATAACGATCGGGATAGGTCAGCCCGACGGTCAGCGCGCCATGGCCGCCCATGCTGTGCCCCATGATCGACTGGCGATCCATGTCGGCGGGGAACTGGTCCGCGATCAACGCCGGCAATTCCTGCGTCACATAGGACCACATGCGATAATGGGTGGCATAGGGCGCCTGCGTCGCATCGACATAGAAGCCTGCGCCCAGGCCAAAGTCCCAGGCGCCGTCCGGATCGTCGGCCACGCCCTCGCCGCGCGGCGAGGTATCGGGCGCGACGAAGATCAGCCCCAGTTCCGCGCAGGCCCGGCGAAACTCGCCCTTTTCGGTCACATTGGCATGGGTGCAGGTAAGGCCGGACAGATACCAGACCACCGGCAGCTTCGCGCCCGGCGCATGCGGCGGCACGAAAACGGAGAAGGTCATCTCCGTCCCCGTCTCGCGCGAGGCATGGCGATAGACGCCCTGGATGCCGCCAAAGGCCCTGTTGGTCGAAACCGTCTCCACTTGGCTCTTCCTTCCTCAGCCGATCCGATGCAGGCCGCACAGCTTGTTGCCGGCGGGATCGCGCAGATAGGCGAGATAGAGCTTGCCGAAGCCGCCCTCGCGCACGCCCGGCGGATCTTCACAAGCCGTGCCGCCCGCCGCGACCCCGGCCGCATGCCAGGCATCGGCCTGCTCGGTCGATGTCATGCGGAAACCGATCGTGCCGCCATTGG
The DNA here is from genome assembly GCF_056790315.1 of Sphingobium sp. VMM. Classification (NCBI taxonomy): domain Bacteria; kingdom Pseudomonadati; phylum Pseudomonadota; class Alphaproteobacteria; order Sphingomonadales; family Sphingobiaceae; genus Sphingobium; species Sphingobium sp. VMM. The sequence goes on from NZ_JBXGSI010000007.1 coordinate 70,085, forward strand.
CGTGGCAGGCTGCCTCGCCGTCGATCGGTTTTGTGACCATGAACAGCGCGCCGTCATGCATGTAGATCAGCCGCCCCTTGTCGTCCTGCATCGCCGGCTTGCCGCCGACCGCACCGAACAGCGCGTCATAAAAGGCGCGCGAAGCGTCGAGATCATTCGATCCCACCATCACATGGCTGAACATGGTCACTCTCCTGTTGGGTTATCGGTTCAGAAGACGACGACGCTGCGGATGCTCTCGCCCGCATGCATCAGGTCGAAACCCTTGTTGATGTCCTCCAGCCCCATGACATGGGTGATCATCGGGTCGATCTCGATCTTGCCGGTCATGTACATGTCGACGATCTTGGGCACGTCGGTGCGGCCCTTGGCCCCACCAAAGGCGGTGCCGCGCCAGTTGCGGCCCGTGACCAGCTGGAACGGACGGGTGCTGATTTCCTTGCCGGCCTCGGCCACGCCGATGATGATGCTGGTGCCCCAGCCGCGATGGCAGGCTTCCAGCGCCACGCGCATCACTTCGGTGTTGCCGGTGGCGTCGAACGTGTAGTCCGCGCCGCCATCGGTCATCGCGACGATCGCGGCGACCACCTCCTCGCGGCTCATCCCCTTGGAGTTGAGGAATTCGGTCATGCCGAACCTGCGGCCCCATTCCTCGCGATCGGGATTGATGTCGACGCCGATGATCTTGTTCGCACCGGCCAGGCGCGCACCTTGGATCACGTTGAGGCCAATGCCGCCCAGGCCGAAGATCACGACATTGTCGCCGACCTGCACCTTGGCGGTGTTGATCACCGCGCCGACGCCCGTGGTGACGCCGCAGCCGATATAGCAGCTGCTCTGGAACGGCGCGTCCTCGCGAATCTTGGCCAGCGCGATCTCCGGCAGGACGGTGAAGTTGGAGAAGGTCGAGCAGCCCATATAATGGAAGATCGGCTGGCCCTTGTAGGAAAAGCGGGTCGTGCCGTCGGGCATCAGCCCCTTGCCCTGGGTCGCGCGGATCGCGGTGCAGAGGTTCGTCTTGCCGCTCAGGCACGACTTACACTGGCGGCATTCCGGCGTGTAGAGCGGGATGACATGGTCGCCCGGCACCAAGCTCGTGACGCCGGGACCAACCTCGCGAACGATGCCGGCGCCCTCATGGCCCAGGATCGAGGGGAAGATGCCCTCGCTGTCGAACCCGTCCAGCGTATAGGCATCGGTATGACAGATGCCGGTCGCCATGATCTCGACCAGGACTTCGCCCGCCTTGGGGCCTTCCAGATCGACCTCGACGATTTCGAGGGGCTTCTTCGCTTCGAAGGCGACGGCGGCGCGGGTTTTCACGGCGGGCTACTCCCATGACTGGCGTGAACGGGCGCCCCGAGGACGCCCTGTTAAAAGCATTCCCGGCGTTCATATCGGTTCCGGCAGCAATTGCCAGCCGATACCGCTGTCCAAAGGAGAGGAAAATCCAGCAGGATCCGAAAAAAACAAAGCGCATCCAGCGACTTGCATCGCCAAACGGATCGCCCTGCCTTTCCCGGTCGCGTCCTGTTTAGAAGGACACGTTGTAAATGAACCAGCCCAGGATCAGCAGGCTGCTCACCAGACAGATACGATCGCCGAAGACATCAATTCGAGACATCTGACACATCCTTCACCCAAAAGACGATCTGCGCCGCCTGTTGAGGAAGAATACATCAGATAAATGGACGTGGGAACAGCAATCTCATGACAAAACGTGCCGCCAGGGCGATGAATGGAAATCGCAACATCTTGAAATTTTCGCTGCAGCGCACAGCGATCATTCAACTAATCGAACGATGCCAAAAAGCCGAATAGTGGCAGGCACTTACCGCGGCTCAGCGAAATGCTGCACCGCGGTGGCGCAGGAAGGAGGCCGTCGCCTCCTCCGGCCCGCGATAGGCTTCCTGAAACTCGGCGCTCCAATATTTCAGGTCGTCGAGGTCGATTCGCGCGCCCGATACGGCGCAGAGCACGAACTGCCCCGGCCGTACCACGTCGAAATGCGGCGTGTCATATTGCAGCACCGCCAGCCCTTGAATATCCGCCGCCATCAGTCGCCGGTCAGGATGCGGTCGACCAGCTGCTTCACGGTCGGCACGAACCCGTTCGAATAGAAGGGGTCCTGCTTGAAGCGATAGGCGGCATGGCCGGCGAACAGCAGATTCTTGTCCAGGTCGCCGCCATGGACCGATTCCTGCAGCGACTTCTGGATGCAGAAGCTGCGCGGATCAGCCAGGCGACCGGTGGAGTTGGTTTCGCTGTCCATCCAGCTGGAGAAGCTGCACTGCGACAGGCAGCCCATGCAGTCGGTCTGGTCCTTGCGGATTTCCGCCTTCTCTTCCTCGGTCACGAAGACGAGCGTGTTGTCCGGCGTCTTGAGCGCGGAGGTGAAGCCTTGGCCCACCCATTCGCGCGCACGCAGCAGGTCGCCTACCGTAACCCAGAAATTCTTGCCCTTCACGCCCGCGTCGAGCTGATGGGTATGATCGCCCGCCTGCTCGGTGCTGAACGGGATCTGGCGGTCCGACCGCGCTTCGAGCGAGCGCAGGAAGGGATTGCGGATCGCCGAGCTGTAGAAGCCGGTGGGCGAGAATTTGTGCAGCAGCACGTCGCCCGGTTCCAGCTGCATCAGCCGGTCCTTCCAGTCCTGCGGGATCGGGCTTTCCTGGGTCAGCAGCGGACGGGTGCCGAACTGGAACATGATCGCGCCCAGCTCGGGATTGTCGATCCAGTCGTTCCAGTCCTTGAGCGCCCAGACGCCGCCGGCCATGACGATCGGCACGTCGTCGGAAATGCCGCCTTCGCGCATCGTGGCGCGCAGGTCGCGCACGCGCGGATAGGGATCCTGCGGCGCACGCGGATCTTCCGCATTCGACAGGCCGTTGTGGCCGCCGGCCAGCCAGGGATCTTCATAGACCACCGCGCCCAGCCATTCCGAAGCCTTGGAATAAGCGCGCTTCCACAGCGCGCGGAAGGCACGGCCCGACGACACGATCGGCAGATAGCTGACATTGTAGGAGGCAGCGATTTCGCTGAGCTTGTAGGGCATGCCCGCGCCACAGGTGACGCCGGCGACCATGCCCTTGGTCTTTTCCAGCACGCCGTGCAGCACGCGCTGCGCACCACCCATTTCCCACAGCACGTTGATGTTGATCGCGCCCTTGCCGCCGGCAATCTCATAGGCGCGCTTCACCTGCTCGACGGCACCGTCGATGGCATAGGCGATCAGTTCCTCATGGCGGTCGCGGCGGGTGCGGCCATGATAGATTTGCGGGATGATATTGCCCATGGAGTCATAGCTGTCGGCATTGACCGCCGATACCGTGCCGATGCCCCCGGCAGCCGCCCAGGCGCCCGAACTGGCGTGGTTGGAAACAGCAACACCCTTGCCACCTTCGACCAGCGGCCAGACTTCACGGCCACCATAGACGATGGGTTTCAAACCCTTGAACAACGACTTCTCCCGCGAAATGAACCGGCCTCCCCAGACCGGTTGAAATGTCGTCCTATAACAGTTTTTGTCAGGGATGACGAACTGTAGGGCGCCCTAGCGCAAAATGTGGGGGCTGGCCAGAGCCTCGCCATATAATGCGGCATAGGCGTCGACCATGGTCTTTTCGTCATAATCGCGCTGCGCCCGCACCCGGTTTGCCGCCCCCAATGCGGCGCGCAATTCCGGGTCGGCGGCCAGCGTCCCCAGCGCATCGGCCAGCCCCCGCTCGTCCGCCGCGACGAAGGGGCGGTTGGCCGGCGCGACCATATTGGCGACGTCGCCGACATCGGTCGACGCCACCGGCAGTCCGGCCGCCATCGCCTCAACCAGCGAGATCGGGAACTGCTCGCTGTCCGACGACAGGGCAAAAATGTCGAACAGGCCGATGAAGCGCCAGGGGTCGGTCATGAACCCGGCCAGACAGATATCGTCCAGCCCCTGCGCCGCCGCCTCGGCCAGGATCGCGTCGCGCTCCGGCCCCTCGCCCACCACCACCAGTTGCAGCCGTTCGCGATGGGCGGCCACCGCGCGCACCAGCCGGGGAATATTCTTGACCGCGCGCAGCCCTGCCAGCGTGCCGACCAGCAGCTTGCCCGGCGTGCGCACCAGACCCGGTATCGCATCCGGTGCCGGCGCCTGCGCATAGCGCGCCACATCGATGCCGTTGCGGATCAGATGGACCTTGCCCGCCGGCTGCTTCCACGCCTGATGCGCGATCCGCTCCAGCCGGGCCGAGGGCACGACCAGCGCCTGCGCCCGCCCTAGCGCCATGCGCCGATAGAGATTGCGCTGCGGCTTCAGCCCCGCCGCCTCGTCGGCGTTGAAGCCATCCTCATGATGGATCAGCGGCGGCAGGCGCATCGACCGGGCGAACAGCCGGTGCGCCATCACCCCGTCCATCGCCCCCCAATTATAGCCCAGCACCAGGTCATAGCCGGACAGGAACTGCGCGATCGCGCGGAACCGCGCCAGCCCCGGCCGCCCGGCAAAGGGCGGCGCTTCGGGAAAATCGACCGGCACCTGCGGTTCGATCGCGCTTCGGGCACCCAGCGCCTCGGGCGCGGCGCTGACGATGCTGTGCCGCGCCTTGTTGCCCCAGATGTTCATCAGCCGGATCGCGCGGGCTTCCTTGCCGCCCAGGGTGAAGCTGCCATGGATATGCAGGATGCGCGGCGGATCGCCCCGCCTCACGCCGCCGCCATCAGCCACGCAGCACGCGTTCCAGCAAACGGTCGATCCCGGCCGCCGCCTCCGGCTCGTCCAGTGCCGGCGCATGGCCGACATCAGACACCGTCACCAGTTCCGCGCTTGGCCCCACCTCGCGCGCCATCCGCTCCGCCGTCGGCGCGCTCAGCAGGTCCGACCGGCCACCGCGCAGCAACAGGGTCGGAATGCCCTGAAACGCCGCCATCACCGGCCACATGTCGACACCCGCCTCGCCGCCGGGCGCGCGCAGCGGCTCGGCGATGCGCATGTCATAGTCGAGCACGATCCGTCCGCCGCTGTTCAGCCGATAGAGCCGCTTGGCCATCGCCAGCCATTGCTCCAGCCCATAGGCCGGATAAACATCGCCATTCGCTTCCTCCAGCGCGCGGGCCGCATGGACCCAGCTCGGGTGCGACTGGCCGACGCCGACATAGCCGCGAATCCGCTCCAGCCCCGCCTCGTCCAGCGTCGGGCCGACATCGTTCAGCACCGCGCCCGCCAGCCATTCGCGATGGGTGGCGGCGATGAGCATGGTGATGATCCCGCCCAGCGACGTGCCGACCGCCACGAAGCGGGTGATCGCCAGGTCCGCCAGCAACCGACCGATATCCTGCAAATAGGTCAGCGGCACATAGCTCATCGGATCCTTGGCATAGGCGCTTTCCGCGCGCCCCCGCATATCCGGGCAGATCACCCGCCACTCGCCCGCCAGCCGCTGTGCCAGCGGCTCGAAATCGCGCGCATTGCGGGTTAGCCCCGGCAGGCACAGCACGGGCGGCCGCCCATCCTCGCCGCCCGCATAGTCGCGATAATGCAGCCGCAGTCCATCCGGGGACCACCAATATGCGTCACTATAGCCGGTCAAGCTTGATCCTTCCGCCCATGCTCCCCCATATCGCCGCATGGACAACAAGCCGCAAGCCGCCAATTACCACCCCGCCACGGAAATCACCGCGCTGATGCCCGACATCGCCGATCCGGTGCATGCTGCGGACTTTCCACAGACCCTGTTGCGCTTCCGCAATGACTGCGCCGCCGCCACTGTCGGCCTCGATCATCTGAGCGACGAAGAGTGGATAGCCCATTTCGGCCGCTTCGCGCCCCTGCCCGACAACCTCCCCCAGCCGCTCGCCCTGCGTTACCATGGCCATCAGTTCCGCCATTATAATCCCGATATCGGCGACGGCCGCGGCTTCCTGTTCGCGCAGATGCGCGACGCGGACGGCCGCCTGCTCGACCTGGGCACCAAGGGATCGGGCCAGACCCCCTATAGCCGCTTTGGCGACGGGCGCCTGACACTCAAGGGCGGCGTGCGCGAGATTTTGGCGACCGAGATGCTGGAGGCGCTGGGCGTCAACACGTCGAAGACCTTCTCGATCATCGAGACCGGCGAGGCGCTGGAGCGCAATGACGAGCCATCCCCCACGCGCGGCGCGGCGATGGTCCGTCTCAGCCATTCGCATATCCGCATCGGCAGCTTCCAGCGCGCCGCCTATATCGAGGACAACAGGTTGCTCGAAAGGCTGACCGACTATGCTCTCACCCGCCTCTATGGGGAACAGCCCGGCGACAATCCGCCCGCCCAGTTGCTCGGCCGCGTGGTCGATCGCACCGCCGACCTGGCCGCCAGCTACATGGTCGCCGGCTTCGTCCATGGCGTGCTCAACAGCGACAATATCAATGTCACCGGCGAAAGCTTCGATTATGGCCCCTGGCGCTTCACGCCGCTCTGGGACGCGGGCTTCACCGCCGCCTATTTCGACCATGCCGGCCTCTATGCCTTCGCCCGCCAGGCCGAGGCGATCCATTGGGACGTCGCCCAACTCGCCGTGTCGCTGCGACCATTAACCGAGGCGCCGCCGCTGATCGAACAGCTCGAACGCTTCCCCGCCCTCTATGCGCAGGCGATGCAGCGCCGCTTCTGCTGGCGCCTCGGCGTCCTGCCGGGCGCGAACAGCGCCGCCATGACCGAAACCGCCGTGCGCGCGATGATGACCACCGCGACGCCGATCGACATCTTCTTCCACGACTGGCGCGGCGGCACGCCCCGCAACCCCGCCCGCTACAGCGAACCGATCTGGGCCGAACTGCGCGACCAACTGACCAACCACCCGCCCGTCCCCGGCGCCTGCGACCACGCCTATTGGTCGGACGACGCCCCCTGCTCCATGCATATCGACGAAGTGGAAGCGATCTGGAGCGCGATCGACCAGTCCGACGACTGGTCCCCGCTCCACGCCAAGGTCACCGCCATCCGCCGCATGGGCGAGGCCCATGCGGCCGCGCCGACGCTGCCGTGAGAAAGGTCCAGACCCGGCAAAGCAAGTGGCACCACACCTGATCGCGTGGCGGAATGAGGTGGGAAGCGGTCTGCCCGATAATTCCTCCCCAAGCTTGCTTGGGGAGGGGGACCGCCGAAGGCGGTGGAGGGGCGAGAGAGGTGCGTTTGCGGCATAGCCCCTCCGTCAGCGTTGCGCGCTGTTCAATGGAGACACGTGTCTCCATTGAACTCCCCAAGGCAAGCTTGGGAAGGAATTAGAAACGTCCGCTGCGGGTGGATGGCGGACAGTCTGCTTCGGCTTGCACAACACCACTAAGCAGACAAGTATGCCTCCAACCAAAGGGAAGGCGAAAGATGCTTGAAGGGCGTGATTGGTTTGGGCTGGACGGCGCTGCTATATCGGAATTGGCCGCCTTAAAAGCGGTCGCCCCAGATGGCATCCCTTCCATCTATCTCGACCTGCTTGCATTTAGCAACGGCGGCGAAGGCCCCTTGCCTGTCAGCCCATACAACTTCTGCTTGGATGCGGCGGCGACCGTGGTGGAGAACATCAAAAACTCAAACTATAGCCAACCTCATCTGCAAGGCTTTCTTATCTTCGGCAGTAGCGGAGGTGGAGAATATCTCGCCTTCGACATCCGTGCACCAGCATCTTGGCATGTTGTTACTATCGACATGGTAGCAGGTGGCGACACAGCAGAGGTCGTCGCGCCTGATTTTGACGTTTTCTATGACTGGATCGGGTTAGAGGCAGCCGCGCCCTGAACGTCTAAAAGTGGTCGTCAGCGGCCCGTTATCGCCATGCCAATCGCTGCCACCGCCAGCATAGCAGCAAGACACATCACCGACCAAAACAGGACGGGTTGCTTGGATCGCTCAACGCCACCGCTATGGATTGCTACGGTTCCCCATCGAAAGCCCACGAACAAAACGAAAGCCGATACGGCCAGAAGCATAAGATTGAGAGCAAGCGGGGTCATTCAACAATCATAGCCTACCGATCTCGATATAAGCAATAAAACGTCCGCTTTCGGGGAAACAGCGTTGGCGAAGGAACGTCCAAAAATGGTCGCTTCCAGACCGCCTAACTCAGCTGTCCTACTCCGCCTTTCTCTGATCTACCCTTGGAAATGGATCAATCGCACGATCTTCACGCCATCTCGCGGTCGCTCCGCAACCGCCTGCTGGCGCATGGGCGTCGCTTCGCTGTCGCCCCGCTGTCGCGTCACCGAGGCGTGGTGATGACCCGATTTCGATGCGCGTGTCGCTTCACAGGCGCGCCGTCGGCGCGTCGCAGGAGCATCACCGGTGCATTTCGCTGGAATCCGCCTCACGACACTGTGAACTTCGACTGTCGCGTCGATTTACGGTCGAGACCTGCCAGCAATTTTCCGGAAGAAGCCGGGCCAGTCCGGCCAATTGCAGCGCCCCGCAGCAGCGCGACACGGAAAAAGCGTCCCGCCTTTGCCCCGGAAGGCGGGACGGGACGCTCCATCGGTCGCAGGCCGCCCCGTGATAACCATGCGCGGGCCGCGTCCGTCGAACCAACGACATCGGAGCGAGGCCGTTCCGGCGTTGATCGCGGGCCTGGTGCGACCTGCCGCAAAATCCGCCCCATCCGGGCAGCCTCCCGGCATCGCGTCGCCGGGAGGCGCTGCGCCTCAGCGCCGGGCAAGCTGAACGGCCGACTTGTGGCTGATGGTCAGGCCCGCATCGGCCCAGCCCTGCCTGCTGCGGCAATCGACGCGCGGCACCAGCGTGCTCGGCTGCACTTCGCGGAAGCAGTAGCGGTCGGTTTTCTCTTCATAGCTGACCTTGGCGTTGCCAAACTTGCCCACGGGCTGGGCGAAGACGGGCGCGGCGGCAACGGTCATGGCGGCGGCAGCGGCGATGATGGCGATGGTCTTCATGAGCAAATTCCTTCCCTGATTTTGATGGATCGGCGGCGCCGGCGTTCAGCGCTGGGCCAACTGGACGGCCGGCTTGCGGCTGATGGTCAGGCCCGCGTCGGCCCAGTCCTGCTTGCTGCGGCAATCGACGCGCGGCACCAGCGTGCTGGGCTGCACTTCGCGGAAGCAGTAGCGGTCGGTCTTTTCTTCATAGCGGACCTTGGCATTGCCGAACTCGCCTTCGGGCTGAGCGAAGGCGGGCGCGGCAGCAACGGTCATGGCGGTGGCAGCGGCGATGATGGTGATGGTCTTCATGAGCAAATTCCTTCCCTGAAATCTCGTTCCGCGACCCCGATCGGGTCGTGCCAGGAGCATTGCAGGGGCCGTGCCAATTTGCCGAAAGCCCGGAAAATCGGGCCTAAGTCCGCGCAAATCACATTTGCCGCACGAAAATTACACCAACAGTCGGCGATATATTTTTATATTTGGCATTTTCCGCGAACGACGATCCATCCCAACTTCGCCACGCATCAGCAAAGCTTTATTGTCAATCAAATCAGTAGTGATAAAATTGCCCCATAGATTTGGAGGTGCAGATGACGATTCACACCCTGTCGGACGACCAGACCCCCACCATCCTGACCGTGCCCGGCCTGATGAACAGCGGTCCGGGCCACTGGCAAAGCCTTTGGGAAAAGGCGCTTCCCGACTGCCATCGGGTCGAACTGGGCAGCTGGGACGCGCCCCATCGCAATGCCTGGATCACCAACCTGGGCCATGCCATCGCCCAGGTTGACGGGCCGGTGATCCTGGCCGCGCACAGCCTTGGCTGCCATGCGGTCGCCTGGTGGGCAGCGTTCGAAACCGGACAGTTGCGGGACAAGGTGGCCGGCGCCCTGCTGGTGGCGCCGCCGGAAGTGGACAGCGGCGCGGTCGACCGCCGCCTCGTCGGCTTCGGCCCCACGCCCAAGGGGCTGCTCCCCTTCCCCTCGATCGTCGTCGCCAGTCGCAACGATCCCTATATCGACTTTGCCAGCGCCCGGCGGCTCGCCCAATTCTGGGGCAGCCAGTTCGCCGACGCGGGCGAAAGCGGCCATATCAACGCCGCGTCGGACCTGGGCGAATGGAGCTTCGGCCAGTTCCTGCTCAACCACCTGACCGATCGGACAGCGCCGGCCGATCTTGCCGCGGTTCGCAACGAAGAAGCCCGGCGCAGCGCCGAAATGGCGATCCGCTACGGCTTCTGATCGCCGCTCACAGGCGGCCGCGCTGTCCTATTCGACGGCAGGATGATACAGGATCGATCCGGCATCGGCGCCCGCCCTGGCCGGATCGACCCAGCATCATAAAATTTCCAACTTCGGTTCTTAAATGTCCAAATATGCGGGAAATATGGGAAGTTAAGCGGAACATTTCCTATTGGCCGAACGTAGAAGAGCGCCCTCCATGCCCCGCTCTTCCTTCGTTAACCATTTTCGGTCATATCCTGCACCATGTCCGCCTCGCTGACGTCCCATGAACCCGCGACCGGCGCCCTGCTATGGCAGGGCGAAAGCGGCGACGTGGACGATATCGTCGCCCGCGCCCGCACCGGCTGGCCGCGCTGGGCCGCACAGCCGGTCGCCTTCCGCATCGAAACGCTGCGCCGCTTCGTCAATGTCGTGCGCGCCCATGAGGAGGAACTGGCCGACCTGATCGCCCGCGAAACCGGAAAGCCGCTATGGGACGCCCGGACCGAGGTGACGGCGGTCATGGCCAAGATCGACACATCGGTCGCCGCCTATTCCGAACGCACCGGCCAGCGCCGGCTGGAGGCCAATCTGGGCGCCCGCCAGTCGGTGCGGCACAAGCCCCATGGCGTGATGGCGGTGCTTGGCCCCTATAATTTCCCGGCCCATCTGCCCAATGGCCACATCATCCCGGCGCTGCTGGCGGGCAATGCCGTCATCTTCAAGCCGTCGGAAAAGACCCCAGCGGTCGGCGAGATGCTGGTGCGCTTCTATCATGAAGCGGGCGTCCCCACCGATGCCGTCCAGTTGCTGCTCGGCGGCGCGGAGGAAGGCAAGGCGCTGGCCGCCCATGCCGATGTCGCGGGCATATTGTTCACCGGATCGGCCCAGACCGGCATCGCCATCAACCGCCAGTTCGCCACCCAGCCGGGCAAGATCCTGGCGCTCGAGATGGGCGGCAACAATCCGCTGGTCGTCTGGGACACGCCGGAAATCGGCGCCGCCGCCGCGCTGGTGATCCAGTCCGCCTTCCTGTCGAGCGGCCAGCGCTGCACCGCCGCCAGCCGGCTGATCGTGCGCGACGCGATGGCCGACGCCCTGATCGCCGAGGTCAAGAAGCTCGCCGACCGGCTGATCGTCGATCACCCCCATGCCGATCCGCAGCCCTATATGGGACCGGTCATCGACAATCCGACCGCCGATGGCCTGACCGAAAGCTTCCTCTATCTGATGAGCCATGGCGGCCGGCCGATCAAGCATATGGTCCGGCCGCAAAAGGGCCTGCCCTTCCTGACGCCCGCGATCATCGACGTGACCGCGATGCAGGAACGGCCCGATGTCGAACTGTTCGGCCCGCTGCTCCAGATCGTGCGCGTGCCCGATTTCGAAACCGCCATCGCCGAGGCCAATAGCAGCCGTTATGGCCTGTCCGCCTCGCTCGTCGGCGGCAGTCCCGAACAATATGCACAATTCTGGGACAATGTCCGCGCCGGCGTGATCAACTGGAACCGGCCCACCAATGGCGCATCGGGCACCGCCCCGTTCGGCGGCGTCGGCGTATCCGGCAACCACCGCCCCAGCGCCTATTATGCCGCCGATTATTGCGCCTATCCGGTCGCCTCGGCCGAGATCGAACAGCCCCGCGCCACCATCGGCATCGGCCTCAAGGACATCGACGTCAGCGCCATGGGCGATTGACAACCCGGCTACTGGACAAAACTTTTCCTAAGCCCCTCCATATCCATTCTGAATTGAAACTCCGTCGCCCTTTCGCCATGTGGCGAGCATGGCTGACATTGCACCTGCTACCGTCCACCTGGTGGGCGCGGGACCGGGCGACCCGGAACTGCTGACCATCAAGGCCGTGCGCCTGATCCGCGACGCGCGCCTGATCGTGCATGACGGGCTAGTGTCCGACGACATATTGGCGCTGGCCGGGCCGCAGACGGAACTGGTCTCGGTCGCCAAGCAGCGCAGCCGCCATTCCATGCCGCAGGAGGCGATCAACGCCCTGCTGGTCCGCTTCGCCCTGGCTGGCGAGCCGGTCGTCCGCCTGAAGGGCGGCGATCCCTTCATCTTCGGCCGTGGTGGCGAGGAAGTAGATGCCTGCCGCGCCGCCGGCGTACCGGTCGAGGTCGTGCCGGGCATCAGCGCCGCGATCGGCGCCGCCGCCCAGGCGCAACTGCCGCTGACCCATCGCGAGGCGTCGAGCGCGGTCAGTTTCGTCGCCGGCCAGTGCAAGGGGCTTACCGATCAGGATTGGTCGGGCCTTGCGGGAAAAGGCCGCACGCTCGTCATCTATATGGGCGTCGCGACCGCCGCCGACATCGCCGACAAGCTGATGGCCGACGGCGTGTCGCCGGCGATCCCGGTCGCGGTGCTGGAAAATGGCACGCGCGCCGATATGCGCAGCCTGCGCACCCTGCTCGCCGATCTGGGCGACATGGTGGCGCGTGAAGAAGTCAAAAGCCCGGCCCTGATCGTGGTCGGCGACGTGGCAGCCCATGCCCTGGCACGCGATGTGCTGGCGGACTGGGCGGCAAAAGGGGAGAGTATTTCGGAGATGCGTTCGTGAAGATCCTGACGGGCAATGATCTGGTGACCGGTGATGTCATCTGGTGGGCCGGCGATGGCTGGTCGCGCCAGGTCGGCGACAGCGCCGATGTCGGCGAACAGGGCGACGACCTCGCCCGCACCGAGGAAGCGGCGCTGCGTGTCGTCGGCGCCTATGTGATCGACGCGACCGTCACCGACGAAGGCGTGCGCCCGGCCCATATCAAGGACCGTATCCGCGCCCTTGGCCCCACGGTGCGCCCCGACCTCAATTTGAAACCGAATGACGCCGACGCCGGCAACTGGGTGATCTGACATGTATCGCTACGACAGCTATGACCAGTCCATCGTCGACGCCCGTGTCGATGAATTTCGCGACCAGGTGCAGCGCCGCCTGACCGGCGCGCTGACCGAGGATCAGTTCAAGCCGCTGCGGCTGATGAACGGCCTCTATCTCCAGCTGCACGCCTATATGCTGCGCGTTGCCATCCCCTATGGCACGCTCAGCGGCAAACAGATGCGCAAGTTGGGCGAGATCGCAGCCAAATATGACAAGGGCTATGGCCACTTCACCACGCGCCAGAACCTGCAATATAACTGGATCAAGCTGGCCGATGCGCCCGACATCCTCGCCGAACTGGCGACGGTGGAGATGCACGCCATCCAGACCAGCGGCAATTGCATCCGCAACATCAGTTCCGACCAATATGCCGGCGTTTCCGCCGACGAGGTGGCGGACCCCCGCCCCTGGGCCGAACTGCTGCGCCAATGGTCGAGCTTCCACCCGGAATTCACTTACCTGCCGCGCAAGTTCAAGATTTGCGTGATTGCCAGCGACGATGATCGCGCGGCGATGCGCCTGCACGATATCGGCCTGAAGCTGGTGTCGAAGGACGGCGTCATCGGCGCCGAAGTCTATGCCGGTGGCGGCATGGGCCGCACCCCGATGGTCGCGCCGCAGATCAGGGATTTCGTACCGGAGGAGGAGATCGTCTCCTATCTGGAGGCCTGCCTGCGCGTCTATAATCGCTACGGTCGCCGCGACAACAAGTACAAGGCCCGCATCAAGATCCTGGTCCACGAGATCGGCGTCGAGGAATATAAGCGCCAGGTCGAGGAAGAGTTCGCCCATATGCGCGAACTGGGCCTCAACCCGCCGACCGAGGAACTGGACCGCATCCGCGCCTTCTTCGCCAACCCGGCCTATGAAACGGGCCTGAGCGAAGACATTGATCGCGCCGATCCGGCCTTTGCCCTGTGGATCGACCGTCAGGTCGCGGCGCACAAGCAGCCGGGCTATGCGATCGTCAATATCAGCCTGAAGCCGCTGACCGGTATTCCCGGCGATGCTTCGGCCGAACAGATCGAACTGGTCGCCTCGCTGGCCGAGCAGTACAGCCTCGACGAACTGCGCGTCACCCATGCGCAGAACCTGGTCCTGCCGCATGTGAAGAAGGCGGATCTCTACGCCATCTGGCAGAAGCTGGAGGAAGCGGGTCTGGCCGAGGCAAACCTTGACCTCATCACCGACATCATCGCCTGCCCTGGCCTTGATTATTGCGCACTGGCCAATGCCCGTTCGATCCCGCTGGCGCAGAAGATCGCGCAGCGCTTCGCCGACAATGCGCGTCAGGCCGAACTGGGCGAGCTGAAGCTCAAAATTTCGGGCTGCATCAACGCCTGCGGCCACCATCATGCAGGCCATATCGGCATTTTGGGCGTCGACCGTAAGGGCGTGGAGAATTTCCAGCTGCTGCTCGGCGGTTCCGGCGCGGAGGATGCGTCGCTCGGCCAGATCACCGGCCCCGGTTTCTCCGAAGATGGCGTGGTCGACGCGATCGAGAAGGTCACGGACATCTATCTGGCCGAACGCACCGACGGGGAGCGCTTCCTCGACACCTATCGCCGCATCGGCATGAAGCCCTTCAAGGAGGCGATCTATGGTTGAGTTCCTCTCCTTCCGCGACGGTGAAGCCGCACAGGAGCCGGCTGTGACGGTCGAATCCTTCACCGGCCAGTCCAACGCCACCGCCGTCCGCATCGAGCCGGGCGAGGATGCGCGCGAACTGCTGCCCCATCTCGATCGCCTCTCGCTGGTCGAGGTGAATTTCCCCGCCTATGGCGACGGGCGCGGCTATTCGGCGGCCCGTATCCTGCGGGAATCGGGCTATCAGGGCGAATTGCGCGCCGTGGGCGATGTGCTGGTCGACCAGATCAACGCCATGCGCCGCTGCGGCTTCGACAGTTTCCACCCCGCCAAAGCCCTGGATGACGCCGCCGTGGAGCGTGCGCTCACCCGCTATGCCGACGTCTATCAGAAGACGATCGATGGCCGTCAGCCCGTCTGGGCGAAACGGCATCCGGAGAAAATTGATGGCTGAACCTGCCCGCCAGATCCCAGAGCGGCTAGTAGATGTGATCGATGCCCGCCCCGTCTTTACCCAGGGGGATGCCGATGCGCTCAACGCGCGCTTCGAGGGCGTCGATACGCTGACCATGCTCAAGACCGTGTTCGCGGAAGGCCTCGCCGGCAATGTCGGCGTCGTCTCTTCCTTCGGCACGGAAAGCGCGGTGCTGCTCGATCTGGTGGCCAAGGCCGACAAGGCCATCCCGGTGATCTTCGTCGACACGCAGAAGATGTTCGCCGAGACGCTCAACTATCGTGACACACTCATCGCGCGGCTGGGCTTCACCAACAGCAGCGTGGTTGCGCCCGACGCGGCGGTGCTGGCCAAGAAGGACGAGACCGGCCTGCGCTGGTCCTATGATCCCGACGGCTGCTGCGAAATCCGCAAGGTCGAGCCGATGAAGCGCGCCAAGGCGAGCCTGGACGCCTGGATTTCGGGCCGCAAGGCCTTCCAGTCGGTCACGCGCCAGAACCTGCCGCGCTTCGAGGTCGAGGACGGCCGACTGAAGATCAATCCGCTGGGCGACTGGACCAAGACCGATCTGGAAGCCTATTTCGAGGCCGAACAACTGCCGCGTCACCCGCTGGAGGCGCAGGGCTATCTGTCGATCGGCTGCGAACCCTGCACGTCCAAGGTTCTACCGGGCGAAGACCCGCGCGCCGGTCGCTGGCGCGGATGGGACAAGGTGGAATGCGGCATCCATTCGCCGGTAACGCCGATCCCCGTCATCGATCCGGAAGACCCGGCAAACCTGCCCGCCTTCTGATCGCGCCGGGCGCCCTGCGGGGTGCCCGCCCCCTATCTTATTGTAACATTGCGTAACAAGCGCGGGCGCGCGCTGGACCTGTCGTGTCAGCAGCGCAATACACTCCGCCCTTTCCAACGGGACTTAAGGGAGTCGCCCCATGGATCGTCGTCAATTCCTGCTTTCCTCGGGCGCGGTCGCGCTCGCCACCGCTGCGCCACGCGCCCTGGCCCAGGCGGCCGGCGCCGATGATGCCCGCCTGTCGGCCGCCTTCGCCACCGCCTTCGAGCGCCAGCTCGACCTGTCGCCCGCCATGGTCACCAGCCTCGGCCTCGACAAGGGCGCCCGCTCCGCCGCCAAGAGCCAGCTCGACGACAACAGCAAGTCGGGCACGATGAAGAAGCTGGCCGCCACCCAGGCCGCGATCAAGGAGTTCAAGGGCTATGAGGGCGCCGCCCTGTCGGATGCGCAGCGCCTGAACCTGGAGGTCATCCTCTATTCGCTCGACCAGCAGACGGTCGCGCCGGCCAAGTTCGGCCTCAACAGCGTCCAGCGCCCCTATCGCATCTTCCAGCAAGGCGGCAGCTATTTCCAGACGCCCGACTTCCTGAACACCGCGCACACCATCAACACAGCCGGTGATTGCGAGGCCTATGTCGCCCGGCTCGACGCCTTCGCCCGGAACCTGCGGACCGATACCGCGCTGCAGCGGGACGAGGCCGCGCGCGGCTATCTCGCCCCCGGCTGGTCGCTCGACCTGACGCTCGGCCAGATGAAGAAGCTGCGCGGCCAGCCTGCCGCGACCAGCAGCCTGGTCCAGTCGCTGGTGAAGCGCGCCGCGGCCAAGGGCGTGACCGGCGACTGGCAGGCACAGGCCGCCGCCATCGTCGAAAAGTCGATCTATCCCGCGCTCGACGAACAGATCGCCGCAATCGAGGCGTTGAAGCCCAAGACCGCCGCCGGTGACGGCGTATGGCGCACCCCGCGCGGCGATGAAATCTATGCCGCCGCCCTCAAGCAGGCGACCACCACCGACCTTAGCGCCGACCAGATTCATGCCATGGGACTGGAGCAGGTCGCCGACATCAGCGCCAAGCTGGACGTGATCCTGAACGGCGCCGGCTTCACCAAGGGCAGCGTCGGCGAAAAGCTGGCCGCGCTCAATGTCGATCCGGCCCAGCTCTATGCCGACAGCCCGGATGGCCGCGCCGCCCTGCTCGCCCAGCTCAACCGCGACCTCGACGCCATGAAGGCGAAGCTGTCCCAGGCGTTCACGACCATCCCCAACACCCCGCTCGAAATCCGCGCGGTGCCGGTGGAGATCCAGGATGGCGCCTCCAACGGCTATTATAACCGCGCCGCACTCGACGGTTCGCGTCCGGCCATCTACTTCATCAACCTGAAGGACGTCGGCGACTGGCCGAAATATGGCCTGCCGGCCCTCACCTATCATGAAGGCGTGCCCGGCCATCACCTCCAGATCTCGACCGCGCAGACCGCCGGTGACGTGCCGATGCTGCGCAAGGTCGCCTTCATGAGCGCCTATAGCGAAGGCTGGGCGCTCTATGCCGAGCAACTGGCCGACGAGCTGGGCGGCTATGCGACGCCGATCGATCGCGCCGGTTATCTTCAGTCCTTCCTGTTCCGCGCCGCCCGCCTGGTGGTCGACACCGGCATCCATTCCAAGCAGTGGAGCGTCAAGCAGGCGACCGATTACATGGTCGAGAAGACCGGCTTTGCCCGCCCTCGCTGCCAGCGCGAGGTCGAGCGCTACTGCACCCAGCCGGGCCAGGCGACCAGCTACAAGGTCGGCCATGGCAGCTGGACCAAGGCCCGCGAAAAGGCGCAGGCACTGCTGGGCGACAAGTTCGATATCAAGCAGTTCCACGCCGTTCTTGAGGAAGGCGCGATGCCGCTATCGATCCTGGAGAAGCGGATCGAGGATCGCGCCCGCGCCCTCGCGCAGGCCTGACAAAGGACAAGTGGGTCCGGCCTTCCCTCAAGGCCGGACCCGTTGCATGATTACAAAAGAACAAAGGGGTATCGCCATGCTTCGTGCCGCACAGATTTCCGCTGCCGCCCTGATGATCGCTGCGCTCGCCGCGCCGATCGCCGCCCAGACCGATCCGATGACCCCGGACAAGGTCGATGTCTATGATCCGGCCCGGCCACAGGCGGACTATGTGCGCAAGGAAGTGATGATCCCGATGCGCGACGGAGTGAAGCTGTTCACCGTCATCGTCATGCGCAAGGGCACGCGCCATGGCCCGATCCTGCTGACCCGCACCCCCTATGATGCGGGCAAGGCGACCAGCCGCAACCGCAGCCAGAAGATCGAGGAAATCCTGCCGGTCATGGACGCCGATTTCGTCAATGACGGCTATATCCGCGTCTATCAGGACGTGCGCGGCCTGCACGGGTCGGAGGGCGACTATGTCATGACCCGTCCGCTGCGTGGCCCCCTCAACAAGACCGATGTCGACAACAGCACCGACGCCTATGACACGATCGACTGGCTGGTGAAGAATGTGCCGGAAACCAATGGCAAGGTCGCGATCACCGGCTCCTCCTATCCCGGCTTCACCTCGCTGATGGCGCTGATCGATCCGCATCCGGCCCTTAAGGCCGCCGTGCCGCAGAGCCCGATGGTCGACGGCTGGATGGGCGACGACTGGTTCCACAATGGCGCCTTCCGCAATTTCGGCTTCGGTTACAGCCTGTCGCAGACCGCCAAGAAGGGCGGCGGCGCCATCCCGATGGGCAATGGCGACGAATATACGACGATGCTGAACGCCGGATCGGCCGGCGACTTCGCCCGCGCCTATGGCCTCGACGCCTTCCCTTCGGTGCGCAAGCTGCTCGAGCATCCGGCCTATGATGCCTATTGGCAGGAACAGGCAGTCGACAAGCTGCTGGCCAAGCGCACCCTGACCGTGCCGACGATGCTGGTTGTGGGCCAGTGGGATCAGGAAGACAGCTATGGCGCCCCGGCGGTCTACAAGGCGCTGGAACCACAGGACAAGAAGAATGACATGGTCAGCCTGGTGATCGGCCCCTGGCGCCATAGCGGCGTCAATTATGAGGGCCGGAGCCTCGGCGATCTGCAGTTCGAGGGCGATACCGGCCGCCAGTTCCGCGTCGGTACGATGAAACCCTTCCTCGACCATTATCTCAAGGACAATCCGCCCGCCGGCTATACCATGCCCGGATCGCTCACCTATGCGACCGGCATCGACAAATGGGAAACCCGCGCCAAATGGCCGGGCGGCACGCCGACGCCGCTCTATCTGGGTGCCAGCTACAGCCTGTCCTGGGCCAAGCCGGCAGCGGCAGGCAGCGACTCCTATGTATCCGATCCGGCCAAGCCGGTCCCCTATCTGCCCCGGCCGATCCATCAGGACCAGAATGAGGCCTGGCGCACCTGGCTGGTGAAGGACCAGCGTTTCGTCGATGGTCGGCCCGATGTGCTGACCTATGTAACGCCGGTGCTGGACAAGGAGGTCCATATCGCCGGCCAGCCGATGGTCGACCTGTTCGCCGCCACCAGTGGCACCGACAGCGACTGGGTGGTGAAGCTGATCGACGTCTATCCGGAGGAAAACACCGCCAATCCGGTCATGGCCGGATATGAACTGCCGATCGGCATCGACATTTTCCGGGGCCGCTACGCCCATGGCTTCGACAAGCCGCAAGCGCTGACGCCGGGTAAGGCGGAAAATTACAAGTTCGGCCTTCCGAACGTGAACCATGTGTTCAAGCCGGGCCACCGCATCATGGTGCAGATCCAGTCCAGCCTGTTCCCGGTCTATGACCGCAACCCGCAGACCTATGTGCCGTCGATCTTCGACGCCAAGCCGGGCGACTACAAGCCGGCGACCCAGAGCGTCCAATATGGCGCGGCGGGTGCCAGCGCGATATGGTTGCCAATCGTCAAATAAGCGGATGGCAATGCGCCGCCGCGATCAAGGGAGGGCATGATGGCGGTTGAACTGAAGATCCTGGCCTGGGCCTGCGTCCTGCTGCTGGTCCATATCTTCGCGGCGGCGCATCTCAAGACGAAGCAATATGGCCTGAAATGGAATACCGGGGCGCGGGATGAAAACCTGCCCCCGCTCGATCCCGTCGGCGGCCGGCTGGTCCGCGCCCAGGCCAATTTCCTGGAAACCTTCCCGATCGCGATCATCGTCCTGTTCGGCGTGGTGGTGGCCGGCCGCACCAGCGAATGGACGGCGATCGGTGGCTGGCTGTGGCTGGTGTCGCGCGCGCTCTACCTGCCGCTCTATGGGCTGGGCGTGCCGGTGGTCCGCTCGCTCGCCTATCTCGCCAGCATGGTCGGCCTGTGCATCGTCTTCAAGGCGTTCGTCGCCGGCTGAACCGGGTGGCGGCGGATATATCCGCCGCCATGCCTGCTTATTCGAGGTCTTCGAGGTAGGAGCTGCCCTCGGCCAGATCCGAAAAGCGGGTGATCTTGGCGTCGAACTTCATGCGGATACGGCCGGTCGAACCGTGACGCTGCTTGGCGACGATCACCTCGGCCAGGCCGTAGATGCGCTCCATCTCCTGCACCCATTCCTGATGCTCGGGGCCTTCCTTGTTGCCCGGCTCCTTGGCGGCGACATAATAATCCTCGCGAAACACGAACCAGACCATGTCCGCGTCCTGCTCGATCGAGCCCGATTCGCGAAGGTCGGACAGTTGCGGACGCTTGTCCTCGCGCTGTTCCACCGCACGACTGAGCTGCGACAGCGCCAGCACCGGCACATGAAGTTCCTTCGCCAACGTCTTCAAACCACGGGAAATTTCCGAAATTTCGTTGACGCGACTATCGCCCGCCTTGCCGCTGCCCTGCAGCAGCTGGAGATAGTCGACGACGATGAAGCCGACATCATGACGGCGCTTGAGGCGACGAGCGCGGGTCCGAAGCGCCGCGATCGTCAGGCCCGGCGTATCGTCGATGAACAGCGGCAGTTCCTGCAGGTCGCGCGCGGCGCGCGACAGGTTCTGGAAGTCCGCCCGGCTGATCTTGCCCATACGCAGCGCTTCGCCGCTGATCCCCGACTGTTCGGCCAGAACGCGGGTCGCCAGCTGGTCGGCCGACATTTCGAGGCTGAAGAAGGCGGTCTTGGCGCCCATATTCTTTTCCGGCGGAATGCCGTCATTATGGTCGCGCAGCCAGCGCGACGCCGCATTATAGGCGATATTGGTCGCCAGCGACGTCTTGCCCATGCCCGGACGGCCGGCCAGGATCATCAAGTCGGAATTGTGCAGACCACCGATCTTCTCGTTGAGGCTGTTGATTCCGGTGGTGATACCCGACACATGGCCGCCGCTGTTGAGCGCACGTTCAGCCACCTGTACCGCCATGGTGGAGGCGGAGAGGAAGCTCTTGACCGACCCGCTCTCGCCCTCGCCTTCCGACACTTTGTAAAGCGCAACTTCGGCCAGCTCGATCTGCTCGCGCGGATTGACATCCTCACTGGTATCCAAAGCATTATCAACCAGTTCTCGACCAACGTTCACAAGTTGACGAAGTAGGGCAAGGTCATAGATCTGGGTCGCGAAGTCGCGCGCACCCAGCAGCGCGGCACCGCTGCCGGTGAGCTGCGCCAGATAGGCCGCGCCGCCCAGCTCCTTGAGCGCCGGATCCTGTTCCAGCATCGGCTTGAGCGTCACCGGATTGGCGATCATGTCGCGCTCGATCAGGCGCATCACCGCCTCATAGATACGGCCATGCAGTGGCTCGAAGAAATGTTCGGGCTTGAGCTTGAGCTGCACATCCTCCGCGATGCGGTTGTCAATCATCAGCGCGCCGAGCAGCGCAGCCTCCGCTTCGACGTTGCGCGGCAGTTCCAGCCCGCCCTCTTCGGGAGCGGCATTGAGTTTCACGAGTTCGACCATGGGCCCTCATCGCGCCACGACGCGGGTCGCGCAAGGGCGAAGGTTGAAACAACCGCATCTCCCCCGCCACAAGTCCCGCTTGCTTTTCGTGGCCCGCCGCCGCACTGACAGCAGACCCGCCATGGCCGATCCGCGCATCATAGACATCAAGCTCGACGAGCGCACCATCTTGTGGCGCAACGCGGATGTCGAGCAGGAACGGCGCATCGCCATTTTCGACCTGCTGGAGGATAATCATTTCGCGCCCGAGCGCATCCATGCCGACGGCTATGCCGGTCCCTACAAGGTGGTGCTGCGGGTCGAGGAAGGGCGCCTCGTCATCGAGATCAATCGCGCGGATGACAGCCCGCTGGAGGCGATCATCCTGGGCCTGGGCCGTTTCCGCCGGCCGATCCGCGAATATTTCGCGATCTGCGACAGCTATTATCAGGCGATCAGCAATGCCTCGCCAGCGCAGATCGAAACCGTCGACATGGCCCGGCGGGGCATTCACAACGACGCAGCGGACATGCTGAAGGAGCGGCTGGAGGGGAAGATCGCGGTCGATTTCGACACCGCGCGCCGCCTGTTCACACTTATCTGCGTCCTGCACATCAAGGGGTAATATCATCGGGCGTTTGACTTTGGGGGGCTTGCTGGTCCGCTTGGGGGCGGTTCTGGCAATCATCATCGTGCTGGGTTCGGCACTGTGGATCTATGCACGCGGATGGGCTCCGAACCGTGACGAATATCCGACCCAGGGCGTATCGGTGACATCGGACACCGGCCTGGTCGAATGGGGCACGCTGGCGGCGCAGGGGGCGGACTTCGCCTATATTCGCGCGGCCAGGGGCGCCAGCCTGCGCGACCCGCTGTTCGCCGCCAACTGGCGCGGCGCACGCGGCGCGGGCATGCGCTATGGCGCGGCGCTGGACTATAGCCTGTGTGCCAAGGCCGTCGATCAGGCGACCCAGTTCATGACCACCGTGCCGCGCGACAATGCCGCCCTGCCCCCGGTCATCCGGCTGGGGTTCGATCCGTCCTGCGCCACGCGGCCGGGCCGCGACCAGGTGCTGTCGGAACTCAACACGCTGGTCAACCTGGTCGAAAGCCATGCCGGCAAGCCTGCCCTGCTCAACATCAGCGCCGATTTCGACGCCCAATATGACATTGCCAGCGGCATCAACCGGACCTTGTGGGTCGACGGCAATTTCTTCGCGCCCGATTATGCCAAACGGCCCTGGGTGATGTGGACAGCCAGCGACATGCGGCATATCGACGGCGTCGACGGACCGATCAGATGGGATGTGGTGGCACCATGAGTGCAGAAGACAAGAATATCGCCGCGCTGGTCGCGGCAGCACGCGGCGCGCTGGCCCATGCCCATGCGCCCTACAGCCGCTTTGCCGTGGGCGCCGCCGTGCGCCTGACCGATGGTAGCATCGTCACCGGCAGCAATTTCGAAAATGCGAGCTATGGCCTGTCGCTCTGCGCCGAAACCGTCGCGCTGGCGACCGTCAACGCGCAGGGCCGTCTGGCCGATGTCACCGAGATCGCGGTCGTCGGCGGCGGCATGGCGGCGGACGGCAGCGTCGGCGGCGAGGCGATCGTCAGCCCCTGTGGCCGATGCCGCCAGGTCATCAACGAGGCCGAACAGATGGCCGGCCGCACCCTGGCCATCTATTGCGTCGCGCCCGAAGGTGACGGCCTGGTCGAACATCGCGTTGCCGACCTGTTGCCCCACGCCTTCGGCCCGGCCGACCTTGGCATCACCCCTGCACAGAAGAGCTGACAGACCCATGTCCATCCTTTCCGACCGCTGGATCCGCAAGCAGGCCCAGTCGAACCGCATGATCGAGCCGTTCGTCGAGAATCAGCGCCGCGACGGCTGCATCAGCTATGGCCTGTCCTCCTATGGCTATGACGCGCGCGTCGCCGACGAGTTCAAGATCTTTACCAATGTCGACAGCGCCGTGGTCGATCCCAAGGATTTCGCCGCCAACAGCTTCGTCGACCGCAAGACCGACGTCTGCATCATCCCGCCCAACAGCTTCGCGCTTGCCCGCACGGTCGAATATTTTCGCGTCCCGCGCGACGTGCTGGTGATCTGCCTTGGCAAATCCACCTATGCCCGTTGCGGCATCATCGTGAACGTCACGCCGCTGGAACCGGGCTGGGAAGGCCATGTGACGCTGGAATTTTCCAATACCACGCCGCTGCCCGCCAAGATCTACGCCAATGAAGGCGCCTGCCAGTTCCTGTTCCTGCAGGGCAACGAGCCTTGCGAGGTCAGCTATGCCGACCGGGCCGGAAAATATATGGGACAGCAGGGCGTGACATTGCCGCGCCTGTGACGCTGTGGCAGCATCGCGGGCCATGAAGCGCAAATGGCCCTCCCGATGCTGAAATTCCTGCGCCGATCCAATGACGAGGACGCGATGCCCCCCAGCGTTGGGGATGACTGGCGCGTCTATGCGATCGGCGACATTCATGGTCGGCTCGACCTGCTCGACCAGTTGCTCGGCATGCTGGTCGCCGACGATGCGCTGCGGCCTGGAAAGCGCCGGTGCCTCATCCTGCTCGGTGACCTGATCGATCGCGGGCCGCATTCGGCGCAGGTGGTCGAGCGGGTCCGGGCACTGCATGGATCGGGCAGCGATATCCGGCTGCTCAAGGGCAATCATGAAGAGATTTTCGTCATGGCCGCGCGCGGCGACCAAGGCGCGGTCAGCTTCTTCCGGCGGGTCGGCGGCATGGAAACGCTCGCCAGCTACGGCCTGCCGCTTTCGCTGAGCGCCGACATGGATGATGGGGCGATCGCCCACTGGATGCTGAACCATATTCCCCGCGCGGATGTCGATTTCCTCGACAGCTTCGTCGATCATCTGACGGTCGGCGACTATCTGTTCGTCCACGCCGGCATCCGCCCCAGGGTGCCGATCGCCGAGCAGCGACCATCGGACCTGCGCTGGATACGCGGCGATTTCCTCAACCATGGCGGACGGCATGACAAGATGGTGGTCCATGGCCATAGCATCACGCTGGAGGTCGAAAATCTGGCCAATCGCATCGGCATCGATACCGGCGCCTATTATTCCGGCCGGCTGACTGCCATCGGCCTGGAGGGCGCGGACCGATGGTTCCTTCAGACCGGCGAAACCTGAGCCCTTCCAGAGCGAGAGCCATGGCCTGGCGCTTTTGTTGCCGGCCCATGGCGGATCGCCCGCCATATTTCGTTCCCATGACCAACGGCAAAAAATGCCGAACAGCAGGGGACATATCATGCAGAAACGCCATGTTCTGGCGGGGCTTTCGCTCGCCACATGCCTTGTTGCGCCGACCCAACTGCTTGCCGCCCCTGCGCCGGACACCAGCCTGTCGCAGCGACACAAATTCTCCATTCCGTCGCAGCCCCTGAGCGGCGCGCTGCGGGCGCTGTCGGCGCAGGCCGGCATTCGCATCCTGTTCCCCTATGATGAAGTCGCCAATATCCGCAGCCGCCGGGTCGAAGGATGGCTGAGTACCGACGATGCGCTCAGCCAGTTGCTGGCCGGCACCGAATTGCGCCGATCCCCGGCCGGCGCCGGCGTCATCGCCCTCGTCACCCCGCCCAACCGCAGCGCGGTGCGTCGCCGACCGCTGGCGATCCAGTTCGCGCAGGCGAGCGGCACGGCTACGCTTGATGGCCTCGCCATGGCGCCTGCGCCGGAGCCGGCAGCGGAATCCGCGCCCATCATCGTCACCGGCACCCGCCAGACGACCCGCACCGTCGCCGAAAGCCTGGCGCCGATCGACGTGCTGGGTGAAAAGGATCTGGAAGCGAGCGGCAAGCAGTCCGTGCGCGACCTGCTCGGCACGCTGGTGCCTTCGATCAATGTGTCGAACAACGGCGCCGGCGCCAGCTGGGCGGTACGCACTTTGTCGCTGCGCGGCCTGGGCGGGGACCAGTTGCTGGTGCTGGTCAACGGCAAGCGGCGGCACAACACCGCCACCCTGTTCATCAACGGGTCGGTCCAGAATGGCCAGTCGCCGCCGGATCTGGATCTGATCCCCGGCAATGCGATCCAGCGGATCGAGGTGCTGCGCGACGGCGCGTCGGCCCAATATGGGTCGGACGCGATCGCCGGCGTCGTCAACATCATCCTGAAGAACGACACGCAGGGCGGCGCGGCGCTGACCATGGGCAGCACCGCCGACAATGGCGGCTGGCAGGGCCGCTGGCAGATCGACAAGGGCTTCGCCATCGGGCCGGACGGCGGCTATATCCACCTGTCCGGCGAAGGCGTGCTGCAGGACAATACGGTGGTGAACAGCAGCCCGATCACCAGCAATCCCTTCTACCCCACCGGCGACGCCCGCAATGCCGATCCGGACCGCATTCGCGCCAGATATGGCCAGCCGCAGGTGATCGGCGGCAATGCCAGCTATGACGCGATGATGCCGGTCGGCGGCGACATGGAAGTCTACAGCTTCGGCACCTACTCCAAGCGCCATGCGGCCGGCTGGCTGACCTATCGCAACCCGGCGGCGCTCAACAATATCCTGGAGATCTATCCCGAGGGCTATATCCCCCGCATCCATGTCTATGACGAAGATTTTCAGGTGGCCGGCGGCCTGCGCGGCGAGATTGGCGGCGGCATCCATGTCGACCTGTCGACCAGCTATGCGCAGGACGAGGTCAAATATGCGCAGACCACCTCGCTCAACCCCTCCATGGGGCCGGCCAGCCCGACCCATTTCTATCTGGGCAAGATCCGCTTCGACGAATGGACCAGCAATCTCGACTTCAGCAAGGAGCTCGACATCGGCCTCGCCGGGCCGCTGTCGGTCGCGGTTGGCGCCGAATATAAGAAGAACAAGTTCCTGATCGGTCCGGGCGACCCGGAATCCTATATCGATGGCGGCTATGTTTCGCCGGCCGGCAGCTGGCTCGCGGGGGCGACGCGGACCGGGGTCGGGTCGCAGGGCGTCACCGGCTTCCTGCCGGAAGGATCGGGTAGCTGGAGCCGCGACAACTGGAGCGCCTATATCAATCTGGAAGGCCAGATCGTCGAGGGGCTGGAGTTCGGCCTTGCCGGACGGCACGAGGATTATTCCGACTTCGGTACCACCGATACCGGCAAGGCGTCGCTGCGCATCGAGCCGTTTCGCGGCTTTGCCATTCGCGGCACCGCCAGCACCGGCTTTCGCGCGCCGACGCTGCAGCAACAACATTATGCCTCCTCCTCCACGATCAACGTCACCGTCAACGGCGTGAACCAGCTGCTCCCAGTGCAGGCGCTGCCGGTCGACGGGGTTGCCGCGCGGGCGCTGGGGGCGCAGCCGCTGAAGCCGGAAAAGTCGACCAACTTTTCCGCCGGTATCGTCCTGACCCCGGCCCCCAATTTCAACGTCACGGTCGATGCCTATCAGATCAAGGTCAGGGACCGTATCCTGCTGTCCGAAACGCTGAGCGGCACGGTGGTCATGAACGCGCTGGCGGCAGCGGGCATCCAGGGCATTGCCGGCGGCCTCATCTTCTCCAACGCGGCCGACACCCGCACCCGCGGCCTCGACATCGTCAGCACCTATCGAGCGGGGCTGGGCGACCTTGGCACCGCGACGATCAGCCTGTCGGCCAATTTCAACAAGACCATCTTCACCCATATCGACCCGGTCCCCGACGAGATCGCCGCATCCGGGCTGGTGCTGATCGGCCGGGCCAAGCAGGGCGACCTTTCCGAAGGCACGCCGCGCGACAAGCTGATCGGCAACATCCTGTGGGAAAAGGGCGATTTCAACCTGAACCTGCGCGCCACCCGCTATGGCAAAATCTATCAGCGGGCGAGCGCCGCCGTCTATCATACCGAGGATTTTGCCGCCTGCACCGCCGGCAGTGCCGGTTGCACCCTGGGCTATGTCGATGAGAAGCTGAGCCCCAAGACGATCCTCGACCTCGAACTGGGCTACCGGCTGGCGAAGGGCGTCAAGCTGTCGGTCGGCGCCAATAATCTGCTCAACACCTATCCCAACAAATTGAAGCCCGTGAACCGGACGGCCGGCAGCCTTTACAATGCCTATGCCCCCTATGGGATCAGCGGCGGTTTCTATTATGGCCGGCTGAACCTGGAATTCTGACGCGACAGTTGAAAGTTCACAGTGTCGTGCGACGTGAAATCCGCCGTTTTTGCGGTCTGGCGCGCCTGCCACGCATCCCTGACGCGCCACCGACGCGACAGTGACGCGACGGTGAAGCGACACGGAAGCGACATCGAAGCGACAGTCAGGCGACAGCGAAGCGACGATTAACGCCAGCCGGCCGCCTGCGCTGCCCGCTCGCCCTGCGCATCGGCAGGAGCGCCGTCGATCAGGCCGTCTATGGTGGCGAGAAGGCGCGGATCGGCCGAGGCGGCCTGGCGATATTCGCTCGTCTGGCCCTTGCCGGGCACCGCCTGCAGCAATTGCCAGCCGGCATCGGTGCGGCAGGCAACACCGGCCATGGCCGCGCCGTCGAAGCTGCGGCACCAGCCGCCGCCCTTGCGCCGGAAACTAAGGCCGATACGGACCGGGCCATCCTCCCCGGCCGAGGCCAGTTGGCTGTCGAGCGCGGTCGCGAGTGATCCCTGTGCCAGCATCGCACCGTCCTTTACCGCAATCGGCCCATCCGGCCCGCCCGACATATGGCCGATGCCAAGGCCCAGCAGCAGGCTGGCGGCGATCGCGCCGCCCGTAACCCAGCTCCAGCGCCGCGAAGGTCGCGCGATCGGCACCACCGTCGGCGGCGCCAGCATGGCCTGCATCGACGCAGGCACATCCTCCTGCGCGATCGGCGCGAAATGGCCGGCCAGCCGTGCGGGCAGCCGCCGATGCTGCTCCAGCCGGGCGGCCAGCGCGGGATCGTCCGCCACGGCGCGGTCGACGCGCCGCCGCGTCACCTCGTCCAGTTCACCATCCACCCAGGCGATCAGCATGGCTTCGTCAATGTCGGTCATGCCGCTTCCCCCAAGAGTTCGATGAGCGCGCCGCGACCGCGCACCAGTCGCGAGGTCAGCGTGCCCATCGGTATGTTCAATATCGCAGCCGCCTCCTTGTAGGACAGCCCCTCCACCAGCACGAGCGCGATCGCCTCGCGCTGTTCGGGCGGCAATGCCTGCATCGCCCGATCGACGTCGGACAGGGTCATGGCCTGTTCCACCGCCTTGTCGCCGGCATAGCCGACATCGGCCCCCGCCTCTTCCGGGGCGAAGGTTCTGGCGGCGCGCTGCCGCGCGCGGCCCTCATCGATCCAAAGATTGCGCATGATCCGATACATCCAGCTGTCGAGCCGCGTGCCCGGTTGCCACTGGTCGCGGGCGCGCAGCCCCTTTTCCAGTGCCGCCTGGCACAGATCGTCGCCATCGGCGCGATCATGCGACAGGCTGGCGGCAAAACGCCGCAGCCGGGGCAGGATCGCCAGCAGGTCGCGCTCGAACGACATTATGTCTCCAACATATTCTTCGTTTGGAAAATGCGCAGAAGCGCATTTTCGGTACCGCACCAGCCCACTCCCCCACCCGGCCACCCATAGAATATAGCCGTTGGGTGGCCGGGTGGGGGAGAGGGCCGGAGCGGCAAATCCGGTTTCAATCGGATTTACAAACGAACTCTTCAGGGATGAAACGTCCCTGCCCGGCCGTTTCATCCTTCAGAAAGTCCAGCAACCGGAATTTTTTTGACGATGGACGATTTTGACGCTGAAAAGGCCGGCGATGACCGGCGGGAAGAGACAGAGATGAGATGGACGCGCCCGTTGCTGATCACGGGGCTGTGGCTCGCAGCGCCGGGTGCGCAGGCGCAATTGCTGCCCGCCCCGGCCGCGGGGACGTTGGGGGGCGGCGCGCTGGGCGGGGTCGGCCAGATAGTGCCCGACACGCTCAACCGGCTGGGCAGTATCGTCGACCAGAGTGGACTGGATCGGCTGTCACCGGCACGTCTGGCCGATCGGCTGGCAGCGGCGCGCACGGCGCGGATCGACGCGCTGCTGCGCCAGCATGGCGACGCGGTCGAACTGGACGACCGGCGAGAGCCGGCGCGGCGGGGCATCATCCTGCTGACCGCGGCGGACGCGGCCGCGATCGATAAGCTGCGGGCGGCCGGCTATGGCGTGGAACGGATCGAGGCGGAGGAGATCGACATGGCGATCACCCGCCTGACCGTGCCGGATGGCCAGAGCCTGGCGCGCGCGCTGCGCAATGTGCGCAAGATCGCCCCGCAGGCGCAGGCGAGCGCCGACAATCTCTATTTCCCGAGCGGCGCGGCTGCGGCAGAGCGATCGGCTGCACTGGCAAGCCATGGGTCGGTCGGGCGCGGCGCGGCGGGCCTGATCGACGGCGGCGTGGCCGCGCATCCGGCGCTGGCCGGCCCGATCGAGCAGCGCGGCTTCGTCGCCGGCGCGCCAAGGGCCAGCGCCCATGGCACGGCGGTCGCATCCTTGATCGGCGGATATGGCAGCGTGAAGGGCGCCGCGCCGGGCACGCCGCTGCTGGTCGCCGACGTCTATGGCGACGATCCGGCCGGCGGCAGCAGCTTTGCCATCGTCCGTGCTCTGGGCTGGATGGCGGCGCGCGGCGCGAGGGTGGTGACGATCAGCCTGGTCGGGCCGGACAATCCCTTGCTGGCCGGGGCGATCCGGCTGGTGCGCGACAAGGGGGTGATGCTGATCGCGGCAGTCGGCAATGACGGTCCGGCCGCCCCACCCGCCTTCCCCGCCTCCTACCCGCAGGTGATCGCGGTCACCGGCGTGGACGGGCGTGGACGGCTGCTGCCCGAGGCCGGGCGTGCGGCCCATGTCGATTTCGCCGCGCCCGGTGCGGACATGATGGCCGCCGACATGGCGGGCGGCCGGGACAAGGTGCGCGGCACATCCTTTGCGGCGCCGCTCGTGGCCGGGCGGCTGATGGCGGGTGGATCGGTCGAGGCGCTGCGGCGGGAGGCAAAACCCGGTCGCGGCAAGGGCTATGGCGCCGGCATATTGTGCGAGACTTGCAGAAATATGGATTGAATTTCCGTACCTTGCGAGAAAAATTCAGACGTCCGGGATTAAAGCGAAACGCCCCGCCGTTGTCCTGTCATCGGATCAAGATGACCAAGGAGACGGTCCATGAAGACGCAGATTATCATCGCAACCGCCTGCCTCGCGGCGCTCACCACGGCCCCCGCATCGGCCCAGTTGCTGGGCGGTGGCGGCCTGGGGGGTGGGCTTGGCGGTGGCGGGCTGGGCGGCATGACCGGCGGCCTGGGTGGCACGCTGGGTGGTTCGTTCGGCGGATCGGGCAGCCTGGATCGCAGCATCGACCTCGACAATGGCCGGGTCGGCGCCAGCGGCAACGGCAATGGCCGCGCCGAAGGATCGGCAAGCCGTCGTGGCAAGAGCCGCTCGGCCAGCGGATCGGGATCGGCCAGCGGCAATCTGGCGGTAGATACGCTGGGCACCAGCGATGTGACCGGCGCGGCCGATACGGCGCGCAGCCGGGCCAGCGACACGGTCGGCACCGCACGGGACCGGGCGCAAAGCGGCGTCGCGACGGCGCGCGATCGGGCGAGCAGCACCGTGGCATCGGCGCGTGACCGGGCAGGCAGCACGGTTGCCACCGCACGGGATCGGGCGGGCTCGACGGCCAGCGGCGCACGATCGGCGGCGGGCAATGTCGCGGGCAGCGCGACCAATGCCGTCGGCAGCGCCGCCTCGATCGACGCCAGCGGGCAGGTTTCGGGCAGCGGCGCGACCCATGGCAGCACCAGCCAGCCGCAGAGCGATGCCGCAGCGCCTTCCTCCTCTTCCGATCAGGCCACGGATTGACCCCATAACCCCGTAGCCGTCGCCTGACGGAAGCGGCCGGCGATCCCCATCGGATCGCCGGCCGCATCATGTCCGCAATCGGGCGGCGGGATCAGCTGGACGCGACCACCATGGCACGGGCGCGATCGGTGGCGGCGCGTGTGTCCCCCGCCAGTTTCTTGACCTCTGCCGCGACCACCGCGAAGCCACGCCCGGCCTCGCCCGCCCGTGCCGCCTCGATCGTGGCGTTGAGGGCGAGCAGGTTGGTCTGGTTGGCGATGCCGCTGATCGTCTCGACAATGTCGACCAGCCCGTCGACCGTGCTCTTGAGTTCAGCGCGCAATATCTTGGACGGGGTGGTGTCGGTCGCGATCTTGAGGATGCGCTCGACCCGGCCTTCGGCATTGAAGACCGGATTATAGGTGGCCTGCAGCCAGATGTCGCGGCCATGCTTGTCGAGGCGCCGATATTCGCCGGCATCGAAATCGCCCTGCGCCAGCTTGTCCCACAGGGCGGCATAGGCGGCCGAGCGCGCCTGGCCTTCGTCGCAGAAGATGCGGTGATGGCGGCCGACAATCTCCCCCAGCGCATAGCCCATGGTCGCCAGGAACAGGTCATTGGCCCAGAGGATCGTGCCGTCCGGCGCAAATTCGATCACCGCCTGCGAACGGCAGATGGCGTCCCAGACGGCATCGCGGCTGTGGGGGTGAATGGCCTGGCCCATGAACATAAAACTCCTTCACCCCCGGCCTAGGCATCGATGGTAAATGGCAGCTTAATTCTATGGAAATTACATAATTTGTAACAATATGGCGGATACGGAAAAGGCCGGCGATCCCATCGGACCGCCGGCCTTTCCACCCCCTGACATGCAATCAGCGGTCGATCAGGCAACCCGCGCTTCGAGCGCCTCGACCTCATCGGGATCACGCAGCACATAGCCGCGGCCCCATACGGTTTCGATATAATTGTCGCCACCGCAGGCCAGCGCCAGCTTCTTGCGCAGCTTGCAGATGAAGACGTCGATGATCTTGAGTTCGGGCTCGTCCATGCCACCATAGAGATGATTGAGGAACATCTCCTTGGTGAGGGTCGTGCCCTTGCGGAGCGAGAGCAGCTCCAGCATCGCATATTCCTTGCCGGTCAGATGGACGCGGTTGCCGTCCACTTCCACGGTCTTCGCGTCGAGATTCACCGCCAGCTTGCCGGTGCGGATGACCGACTGCGAATGGCCCTTCGAGCGGCGGACCACGGCGTGGATGCGCGCAATCAGTTCCTCGCGATGGAACGGCTTGGTGACATAATCGTCGGCGCCGAAGCCGAAGGACCGGACCTTGCTGTCCATTTCGGCGACACCCGACAGGATCAGCACCGGGGTCTGCACCCGTGCCGCCCGCAGCTTTTTCAGCACGTCATAGCCGTGCATGTCGGGCAGGTTCAGGTCGAGACAGATGATGTCATAGTCGTACAGCTTGCCGAGATCGAGGCCCTCTTCCCCGAGATCGGTGGTGTAGACATTGAAGCCCTCGGTCGTGAGCATAAGCTCGATCGCCTTGGCAGTGGTCGGTTCGTCCTCAATCAGCAGCACGCGCATTGGAAGCCCCTTCGTGTCGCAGGTCCGTTCACCCCACCAGAACGGTTTCTGCTCGCAATCATTAACCAAAAAACTTCTGAAGGACAAAGGTTAATTTTTCGCTAACCCGCAGGAATCCGCGAGTCGTATAAAAACGAATCTATTTACAAAGCGTTGACCCCGTAACGAAGCCCGCCGAGTCAAGCTGGATTACGGGATGAAACGAGCAAAGTCCTGCCCTGGTTCCGCCTTTCGCAGGGGCGATCCGTGGCGATCACAAGGCGGAAATTTGCACTTCGTAAACCAGCCTCAGCAACCATGGTGGCGGGTCAGGAAGTCGAGCAGCGCCTCCACCCGCGCCGGGCGCAGGCGCGAGGGCGGCGTCACCAGATGCAGGCCGAAGGGCGGCGGCCGCCAGTCGAGCAATATCTCCTCCAGCTCACCCGAGCGGATCGCATCGCCGACGATGAAATCGGGCAGACGGGCGATGCCAACGCCCAGCCGCAGCGCGGGCATCATCGCCTCGCCGCTGTTGACGGTGATGCGCGGGCGGACCTGCACCGTCACATTCTGCTGCCCCGGCCCGGTGAAGCGCCAGACATCGGGCGCGGTGACGTTGGAATAGCAGAGGCAGTCATGGCTGCCGAGGTCGGACGGATGGGTCGGGCGGCCGCGCTCGGCCAGATAGGCAGGCGAGGCGACGACATGCATATGGACGTCCGCCAGCCGGCGCGCACGCAGCGAACTGTCAGGCATGTCGGCGATGCGGATGGTGGCGTCGAGGCCGAGTTCGACGATGTCGATCTTGGCATCGGACAGATGCAGGTCGACATCGACCAGCGGGTTTTCCTTCGTGAACTGCGCAATCAGCGGCGCGATCCGCAGCAGGCCGAAATTCATCGGCGCGCCCAGGCGCACCGTGCCGGAGAGTTCGGCGGTCTCGTCGCGCGCGGCTTCCTCCGCCGCCTGCCCTTCGGCCAGGATGCGCTGGGCATGATCGGCAAGGCGGCGGCCGCTCTCGGTCAGCGCCAGGCGGCGGCTGGTGCGGCTGAACAGGCTGGTATCGAGATGCTGCTCCAGGCGGGTCACCGCCTTGGACACGGTGGCCTTGGAGACGCTGAGCGCCTTGGCCGCGTCGGTAAAGCTGCGATGTTCAACCACGGCGGCAAACATCGCCCAGGCCTCGAAATCAGGTAGGCGCATAGGGAAACAATCCGTTTCAACACTGCTTATTCAAGAAACGAACCTGATCGCTAGATTGTCGGAAAGCAAGCCGGAAGCATCCGGCATCGCAATCGAAAGGCAGACCCCATGAGCACGACAACCGCGAGCCGCATCGAGCGCCGCCCGTTCGCGTCGCTCGGCCATGCCGACCATGGCTGGCTGAACGCACGGCATCATTTTTCCTTCGCCAATTACTATGATCCCGCCCGCATGGGCTGGGGCGCGATCCGGGTATGGAACGACGACGAGATCGGTCCGCGCTCGGGCTTTCCCCCCCACCCGCACAGCGACATGGAGATCATTACCTATGTCCGCAGCGGCGCGATCACCCACCAGGACAGCCTGGGCAACAAGGGCCGGACCGAGGCTGGCGATGTCCAGGTGATGTCGGCCGGCACCGGCATCCGCCACGCCGAATATAATCTGGAGGACGAAACCACCACCCTGTTCCAGATCTGGGTCATTCCCCGGTCGATCGGCGGATCGCCCAGCTGGGGCGCCAAGCCCTTCCCGAAGGGCGATCGTTCCGGCAAGCTGGTGGTGCTGGCCAGCGGCCATGACGAGGACAGGGAAGCGCTGCGCATCCGGGCCGATGCCCGGCTGCTGGGCGGCACGATCAAGGCGGGCGACAGCGTGACCTATGACAGTGCCGAGGGGCGCCACCTCTATCTGGTCCCGGCAACGGGCCTGATCGAGATTGACGGCCAAACCTTCGAGGCACGGGACGGCGCGGCCATCATCGGCGGCGCTCCCATCACCATCACTGCGGTCGAGGACAGCGAGATCGTCCTGGTCGACAGCGAATAGACATGACGCTTACGCACCGGTCCGTCATTCCCCTCCCCTAGACGGACCGGTCCGGGTCGCCCGCATGCTCCCTCCCTTGTGCGGGCGACCACTCTTTCAACCTTTCAGTTTCAGATGAGGAGACGTGACAATGGCTAAGGTTCTGGTTCTCTATTATTCGTCCTACGGGCATATCGAAACGATGGCCAAGGCCATGGCCGAAGGCGCAGCCGCCGCCGGCGCGCAGGTCGACATCAAGCGCGTGCCCGAAACCGCGCCGCTGGAAGTCGCCAAGGCGGCCCATTTCAAGCTGGACCAGGACGCCCCGGTCGCGACCGTCGCCGAACTGGCAGATTATGACGCGATCATCATCGGCACCGGCACCCGTTTTGGCCGCATGTCGAGCCAGATGGCGGCCTTCCTGGATCAGGCCGGCGGCCTGTGGGCGCGCGGCGCACTCAATGGCAAGGTCGGTGGCGCCTTCACCTCGACCGCATCGCAGCATGGCGGCCAGGAAGTCACCCTCTTCTCGATCATCACCAACCTGCTGCATTTCGGCATGACGATCGTCGGCCTGGACTATGGCTTCGCCGGCCAGATGGGCGTCGACAAGGTGCGCGGCGGTTCGCCCTATGGTGCGACCACCCTGGCCGATGGCGACGGCAGCCGCCAGCCGAGCGAGGAAGAACTGGACGGCGCCCGCTATCAGGGCCGCCGGATCGCCGAAACCGCGATCAAGCTGCACGGTTAATCG
This sequence comes from Sphingobium sp. VMM, assembly GCF_056790315.1. Classification (NCBI taxonomy): domain Bacteria; kingdom Pseudomonadati; phylum Pseudomonadota; class Alphaproteobacteria; order Sphingomonadales; family Sphingobiaceae; genus Sphingobium; species Sphingobium sp. VMM. The sequence continues at coordinate 105,905 of NZ_JBXGSI010000007.1, forward strand.
CCGCCCGCGCCGTCTGGGGGACGCAGCCTGGCTGCGTTCTTCGGTCGCATGGGTGCGCCATCAGGTTGTAGGGAGCTGGCACGCCGGGACTGCGCGCCAGCTCCTTTTTCTTTCGAACTGGGGTCCGTTCTACTGCGTCTGCTTGCCGACCATGACGCCGCCCATGTTGAGCGTGCCGCCATTGACCGGATCGATCATGCCATAATTCCAGCGCGCAAAGAATTCCTGCGCCTGCGGGCCGGCAAACTGGCCGTTGATGCTGCCATTAGTGGTGCCAATGCCACGAATGGTCATTTCCTTTTCGAACTGTCCCGAAAAGCTGGATGCGCCGACAATGGAACTTCCGGCAAAATTCTGCGCCCCCAGTTCGTAGCGCTGCCCGCTATCGCGATCGGTTGCCACGGGGCGCATCACGCCCGACATACGGGCCGCGGCGAAATCATAGGAGAGGCTTGCATCGCCCGTGATGACATAGGGCCGCTGCGTTGCACTGGCACTTACGGGCACGGTCGTGATCCCCTGGATGATCGCCGCATAGCTGGCCGAACCAGACCGCGGCATCGCGCCATCCGGCGTCTTGCGGCCATAGGCCAGCACAGTTTCGTTGACGTCAGACTGATACAGGCTGGGAACGGGACCAACCGACCAGGTTGCAAAGCTGGTATAGGTCAGCGCAATCGTCGGGTTTCCGGCGCCCGGTTTCAGGACACGGATCTCGATCGGATATTCGCTGGCGACCCCACCAAATGTTTCCGTCTTCGTGGTCCGATAGACGTCGAAGGACGCATTGCTGGCCGCAGCATCCCTGATCGCGTCGGTCAAGGCGACATCGCTGACCACCGCAAACTGATTGACCACCAGACTGTCGCTATCTTCCGAATAGCGCATGGTGACGGGCGGTGTCGTCAGGCTGGTGATGCGCTGCATATAGCTGTTGGTGGGCGAGGTCAGGATATATTGCGCCTGCATGCCCGTGGTCTCGAACGCCTCATTGACGCGCAGCGCATCCAGCCCGCCATTGGCCGGCAATGTTGCCAGGTCGCGTCCCAGCAGCGTACCCAAATAGGCGCGCCCTCCTGTCGGCGTGTTCCAGCTCCAGGCCGCACCAAGCTCCTCATGGTTGGGGCCATAAAAGCGTCCATCGAACGACCCGGCCGGGTTGCTGGGCGCCCCGATCGTGAAACTACCGCTGAAGGCATTGGATCCGGACGCGATCCTGGCGCTGGCATACCAGTTGCTGGTGTCCACCTTTCCGCCATCCGTTCCATAGGTGGAAAAATCACCATTGCCGGTCAGGCCGCCAGAGGCGAAATCGATGTTGAGAGTGCCGCCCCCCCTGAGGCCCAGTGCCGTGTCGGCATAGGTGGCAATGCCGTTCAGCGATGCCACAAAAGTTGCGGTGCCGCCGAGCGGCATGGCCGAAGCCTTTGTTTCCACGCCATAGGTAAAGGCATCCGCTGTGGCGCTCACTGCGCTGCTATTTGCTGTGGTGCGTTGCCACACGGCAGCGCCGGCATATTGGAATTGCGGGCTGTCAGGCGTCCCCTTCTCAGCTGCGTTCTTACGAACGGCCAACGTGTCTGTGCGGTTACCCGATTTATCGACATAAACGTCGAGGTCCGCATTGCTGAGCGCAGCATCCCTGCTCGATACCGCAAAATTCTGCGAACGGTCGGCGGCCGACACCGAATAGCGATTGCTCGACGCATCATAACGGAACGTCAGTGCAGATTTGGCGGCAGTCGCCGTACCTGCTCCATTTGCCGGGAAGCTGGCTGTACCAGCCACCGCATTATTGACGAAAGTTTCCGAAACAAGCGGTGCGACCAGATCAGCATTGGCGCTCGGTGTGGGTGTGGGTGTGGGTGTGGGTGTGGGCGTCGGAGTAGGTGCTGGCGTGGGAGTGGGCGTACTGTTCACGCCACCACCCCCGCCACATGCAGAAAGCGCCAGCATCAAGGCGATCGCGCTCGCGCCGCGAAGAGCCTGTTTCGTCATCTTCATTCCCCCGTCAGAAAACCGAACCGATGCCGAACTCGGCAGAAATTCGGCGATATTGATAGATTTCGATGGTCGAGCGATTGCGTTCCCATTTGAGCCGCGCCAGTGGCGCGAACGGACCGACCTGCAAGGCGCGTAACGTCGCCCCGATGCTCGCGCTCAATCGATTTTCGATGCGCCGGCGTGGATAAAGAAGCAGCCGGGCATCAGCCTCCAAATGGCTGTATCCCATTGTCGCGACGAAGGTGGTGCGCCCCATTTCGCGGAAGCCATAGACGCTGCCCCCACCACTGACGAAGCTATAACCGGGATCGCGCGCTGCTTCGCGCAGGGCAAACATCTGAACGCCGCCGCCGCCCCGCGCGCTGAAGGCATGATCAAATGCCCCGGCCAGGGTGAAATCATCCGCTGTCTGCAAGGCGTTGCGCTGGTTGCGGACATGGGTGATGCCACCTTCAAGCTGAAGTTGGCTACGTTTTCCCACCGGGTGCAGCAGATTCGCGCTGCCACCATAGCCGGTCGAATAGAGACGGTCGCCATACCAGCGCCAGCTTGGCCCGGCCGCCACGGTAATACGATCCGACCCCGACAGATATTGGGGGCCGACCTGCAACGCCGCACTGATGTCGTTGAAAGAGGCATCGCGATAGAGCGAGGCGCCGACCGACGCGCGCACCATCAGATCCGCGCCCGGTTCGATGCCGTGGCGCCAATAGCCCTGGCCGCGCAGACTGAGCCCGACACCCGATTTTTCCTGGGCATCCTTGTCGAGCAGGAAATCGCCGATCACCGTTCCAAGCCGATCGGAACGGGTCGCGCGATTGACATTGCTGTCGGGCGCAAGGGCGAGTTCGATCGAACCGCCGAGCGTCTTCCGTGCGCTCAAGGCATTGGCATAGAAGCGCACCATCTGCTCGACCTGTGGCGGCAAGCCGGCAGCCTGTGCCGCGCGCATTTCGCGGCCGGCAGCCCGCACGTCACCGCTGGCAGCCAGCACCCTGGCCAGTTCCAACCGCACGCGGGCGGCATGGGGTTTTACATCAAGGATATGCCGGAACTCGACCGCCGCATCGCTGTAGCGTTGCAGGTCGTCGGCCAGCATCAGCCCCAGCCGGAAGCGCGCTTCGATCCGCAACTCGGGATCGGCATCGGCGAACAGGGCGCGATAGGCCGCCTGGGCGGTTTCGAAATCGCGTGCCTGTCGCGCGGATTCGGCAACGTCGAAAATCTGTCCAGCCGACAGGATGGCAGGTGTCGATGCGCGTTCCGCATCGACATGCTGCGCACTGGCAACCGACGTCGGCACGCACAGCACCGACGCGACAAGACGCGCCGCGAATCTGATAAAATCCCCCAAGCCCCCCTGAGTCCCCACTCAGCAAGCCGCCGATATAAAGGCCTTTTTTAGGAGCTCAATGGAATTTTACGATCCGGCAATGTTGGCGTGACCGAACCTTGTGGATGTCATCCCAGCGTCTTGGGCGTGACCCAGACTTCGACCGGGGTGATGAACTTGCCCGGTGCGGGCTTGCCGACGACGACGCGGTCGGCGGTGACCAGTTCGCCATTTTCAAGGTTCAGCGACACCCAGGGCTTGGGCATGCGCTCGAACTTCATCTTCTGGATGGGCTGGCCAGTGGCCGTGTTCATGATGGTGGCAATGATAGACATAGGGCGCGGCCGCTAGCGCCTGCGCCCGCCCCCTGTCCAGAGCCGGAATCGGCAAATATTTTCGCCCCTTGCGAAAAAAGTTGCTGCCCATGTCACATCGGGCGCGGCCGTCTCGTCATGTCAGCAATAGCAAGCAAAGGAGCTGTATCATGACCGACAAGATCAATCCCTATGCCGCCGCGCCGCAGCTGATGAAGAGCTGGACCGCCCTCTCCACCGCCATCGCCGACAGCCTGGAGCCGAGCCTGATCGAACTGGTGAAGATCCGTTCGTCGCAGATCAACGGCTGCGCCAATTGCATCAACATGCATACGTACGAAGCGCGCGAGAAGGGCGAGAGCGAACAGCGCATCTACCTGCTGTCGGCCTGGCGCGAGGCGCCCTGTTATACCGACCGCGAGCGCGCCGCGCTGGGCTGGACCGAGGCGCTGACCGAAATCGCCAAGGGCCACACCCATGAAGCGGCCAAGGAAGCGCTGAACTGGGAATTCACCGAGGAGGAACAGGTCAAGCTGACCCTGATGATCAACATCATCAATGGCTGGAACCGCATCGCCGTCGGCTTCAACCTCTGGTATGACCTGCCGATGAAGGCAGCAGCCTGATGGCGCGGGGGACGCAGACGGACGCGGCGGCGCGCTTCGACCCGCTGCGTCCCCGCCTGATCCGGGTGGCCTATCGCATGCTCGGATCGGTCGCCGATGCCGAGGATGTGGTGCAGGATGCCTTCATCCGCTGGATGGGCGCCGACCATGGCGCGGTGCGCGAACCCGAAGCCTTTCTCCGCCGCATCGTCACCCGCCTCTGCCTCGACCAGATGAAATCGGCGCGGGCGCAGCGCGAAACCTATGTCGGCCCTTGGCTGCCCGAACCGATGGTCGAGGAAGCGGACGAGGAAGAGGATGTCACCCTGCCGCTGATGCTGGCATTGGAGCGGCTGTCGCCGCTGGAGCGGGCCGCCTTCCTGCTGCACGATGTATTTGGGCTGGCCTTTGACGAGGTGGCGAGGACCATCCAGCGCGATGCCGCCGCCTGTCGTCAGCTTGCCGCCCGCGCGCGCGACCATGTGCGCGACGCCCGCCCCCGGTTCCAAATCGAAAAACAGCGCGGGCTGGAGATTGCCGGCGCCTTCTTCGCCGCGTCGCGCAGCGGCGACATGAGCACATTGGGCGCGCTGCTGGCGCAGGATGTCAGCTTCCACAGCGATGGCGGCGGCAAGCGCCCGGCCGCGATCCGCCCGGCGATCGGCCATGGCCAGGTGATGCAGGTCCACAAGGCGCTGGCCGTGCTGTTCGGCAAATATGGGTCGACCCTGCTGCGCACCTGCATGGTGAACGGCCTGCCCGGCTTCGTCACGCGCGAGGCCGATGGCGAATTGCAGACCACCGCGCTCGACATCGAGGACGGGCATGTCACCGCCATCTACATCATGCGCAACCCCGACAAGCTGCGCCATCTGCATTGAATGCTTAATCGCCGGATAAGCCCGTTCCTTGGGGAAATGGCAGCGAATGGCTGACATGGCAGGATCGGGGACCGGGAGCGAAACAGAGATGGTTGGTGCGATCGGCGGCTCGGGCAATGGCTGGGGCCAGTTCAAGAAGGCGATGGAAGAATTTGCCGAAAAGGTTCGGCAGGCGAACCAGAATAGCGGCAGCACGACAGCGAAAGTGACAGAGGCGAGCGCACCGGCGGCCACCACGCCGGTTGCGGCAAGCGAGCCGGTCGCCAGCGTCCAGCCGGCGGTCGAAACGACACCGGCTGTCGCAACGACCGCGCCGGCGCCGGTGATCGCGAGCGAATCGGCCGTCGTCGTCAGCGACAGCGTTTCCCTGTCACCTTCGCTGTCGCCCCTGACCTATAGCGCGCCCACGCCAGCGCCGCGATCGCAGGCCGTCGCCGCGCCGGCAACCACGCTGGACACGCAATTGTCCGACGCGGGCTATTATGCGTCGCCGGCGGCGTCGGCCGTCGCCGACCCGGTCGCCCCCGCCCAGCAGGAGGATGCCGCCGCGCTGAGCCAGGCGCAGGTGATCGCCCAGGCCGCCTATGCCCTGGTCGCCCGCGCCGGCGAGGATCATCGGCTGTCGCTGATCCAGCAGGGCTGACGCCCCGCGCCGTCAGCGCGCCAGATAGCCGCCATCGACCGGATAATAGGTTCCGGTCATGAAGGAGGCGCGGTCGGACAGGAGGAAGCTGGTCATGGCAGCGATCTCCTCCGGGCGCGCCAGCCTGTCAAACGCATGCAGGCCGGCGAGGACCCCCCGTTCCGCATCGGTCATGGTCTTGCCGAGCGCCGGGGTTTCGACAAAGGCCGGCCCGACCGCATTCACCCTGATACCCTGGCCGGCATAGTCGAGCGCGGCAGTCTTGGTCATGCCGACGACAGCATGCTTGGACGTCACATAGGCGGCCGAACCGGCCCAGCCGACCGCGCCCAGGATCGAGGCCATGTTGACGATCGCGCCGCCACCGGATTTCAGCATCGCCGGGATCTGATATTTCATGCCGTAGAAGACGCTGTGCAGATCGACGCCGACAACCCGGTGCCAGTCATCGATGGCGATGTCGGCCAGCGGTGTGGACGGCGCGCCGATCCCGGCATTATTGACCGCCAGATGCAGTCCGCCGAAGGTTTCGACGGCGAAGTCGACACTGGCGCTGACCGCTTGTGCATCGCTGACATCGACCTTGAAGGCGCGCGCCCGATCCTCGCCACAGGATTGCGCGAGACGCTGTGCCCCCGCCTCGTCGAAATCGGCGATGACGACCTTCGCCCCTTCCGCCAACAAATCCTTCACCACCGCTTCGCCGATGCCCGATGCACCGCCGGTGACGATCGCGACCCGATCCTGAAACAACGCCATTCCAACTGCTCCTTGATTATCGCCGCCGGGCGACGGCATGACTGATGGGAAATAAACTCGACTCAAAGTATCCGGTTCCGTATCCTTTTATGCCGGAGCCGAATGGAAGGAAAGCAGGGATGGCCGCCGACACCAGCCAGCGGGCTGACGGATCAGGGAGCGACGGATCGGCGCGGCCGACAGGCCGGCCGTCGCGCGAGGCGGCCGAACAGATTGAAGCGACGATGCTGGATGCGGCATTGGCGACCTTCATCGAGGCTGGTTTCCAGGGGGCCAGCATGGAAGCCATCGCCCGCCGCGCTGGCGTGACCAAGCGCACCCTCTATCGCCGCGCGCGGACCAAGTCGGACCTGTTCGTCGAGGTGGTCGAGCGCCTGGCACGCCAGTCGGGCATGCCCAATCTGGCGCGGGTCGAGGCCGGTCCGCTGGAACAGCGCTTGCAGGCGGCGGGCGAGATATTGCTCGGCTGGCTGCTCAATCCCCATGCGATCGCGCTGTATCGCATGATCGTGGCGGAGGCGGCGCGTCAGCCGGGGCTGGCGCTCAGCGTCGATGGGCCGTTCCAGCGCGCCAGCACGGCGATCGCCGCCATTCTGGCCGAGGATGGCGCCTGGCCGGCAGAGACGGTCAGGCTGGGCGCGGACATGTTCGTGCGGCTGGTTGCCGGCGAGGCGCTGGACCGGGCGGCGCAGGGGATCGAGCCGGCTGGCGTTTCAGACCGGACGCATGCGCGCGCCATGGCGGCCATCGCCTTTTTCCTGGCCGGCTGGCGATCCTGGCCAGCGTCGACGCCGTCCTTGTCCTAGAGCATCCAGCGGCTGAGGCGCGGGGACAGGCGGATGAGGTGCCACAGGGCGAAGGGCGCCAGCAGCGCGAGCGCAAGCAGCCAGGGCTTGGCCAGATAGGGCGTGCCATAATGGATGATCGCTACATGCAGATACATGATGACCAGTGACGCCCGGCCGATCGCGGCGAGCGGGGCCGCTAAGGGCGCGATCCGGGCGGACAGGCGGAAAAGCAGCAACGATGTCGCGATGCCGGACGCGATCGAGAGCAAGGGCCAGCCATAGTCGCCCGCCTTCATGTTGAGGGTCGGCAGCCAGCCGCAAAGGCCCGCCAGCGCGAGCAGGCCGAGCGGCACGATCCAGAGATTGCGCCAGTGCAGCCGGGGCCAGAGCGCGCCGACCCAGAGCAGGATCATCGCCATCGGCACGCTCAGCAAGCCGAGCGGCGAGGCCTGCGTCATCCAGCCCAGCCCCTCCGCCAGCACCAGCAGTCCCGGCATCAGGATCAGCCAGCGCGGATCGCGCGGATCAGGCCAGCGGTTGAGCGCGAGGTTGAACAGGATGCGCGCCAGCATCAGGCAGGGCACGAACCAGAAGATGGTATAGGGCCCGCGCAGCCAATAGCCGCCGAGCAGGATCGGCAGCAGATCGCGCGGCCATTGGTGGAAGATCGGCAGATTGCCCTTGGCCGGTTCGATGATCTGATCGGCCAGGATCAGCAGCGCGAGGAAGATGGCATAGGGGCGCATCTGGCTGACCAGTTGCCGCCGGGTGAAGGCGCCGACGGGATGCGGGCGCGAGAGCATGCCCGACAGCAGGAAGAAGAGCGGCATGTGGAAGCTGTACATGGCGTCGCGCAAGGCGCCGCGCGTCCAGACATGGCCGACCACCACGGCGATGATGCCGATGCCGCGCGCGACATCGACCCAGTCGAGCCGTTGCGGCGCATGTTGATAGGCAAGGCCCCTATTCTCCATCGGTTCCACGCCCTATAGGATGCGGCGTGGGCGTCAATCGCCCAGCCAGATTACCCGGACGCCAGATTTCCCGATCGGATTGATATTTGACCCTGCTTAGCGACAAAGTGCTGTTCATCGATGGCGAGGCCATCATCCTCGACAAGCCGGCCGGCCTGCCGGTCGACGCGCCGCGCGACGGATCGATCAGCCTTGAAAATCACCTCGCCTCGCTGACCTTCGGCTTCCAGCGCTGGCCGCTGGCGGTCCACCGGCTGGACCGCGACACCAGCGGCTGCCTGCTGCTCGCGCGCAATCCCAAGGCGCACAAGCGCTTTGCCGCCGCGTTCGAGGCCGGCACGGTCGAGAAGCGCTATGTCGCGGTGCTGGAGGGCGTGCCCGAGGCGGACGAAGGCACGATCGCCCTGTCGCTCAAGAAGGTGAGTACGCCGAGCCAGGGCTGGCGCATGATTGCGGCGAAGGCCGGCAAGCCCGCCGTCACCCACTGGCGCAAGCTGGCGGTGAAGGACGGCCGCGCGCTGATCGCCTTCACGCCCGAAACCGGCCGCACCCACCAGATCCGCGTCCATGCCCAGCATGGGCTGGGCTTCGGCATCGTCGGCGACCCGGTCTATGGCGACGGACAGGGCGCGATGCTGCTGCACAGCCGCTTCCTGAGCGTGCCGCGCGGCGACAACAAACCGCCCGCGCAGGCGACCGCGCCGCTGCCGCAGAGCTTCGTCGATGCGGGTTTCGGCCCCGAGATATTGGAGGAAGCCGGGCTGTAAGCCCCGGCCCCGCGCCATGGTCGCCATCCCCGTCACCCGCTCCATCGCGATCGACAGCGACGAGATCGTCGAGAGCTTCTTGCGCGCGTCGGGGCCGGGCGGCCAGCATGTGAACACCACCGACAGCGCAGTGATGCTGCGCTTCGACGTCGCCGCTTCGCCCGGCCTGCCCGATGCGGTGAAGCAGCGGCTGGCGGACCTGGCCGGATCGCGCATGACCCGCGAAGGCGTACTGATCCTGCGCAGCGAGGGCGCGCGATCGCAATTGCTCAACCGGCAGGAGGTGCGCGAGCGGCTGTTCGCGCTGATCCGCGAGGCGACGATCGTGCCCAAGAAGCGGCGCCCGACCAAGCCGACCAAGGCATCGCAGAAGCGCCGCGTCGACGGCAAGGTCAAGCGCGCCGCCGTGAAACAGGGACGCGGCCGGGTCAGGATGGACTGAATCTAGCGGCCATTTACGAATTAACCATCATTGCCTTGCTAGGAAGGGCTGAGCGCAGGACTGCGTTCCCAGCTTCCCGAGGATGCCATGCCGGCCGAACGCCCTATTCTTCTGCCACCGCGCCCCTGGAACTGGTTCATGTGGGTTGCCGCCACCTTCTTGGGCGCCTTCCTGATCCTCTCGGATTTGCGCCAACTTGACGGCCTGCACCTGCCCGAAGCCCGACTTCTGATCGGCCGCGATTTCCTCAATGTCTGGTCCGGCGGAACGCTCGCACTGACCGACCAGCTTGAGCGTCTCTATGATTTTCAGTCCTATATGGACTGGCAGGCCGGGCTTTTCGGCCCGCTGGAGATGCTGAACTACTCCTATCCTCCGCATAGCCTGTTCCTGGCGATACCCTTTGCGCTGTTTCCCTATCCGGTTGCGCTCGCCCTGTGGACGGGCCTTGGCGCCATCTTCTTTGCCTGGGCGGCCCGTCCCTACATACCGGCCGGCCTGTCCTCCTGGCTTGCGCTGCTGACGCCGGCGGCGATCGTCAATATCTGGGTCGGCCATTATGGGTTCGTCATTGGCGGCCTGTGGCTGCTGTTCTTCGCCCAGTTGCGCCATGCGCCGGTCCGCGCCGGCCTTGTCGCCGGGCTGCTGACGCTCAAGCCCCATCTGGGCCTGCTGATTGCCCTGACGCTGGTCCATCGCAGGGCCTTCCGGGCGATAGGCGCGGCACTCGCCGTCACCCTGGGGCTGATCGGGCTGAGCGGCTTGGCGTTCGGCTTCGATCTCTGGCCCACCTGGCTGACGGATACCTCTGCCCTCCAAACCCGGATCATGACCGCCGAAGGCGAGAAATTCTATTTCTTCATGATGACATCGGCCTATGTCGCGCTGCGCGCGGGGCCTTATTGGCTGCCGCTGCTGGCCCAGACCCTGTTTGCGGGCAGCGCGCTCTACATGGTCTGGCGCGCGCGTCACTGCACCGTCCATCAACTGGCCTTCATCACGGCCACCGCGACGGCCCTGATCACCCCCTATATCTTCAACTATGACCTGACGGTTTGCTGCCTTGGCTTCGCGATCCTGCTTTATGGCCAATGGCACGCGCTTCATCGCAAAGAGCGGATCATCCTGTGGATGGCCTTTGCCGCGCCCTTGCTGGTGATGGCGTGGAACCTCATTGCACCGATCGCCCTGCTTGCCGGCCTTGTCGTCCAGATACGCTGCTACACGGGCATATCCTATGCAGATCTGCTGTTGCCGGCCCCTCTCAAGCGGCGATTGATCGATAAACCCCTCCCGACATCCTAGCCTCTGGCCGAGCGGTGCGGGCCATCCTATATGCGTGCCCATGTATGATTTCGCCCCCGCTGCCGACGCCGACAAGGCGACGCTTTACGCCGATCTTCTGTCCGCTGCCGACGCGCTAACCCGCGACGAACCCGATGCTGTCGCCAATATGGCGAACCTGTCGGCGCTGATCTGGCAGTTCCTGCCCGACCTCAACTGGGCCGGCTTCTATCGCATGGTCGAGGATGAGCTGGTGCTGGGGCCTTTTCAGGGCAAGGCGGCCTGCATCCGCATCCCGCTGGGCCGCGGCGTGTGCGGCACCGCCGCGCAGACGCGCGAGACGCAGTTGGTGGCCGATGTCCATGCCTTCCCCGGCCATATCGCCTGCGACGCGGCGAGTGCGTCCGAGATCGTCGTGCCGGTGGTGCATGACGGCCGGCTGATCGGCGTGCTGGACCTGGACAGCCCCCGCCCCGCCCGGTTCGACAGTGCCGACCAGCAGGGGCTGGAAGAACTGGTCGCGCGGATCGCCGGCCGCATCGGCTGATCGCCGCCCTGCCCCGTTCCGGGACAGGATTTCATAAGCCGAACATGGCGTTGCACGGATCGTCATGCTAATTTCCGCGTTAGCATGATGACCGTGCGGGCGGCCTGACGCCCCTGCGGGAACAGGGAGCATGATGATGGCCGCGCGCTTTTTCTTCGCCAGCAGCGCCATGGCGCTGATCGCCAGCCTTGCGGGGCCGGTTGCCGCGCAGACATCCGCCGCGTCCGGCACCAGCGTGGTCCGCACCACCACCACGGCGACGGCCACGACCGCCCATCGCTGGGGACCGCGCTATGACGGGCGCTGGTATGCCGGCTGGGCCGCGCCGGGCGGCTGGCAAAGCTATCAGCGGCCACGCGTGGGCTTTGCCCTGCCCGCCTACTGGGTCCATCCGCGCTTCTTCATCGCCAATTATGGCGCCTATGGCCTGCCGGCGCCGACCACCGGCTATGGCTGGTCGCGCTATTATGACGATGCGGTGATGACCGACCAATATGGCCGGGTGCGCGACGTGCGCAGCGGCATCGACTGGTCGCGCTATGAGGGTGGCTATGAAGAGGGTGCGGCGCAGCCGGCCGTCATCGCCAGTTCCGGTGGCGAGGCCGGCTATAGTGCGCCCGACGACATGGTGACCTATAGCCCCGCGCCGCAGCCCACGCCGCAGCCCGCCCCGTCCAGCCGCCCCGGCGTGGATTATGATGCGCCCGCCTATGCCAGCAGCGCCGTCAGCCCGAGCGCGACGGCGGTGACGACTGTTGCGGCGGCTCCGACGCCTCCGGCAGCTCCGGTGGCAGCGACGAGCGGCACGCACTGGTCGAACCAGCCGGCGACCACGACCGTCGTGTCGGCCGCGCCGCCGGTGCCCGGCCTGCCGCCGGGCGGCTATATTTCGGGCGGCTTCTATTATCCGCCGCCGCTGGTGACGACCATCATCATCAATCCCGACGGCACGACCCAGGCGACCACCCGCTACGCGACCGAGGCGGCGCCGCGCTGAGCCGTCTGGAACCGCGACCATGGGTTGGTGCGTTGACGAGCGGGATCAGGCGACGGGAGTGACGCAATGCTGCATCATGTATCGGTGGGCACCAATGATGTGGCGCGGGCGCGGGCCTTCTACGACCCGCTGATGGCGCTGCTGGGCTATCGCAGCCTGCGCGACCACCCCCATTCGCTCGACTATGGCGTGACCGACGTGGTGTTCAGCGTCGAGACGCCGGTCGATGGCGCGCCCGCGAGCGCGGGCAACGGCATCCATATCTGCTTCGTCGCGGCCGATCGCGGCGCGGTCGACGGATTTCATCGACTGGCGCTGGAGCTGGGCGGCAGCGATGCCGGGCCGCCGGGCGTGCGGCCGCAATATGACGATCATTATTATGGCGCCTTCGTGCGCGATCCCGATGGCAACAAGATAGAGGCGGTCACTTTTTCGGCGCGATAGGCGCGGCGCCGCGCGCGGCGAGGACCGAGGCGGCGGGCTGTGGCCGGCCATAATGATAGCCCTGCGCGATATGGCAGCCATGCTGAAGGAGCAGCGCAGCCTGTTCGGCGGTCTCCACGCCCTCGGCCACCACCTCCATCCGGAAGCTGCTGCCCAGCTTGATGACGGCGTCGACGATGGCGGCGTCGCCGGCATCGCTGTCGACATGGCTGACGAAGCTGCGGTCGATCTTCAGCACATTGACCGGATATTGCTTGAGATGACTGAGCGAGGCGAAGCCGGTGCCGAAATCGTCGAGGGCGATACGCACCCCACCCCGCGCGAACCGGTCAAGCGCGCGCGCGACCTGATCGGCGCCGCGGCCGAGGAAGACCGACTCGGTCACTTCGATCTCGAAATTCTGTGCCGGCACGCCATGCTGATCCAGCCGGGCGAGGACATGATCGGCAAAATCGGCCTGAAGCAGATCCGCCGCCGAGGCGTTGACCGCCACCCGGCCGGGATCGAAGCCCATCCCGAGCCAGGCCGCCATGTCGTGCAGCACCGCGTCGAGCATGAGGTCGGTCAGACGGATGGCCAGTTCGCCATGCTCGAAGGCGGCAGCAATGGTGGCGGGCGCCTGGACACCGAGCCGGGGATGCTGCCAGCGCAGCAACGCTTCATAGCCCAGCACCTGCCCGCTGCGCATGTCGACCTTGGGCTGATAATAGGGTTCGACCAGCCGCTCGGCGATCACCTGGCGCGCCATGTGGATCATCGAACTGCGCTGCTGCGCGTCGGCGCGCAACTGGGAATGGAACATGGTGAGCCGGCTGCGACCGCTCGCCTTCGACGCATAGAGCGCCAGGTCGGCGGCCTTGAACAGTTCATGCGCATCGTCGCCATGCTCGCCAAACACGGCGCCACCGACGCTGACCCCAGCTTCGAGCAACTGCCCCTGATAGGCGAAGGGCACCCGCATCTTGTCCAATATGGCCTGGCTGCAGGCCTGCACGGTCGCACTATCCACCAGCGAGGCGGCGATCAGGCCGAACTCGTCCCCGCCCAGGCGCCCGACCACGGCATCGGCTGGCGCCGCCGCGGCCAGACGCTCGGCAAAGCCGCAGAGCAGCGCATCGCCCGCATCATGGCCGAGCGAATCGTTGATTCGCTTGAGATCATCGATGTCGAACAGCATCAGGCCGAAGCCCGCGCCGGTCGGGCGCGCCTGATCCGCCAGTTCCTCCAGCACGCCCTGCCACAATGTCCGGTTGGGCAGCCGCGTCATCGGATCGTGGGTGGCAGCCCAGCGGATACGTTCTTCCGCATCGCGCTGTTCGGTGACATCCAGGAAGGTGACGATGATCCGGCGCAACTGGCCGACTTCCGTGCGCGTCGCCCAGCCGGTGCTGCGGATCCAGCGCAGCGCGCCATTGTCGGCGCGATGGACGCGCAGGGTCGCCTCGAAATGGGGCGGCAGGACATTGGCGGCGACGCCGTCCATCATCGCCTTGAGCTTGTGCCGATCATCGGGATGGACGAGCGACAGAGCCAGTTCTGTGGTTGCCGGCGCGTCCGCCGTCAGGCCCAGCATCGCTCGGAATTCCGCCGACCAGCTGCGCTGGCCCGAGCGTGCGTCATAGTCCCAGATGCCGAGCCGCGCCGACTGCACCGCAAGGCGGAAATGCTCCTCGCTTTCCGCCACCGCCTGCTGCGCCAGCTTCTGATTATGGATATCCTCCAGCGTGCCATACCAGCGGATGATCGCGCCCTTGCCATCACGCCGGGCGGCCGCGCGGGCGCGCATCCAGCGATAGCTGCCGTCGCGCAGGCGCAGGCGATAATCGACATCGACCGGATCGCCCGACTGGAGCCGTTCGCGCCATAGCGCCAGGGTCCGGTCCATGTCGTCGGGATGCAGGGCGTTGATCCAGCCAGCGCCCATCGCCTGTTCGGGCGAGCTGCCGGTCAGATCGCGCCAGCGCGGCCCGACCTCCTCGATCGCGCCATCGGGCGTGGCGGTCCAGGGAACCTGGGGGCTGAGTTCTACCGACCAGCGATGATGTTCGCGACTTTCCGCCAGCGCGGTTTCCAGCAATTCAGCCTGTTTGTCGCGACGATCATGCATATCCTCGACCGTTCCATACCAGCGCCATACCCCTGCGGGCATTGCCTGCCGCGTCAAGCGGAGCAGGCACCAGCGGCTTGCGCCATCTGCGCAACGCAGGCGAACGACCAGCGGTTCCGGCTGCGACGACGCGGCGGCGGCCCGTATGATGATCCCGATATCGACCGAATCAAAGCCCTTGCGCCAGCCATGGCGCATCAGCCCCATGCGAAGCCCCCCGCCCCGCACCTCGCCCTCGACCCAGTAGGTCAGCAGGCGACCGCGATAATCCGCGAACCAGTGAATGACGGGTGGGCGTACATGCTTGATCCTGGCCGATAATGTCCTGTGCGCGACGTTGGCGCCGGACGGCATAAGGGCCGCTGGCCCGCCAAGTTCGCGGGCGCCATCGGCAAAGCGCCGATCAGCGAAGCGATCCATCGCCCATCCCCGATTGCCGTGCCGCCCTGTTCCTCATGGCAGCGATGATGCAGGAAAAGCTTAAACAAGCCTGCACGTAACCGGAATGATCAGGAATCTGTAATTTACAGAAACTGCGCCGTCAGCGGCGCAGGATCGCAGCCAGTTCGACCGGCAGCGGCGGCTCGTCCCGCGGCATGACGACACGGATCGCCTGCGCCTGCTCCTCCGGATCGAAGCGGACCCAGCCGGCACGGCTGAGCTTTTCGAGCGGACGATAGCGGATCTTGTACTGCATCCGCTGCGAGCCATCGACCCAATAGCCCAGATACACATAGGCCAGGCCCGCGCGGGCAGCGCGCTGGATATGATCCATGATGATGAAGTTGCCGAGGCCGGGGCGATCTTCCATTTCGGTGTCGAAGAAGCTGTAGATCATCGACAGGCCGTCACCCTGGCGATCGGTCAGGCAGGCGCCGACCAGCTTGCCGGGGCGGCCATCCTCGCCGGGCAGGCGATATTCAACGACATGGCTTTCGACCGGGGTCTGTTCGACCATGTCGGCAAAGTCCATCTCGTCCATTTCGGTCATGCCGCCGCCGGGATGCCGCGCGCGCAGATAGCGCTGGAGCAATTCGAACTGCTCCTCGGTCGACCAGGGCTTGCAGGCGGTGACGACGAGGTCGCTGTTGCGGCGGATCAGCTTGCGCTGCGTCGCGTTGGGCTTGAACTCCTGCGCGACGACGCGGACCGACACGCAGGCCGAGCAATCGGCGCAGCTGGGGCGATAGGCGACATTCTGGCTGCGGCGGAAGCCGATGCGGCCGAGTGCATCATTGAGTTCCGAGGCATTGTCGCCGTTGAGTTCGGTGAAGACCTTCCGCTCGCTCTTGCCGGGCAGATAGGGGCAAGGGCTGGGGTTCGTCACGAAGAAACGCGGAAAGCGGAATGGTGCGCTCATGCCTCTCCCCCCGATTCAGTCATGCGAATTTGCCTTTTCATGGTCGGACTATGCCGTCCCGGCCCAACCATGAAAAGGTCATTTACCACGAAATTTTTACCGATGGTTAAGCATGTCCCAAAATCAGGCAACCTCGATCGGCGCGACCTCATAACCGGCCGCGCCCAGCGCCGTGATCAGCCGCTGGAGATGGGCGCCATCGCGGGTTTCGCACTCGACGTCGAGGCTGAGCCCCTTGGCCGGCAGATTGGTGAAGATGCGCTGGTGCGACAGTTCCAGGATGTTGACCGCTTCCTGATCGAAGATGCGGGCGACATGGAACAGCGCGCCGGGCCGATCCTGCAGGATGATGCGCAGGCGGGCGAGACGGCCCGAACGGGCGAGATCGCGCAGCAGCACATTGGCGAGCAGGCGGGTGTCGATATTGCCGCCGGTCAGGATCAGGCCGACATTGCGACCGGCAAACTGCTCGCGATAGCTGAGCAGCGCGGCCAGGCCGGCCGCGCCGGCGCCCTCCACCACCGTCTTCTCGATCTGGAGAAGCAGGCTGACGGCCTCCTCCAGCCGGCGTTCGGTGACCAGCAGCACATCGTCGGCGAGACGCTCGACGAAGCGGCGGGTGAGTTCGCCCGGCTGCTTCACCGCAATACCCTCGGCCAGCGTATCGCCGTCGCAGGCCAGGTCCGCGCCCTTGATGAAGTCATACATCGACGGATACAGCTCCGCCTGGACGCCGATCAGGCGGATGTCGGGCTTCATCGCGCGCGCCGCGGTGGCAATGCCCGAAAAGAGGCCGCCGCCGCCGATCGGTATGATCAGCGTGTCGATCTGCGGCGCATCCTCCAGCATTTCCAGACCGACCGTGCCCTGGCCGGCGATGATGTCGGGCTCGTCGAACGGATGGATGAAGGTCAGGCCCTGCTCCACCT
Organism: Sphingobium sp. VMM; assembly: GCF_056790315.1. Classification (NCBI taxonomy): domain Bacteria; kingdom Pseudomonadati; phylum Pseudomonadota; class Alphaproteobacteria; order Sphingomonadales; family Sphingobiaceae; genus Sphingobium; species Sphingobium sp. VMM. Next base: position 123,083 of record NZ_JBXGSI010000007.1, read on the forward strand.
CCAGCTTGCGGGCATGGGCATAGGCGTCGTCGAACTTCTCGCCATATTGGACGACGGTGGCGCCATGGCCCTGGGTCTGGGTGACCTTCACGATCGGCGTGGTGGTGGGCATGACGATGGTGACGGGCACGCCAAGGCGCTTGCCGTGATAGGCAAGGCCCTGCGCATGGTTGCCGGCCGAGGCGCCGATCACGCCCTTGGCCTTGGCCGCTTCATCAAGTTGCAGCAGACGATTGAGCGCGCCGCGTTCCTTGTAGGCGGCGGTGAACTGGAGATTTTCGAACTTCAGATAGACGTTGCAGCCAAGCATTTGCGAGAAGGTCTGGCTAATGAGCGTCGGCGTCTTGACGATCGACCCGGAAATGCGTGTCCGGGCCGCAAGGATGTCATCGACGGTGACGGGCAGCGGCAGGGCGCCCTCTATCTTGCTCAGCGTGTTCATGGCGCAGCGCCCTAACGCAAAATTGCCGGTGAAGAAACTGGCACTTGCCGAAAACTGGCCCTATGGCTTGGTTGCACGCACGAAATGTACGAGGCTTATGGCTAATATCGCGTTTATCGGCCTGGGGGTCATGGGCGGCCCGATCGCGGGGCATCTGGCCAAGGCGGGGCATCATCTGACCGTCTACAATCGATCGATCGGCAAGGCCAAAAGCTGGGCCGAGGCCTATGGCGGCGAGGTCGCGATCAGCCCGGCCAAGGCCGCCGAGGAGGCGGACATCGTCATCAGTTGCGTCGGCACCGACGATGACCTGAGCCAGATCACGCTGGGGCGCGAAGGCGCGTTCCGCACGATGAAGCCAGGCGGCCTGTTCATCGACCATACGACCGTTTCGGCGCGGATCGCGCGGCAATTGTTCGTCGAGGGCGAGAGCCTGGGCCTGCACTGCGTCGATGCGCCGGTGTCGGGCGGGCAGGCGGGCGCCGAAAATGGTCGGCTGTCGATCATGTGCGGCGGGTCCGCCCCGGCGGTGGCGGCCGCGACGATCGTGATGCAGGCCTATGCCGCGCGCATCGTCCATGTCGGCAAGGCGGGCGCGGGCCAGACGACGAAGATGGTGAACCAGATCTGCATCGGCGGCGTTCTGCAGGGCCTGGCCGAAGCGATGCGCTTTGCCCAGGCGGCGGAACTGGACCTGGACAAGGTGTTCGAGGCGATTTCGGGGGGCGCAGCGCAAAGCTGGCAGATGGACAATAGATGGAAGACGATGGCGCAGGACAGTTTCGATTTCGGATTTGCGGTGGACTGGATGCGCAAGGATCTGGGGCTGGCGCTGGAGGAAGCGCGGGCCAATGGCGCGACCCTGCCGGTGACGGCGATGGTCGATCAATATTACGCCGACGTGCAGGCGATGGGCGGCAACCGGCAGGACACCAGCGCGCTGGTGCGGCGGATCACCCGCGCATGAGGAAGATGATGCTGGCGGCGATCGCCGCGCTTGCACTGCCCATGCCCGCTTATGCATCGGGCGTGATCGACAATGTGAACGGCATCGCCATCGGACCGGATGGCAAGATCGTCCATTTCGGCGCGCTGATGATCGACGATGAGGGCAAGGTCGAGAAGCTGATCCAGGGCCGCTATCAGGAGCCCGAGTACAAGCCCAAGAAGCCCAAGCGCGGCCAGCCCTGGCCCGAGCGACCGAAAGGCCCGAGCTTCAAGCTGGACGCGGGCGGCAAGACGCTGATCCCCGGCCTGATCGATGCGCATGGCCATGTCATGGGGCTTGGTCTGTCGCTGATCACGCTGGACCTGTCCGACACGAAATCGCTGGCCGAGGCGCAGGCGAAGATCCGCGCCTATGCGCAGGAAAATACCGGCCGCAAATGGATCATCGGCACCGGCTGGAACCAGGAGACATGGGGGCTGGGCCGGTTCCCGACCGCCGCCGAACTGGACGCGGCCGTGGGCGACATTCCGGTCTGGCTGGAGCGGATCGACGGCCATGCGGGCTGGGCCAACAGCGCGGCTATCCGTGCGGCCGGCGTCAGCGCCGCGACCAAGGCGCCGACTGGCGGGCGGATCGAGATGGCGGCGGGCAAGCCGGCGGGCGTCTTCGTCGACAAGGCGATGGACCTGATCCAGAAGGTCGTGCCCGCCCCTGCCCCCAAGGATCGCGACAATGCGCTGGAAAAGGCGCAGCGCGCACTGCTGGCAGTGGGCATCACCGGCATTGCCGACATGGGCACCAGCATCGAGGATTGGCAGGCCTTCCGCCGGTCGGCCGACCGCGGCGCGCTGCGCGTGCGGATCATGTCCTATGCCTATGGCCTCGACAATATGGTGCTGATCGCCGGGCCGGAACCCACGCCCTGGCTGTATGACGATCATCTGCGCATGGGCGGGATCAAGCTGCTGCTGGACGGCGCGCTGGGATCACGCGGTGCCTGGCTGAAGGCGGATTATAGCGATGCGCCGGGCCAGCGCGGGCTGCCGATGATCCCGTCGACCCAGTTGCGCAACATCATGAGCCGCGCGGCGATGGACAATTTCCAGGTCGCGGTCCATGCGATCGGCGACGCCGCCAATGGCGAGATACTCGACGCGATCCAGGAAATGTCGGACACCTATACCGGCGACCGGCGCTGGCGGGTCGAACATGCCCAGATCATCGATCCGGCCGACCTGCCGCGCTTTGCCCGCTATGGCACGATCGCGTCGATGCAGCCGGTGCATGAAACGTCGGACTGGCGCATGGCGACGGCGCGGCTGGGCGAGGCCCGGCTGAAGGGCGCCTATTCATGGAAGGCGATGCTGGACAATAAGGTGCCGCTGGCGTTCGGCTCGGACGTGCCGGTCGAAAGCCCCAATCCCTTCCCCGGCATTGCCGCCGCCATGTCGCGACAGGACGCCAAGGGTGAGCCGGCCGGCGGCTGGATGCCCGAGCAAAGGATCAGCTTCGAGGCGGCGCTGGACGGCTTTACCCGGCAGGCGGCCTTTGCCGGCTTTGCCGAGAAGAAATTCGGCAGTCTGGTGCCGGGGCAGTGGGCGGACTTCCTGCTGATCGACCGCGATATCGAGACGGCCAGCCCGACCGACATTCGCGGCACGCAGGTGCTGGAAACCTGGATCAACGGCAAGCGGGTCTATGTGAAGGGGCAGTAATGCCCCTTCAATCACCAACTTAGAAGGCGTTGTCGGCGGCGTTCATGGCGTCGTCGATCGTCTCGGGCAGCGGCGGCTGGACCGGGCGATCGCAACCGGCCAGCTTCATATGGGCGCGCAGCGTGTCCATGCGCCCCAGGTTCCAGCGCGCCAGCGGCACGCCGAGCGGGCGGAATTCGGCGCGGTCGAAGAGCTCGACCACATAGGTCTTGCACAACTCATCCACCTGGTCGAGCGTCAGCATGCCGAGGTTCATCACCATCGGCTTGCCCGGCACGCCGTTGCGGCCCCGCACCAGATCGGTGACGTAGAGGCCACCGCGCGGATCGACCAGAACGACGTCGGCGCGCGAGGCGTCGATCATCCGGTGGCTGGCGGCATAGGGTTCGACGAAGACATGGGTGCGCCAGACCAGGAAGCCTGCGGTGAGCAGCGTCACCAGGAAGCCGATGAAGATCGGCCGCATCGCGCCCTGTGGCCGGAAGCGCGCCCAGCCAAGGCCGCCGAGCAGGCAGAAGGGGCCGATGAAGCCATGGGCATAGCGGAAGCCCCAGCCATAGCCCTGGGCCAGCGCCAGCAGGCACCCGGCAAGGCAGCCCAGCGCCAGCGGCAGGGCGATCTCGCGCCCGCGGATCGCATCTCGCCAGCGCATCGCCAGCACGCCCAGGCCCGCGAGCGGGACCATCAATATATTGTTCCAGGCGGCATAGCGGCTGAGATTGACCAGCGGCTGCCAGCGATCGCCCAGGCGCTGGAACAGGCTGCCCACCTTGTCGGCGACGCCGGCGGACGGGCGCACGTCGGTCGGCGCGCCCAGCGCGTGAAGCAGGAAACCGGGCCAGATCTTGGCCCAGACGATGACGATCGCGACCAAGGTCAGCGCGTGGAAGGCGGCCACGGTCCAGCGCCGCGCCAGCAGCATCCAGAGAATGAAGGGGGCGATGAAGATGGGCGGAAAATGCCATTGATGCAGGCCCGCCGCGATCAGCGCGACCACGCCGGCCGACAGATGCCCCGCTATGCCGCCGCGCAGCACCAGCGCCAGCCAGACCATGTTCAATGCGAAATGGCCGGTCATGGCATAGGGGGTCATCGCCGTGACCCAGAGCTGGGCCGAGGAAAGGCCGAGCAACATCGTTACCCAGACGGCATCGGGCCGGTCAGGGAAGAGATGCAGCGCCACCCGCCATAGCGAGAAGAGGCCGAGCACCAGCAAGACCGGGCCGGCGAGATTGGGGTCGCCCATTTGCCAGAACAGGGCCTGGATCGCGCTGTTCACCGGCAGATAGGCAGCGGTCCAGTAATCGGCGGCGCCGAAGGGCGAGAAGAATTCGGGCATGATCGCCCGGCGATAAGGTTCCCATTCGACCGGGATCGGCCGGGCGAACAGGCCTTCGCGCATATAGGCCGCGGCAAAGCGCGCGACCTCTTCATCGCGGGAGACCGAATAATCCTGGAACAGGGCATAATGGCCGGCCCAGGCGGCAAGGCCGAGCAGCACGATGATCGGCACGATGATCCGTGCGCGCGGTTGTGGCAGGCGAAAGCCCATCCCCTCCGCAAAGGGCGCGGCCAGCGCCAGCAGGAACAGGCCGATCATCAGCGCCGGAAAATCCTGGTCCAGGAACAGGATGACGGCGAGGCTGACACCCTGACGCCAGGTCACATGCCAGAGGAAGGTCGCACCGAGCCATAGGGCAAGGCCGATCGCCCCGGCAAGGAACAGGCGCCGCGCGCTGACGAAGGGCATTCCCTTCGGCATCAGCTGTCCAGCAGCGCCTTGTTGACGAAGATGCCGTCCATTTCGACCAGCAGCGGGAAATGGCCCTTATTGTTCGCGAAGAAGGCGGAGGGGACGAAGGCGCGCGCCTCCAGCCAGTCGATCATCGCGCGATAGCCGGTGCCGCCTTCATAGATGGGACGCACGCCCAGTTCGGTCTGGATGCCAGCCATGTCGGCGATGACGCTCCCCGCCCCTTCGCAGACCGACAGGTCATGGCCCTGCGTGTCCATCTTGAGGAAGGGCCGGGCAAAGCCATGCGCGGCGCGCAGTTCGGGCAGCAGGCTGTCGAGCCGGCGGCACTGCATCTCGACCGTCCTGGTCACCTTATTGCGATCGGCGAAGATCGCGTCCTGTGCGCCCGACGGCGCCTTCAGCGAACTGAACTGGTCGGCGGCCATGATGTTGAAGCTGGCGGTGCCGTCGAAATCGGACAGGGCCATGTTGAAGACATGCCATTTGCGGTCGGACGCGGCGGCCTTGCTCAGTTCGGCAAAGACATCCGGGTTCGGCTCGAAGGAGAGGATGGTGCCGGCAAAGCCCGCATCCGTGCGTGCCATGGTCGCATATTGGCCACGATTGGCGCCGACGTCGAACAGGCAGTCGATGGCGAAGGCGGACAGGAAGCGCTTGAGCGCCTGGATCTCGGGATATTGGTGGACGCGGCCGGCCAGCGCCAGGCGCAGGGCCAATGCACGGTCGGACAGTTCGCGGACATAGCGGCTCATGCGCGCAGCACCTGGCGGTAAATATCCATCGTCGCCAAGGCCATGTCCTTCCAATTGCCCATAATATCTCCATAGGCGCGCGCCCGCGCACCCGCTGCCTGCCTGATGGCCGCGCTTTCGATCAGCGGCAAGAGGGCTTGGGCGAGCGCCGCCGCATTTCCGGCCGCAACCCGCGTGGTGACGTCGTCCGGCAGAGTGCCGAACATGCCGGCGTCCGACGTCACCATCGCCTTGCCATGGCGCAGCGCCGACAGGAAAGCGCCGCTCGAATCGATATGGCGATAGGGGAAGACCATCAGGTCAGCCTTCGCCATATGCGCATCGAGCCGGGGTTCGGTGAGGAAGCCGAAATCGGTGATGAGGCGGTCGCCGAAGCCGGCAGCATGGACCGGATCGAGGATCGGCGCGACATCCATGAAGGGCTTGCCGGCCAGCACCAGCTCAAAATGGTGGCCTGCGCGCCAGAGCGACAAGCAGGCCTCCACCAGCAGGTCGACGCCCTTGTATGGGCGGATCGTGCCGAAGAAGAGGATGCGGGGCGCGGCAGGTTCGGAGATGACGGCGAGGTCCGCCGGGGTGGCGGGCGCGAGCCGCATCGGCGGGTGCGGCGTCACATGGATGCGCGCGCGATCGACGCCCTGCCCGACCAGCGCCGCGCGCGTCGTGTCGCCATGAACGATCAGCGCATCGAAACGATCGAGCAGCGCGCGATAGCCGCGCCCCTGCAGGCCGCTGTCGGCATGATAGGCATCGGCATTATGGACAGTGTGGACGAGCGCGGTGCGGCCCTTGAGCCGATCGAGCATCAGCCGGTCGGCTGGCGCCAGCGGCAGCCACTGGAGATGGGTGACGTCCGCGCCGGTCATCGCATCGAGATTGCCGAGCGCGCAGGTCAGGCCATATTCGGCCGCCTTGGCGAGGCGGAAGGCGCGCCCCTCCCCCAGCCGATCGCGCAGGGCCTCGCTGCGGCGGAAGAAGCGCGGCGCGTAGCTATAGCCCTGCGGCACGATCGCATCGGTGGCGCGCATCGGCCGGCCGAGCAGGGTCACATCCGCCCCCGCCTGCGCCAAGCCGGCGCACAGCCCGTCATCATAGCGCCCGGTGAAGAGCGACGGATCGAGCATGGCGATCTTCATGCGCGCACCAGCCCGCGCAGCGAGACGAGATGCAGGCCAGCCGCCAGCATCAGGGTCAGGGCATAGAGGCCGAGGAAGCCGAGATCGAAGCGGTCGGGCCAGAACGCACCGGCGAGCGGTACACTGAGCAGCGAACCGGCGAGAAAGGGCAGCGAACGCTGGAGCAGATGAGCGAAGCGGCCGAGCGCGGCCTGGACATAGACCGAAACGCAGATGACCGAGAGCGCGACCAGCGCCAGCGCGGTGAGACCAAGGTCGGCCTGGTCGATCGCGGCGCGGCCGTCGAACAGCTTGTCGAACAGCCATCCGCCGATCAGCATCAGCAACGCCGAGCCGGCGAGCGCGAAGAACAGCGCAGCGCCGAGCGCACGGGTCAGGAGCTGGCGCACCCGCGCGCTTTCGCCGGCATGATAGGCGCGGGTGATGCGCGGCAGGGCCGCCTCCACCATGGCGCGCACCAGCATCGAGAGCGAGCGCGACATCTTGAAGAAGAAGTCGAACAGCAGCATCGGCCGGGCATCGCTGGTCGCCATGGCGATGGTGAAATAGGGCGCGTTATAGGCGACGATGTCCGACACGGTGAAGGCCGCCGACGCGCCGATATCGCGCAGATAATGGCGGCGCACATGCCCACCACCAACGCGGAAGGCGAACCAGTGGCTGCGGCGCATATTGAGGCGGCGGTGGACATGGACGATGGCGTAGCCGATCACCAGAACGCTGATCGCCAGTTGCAGCGCGACCGACAGGCGCGGATCGAGCCCGAACAGGATCGCCGCCAGCAGGCCGATCGTCACCAGGCGGCGGGCGCAATCGAGCCCTTCCCACAGGAAATTGCCGTCGATCGCCGCAAGCGCCCGCTTGGCGAGCAAAGCCGGCAGGTTGAGGCAGGCGGTGAGGAAGAAGAGCAGGAACAGCATCGGCATCGCCGTATGCAGCCCGCCCAGCGCCAGCGCGCCGAGCAGGATGACGACCGCGCCGGCGATCAGCAGCCCGAGGAAGAGGAAGAGGACACCCATTTCCTCCAGCCGGAAGCCGCCATCGGCCGCCGCCTCATCGCTGCCCAGCCAGAAGCGGCGCAGGCGCGCATAGATGATGCTGGTGAGGCCGAATTCCGCCGAGATGGTGAAATTGCCGAAGGCGACCAGCAGCAGGAAGGCCTGAAACTCCGCCAGCGGCAGCACCCGCACGAAGACGAAGGTGACGGCGAAGCCCCAAATCATCACCAGCCCGACATTGGCGAGCTTGACCAGCGCGAGGATGCGGGCGGATGCCTCCATCCGCGCGAGCATGCTCACTGCGTCGCAGTTCCCAGCGGCTTGCGCGCGCGGAACAGCCGATCATCGAGCGCATAGAAATGGCGCGTGTCGGCGTCGATGTCGCGCGCGTCGATTTCCTCCAGCTCGAAGCCGGCGGCGCGGATGCGATCGGCAAAGTCGAGGCCATATTGGCGGACATGGTCCCACTGGCCAAAGCGCCGTTCCCGCTCGCGCGGGGGGATCTCGAAGCTGCCATCCTCGGTCGGCTTGTCCCACAGCGGCACGATCAGCCAGGCCTCGCCGCCGGGCTTGAGCGCGCGCAGGATATTGCGCAGCACGGCCATGTCGTCGGGCACATGCTCCATCACATGGCTGGCATAGAAGAGGTCGTATCGATCGCTGTCGGACAGCGCCATCAGGTCGACCTTGTGCATGCCGGGCACGGTATAGCGCGCGGGATCGAGATCGGCCGGGACATAGTCGGCCGCCTGCGAGAAACGCTTGACCAGACTGCCCTCATTGGGCGCCATGTGCAGGATCGCGCCGTCGGTCGGCACGGTCAGCACGCCCTTCATGATGAGATAGTTCATCAGCCGCTCGCGCGGCGACGCGTTGCAATTGGGGCAGCCCCATTCGCCATTGTCGCCATAGCGGAAGAAGCCGACGACCGTCATGCCGCAGGCCGGGCAGCCGCGATTGGCGGAAGCGCCCAGTGCCTTGCGCAGGTCGAGACCCAATTTGGTCAGATGCTTGCCGGCGGCCTTGGCCACCCGCTGGACAGTAATCACGCCATTCTCCGCTCGGTATCAGCTTCCGGCCTATACAATATGGCGCGGCTTTGGCGAGGGGGATCAGCGCGAAAGATTATCGCGACTGGGCCGGATTCCAGATCGTGACGGTGCGGCCGCGCATGGCCTTGACCACGCCCTTCAGGGTTGCGGCATAGGCAATCAATATATCCATCAGTGTTGCCAGATGGCCGCTGCGGGCCCGTCCGCCGATGCGGAAAAGGGCCGTCACAGCGATCACCCCCAGCATGGCGAGCGGGATCGACAAGCGCAACGCCAGCACCAGCGCAGCGAGCGCGCCGATCAGGATGAACAGGCCGCCGAACCAACGGACGATCTTGCGCGAGGCATATTTGAACCGGTCGATCGCCGCCATGCGGCGCAGTTGCGGGCGCAAATGGCTGTGCGTGTGCCAGGCGCGGGCAGCGATCCGCACCTTGCGCCGATACTCGTCCCCGCGCCCGGTCACCAGCCGCTCGCGCGCGATCACATCCTTCGCCTTCACCAGCCGCTTGCCGGCAAAGACCACCGCCATGGAGACGGTGAGGTCGTCGAGCACGCTATCGGGAAATTCCGGATAGAGGGAGCGACGGATCGAGAAGATCGAACCGTCGGCGCCCAGCACATTGCCGGTGCGCGACTCCTCATCCTTCAGCTTCTCCTCGATCCGCCAGTAGAGCGAACCGACGGCCGCAGTCGCGCTGTCCCCCTCCCCCAGATAATGGAGCGATCCGAGCACGCCGCCGATATCGGGATCGGCATAGCGAGCGAGCAGATTGTCGATCGCGTCGGCATCCAGCAGCACATTGGCGTCGGTGAAGATCAGTATGTCGCCGCGCGCACGGGCAGCGAGCAATTTCATGCCATGCGCCTTGCCGCTGCGTCCGGGCCCCTGCAACAGGGTGATAAATCCGCCGCCCCCCTGCGCCGCGATCAACCCGGCGGTGCCGTCAGACGATCCATCATCGAAGGCCAGGATTTCGAGGGTAGGATGCCGATCCTTCAGCATCGCCAGATTGGCGAGTTTGTCCGGCATCGAGGCAGCCTCATTATAGGCGCAGAAAAGCAGCGAGGCGCTGGGCAGCGGGCCATCGGCCGGCGCTTCCGCACGGGTCGGCAACAGGCGCAGGATCAGCGGATAGAAGAAGAAAGGCCAGGCGACCGCGACAAGCGAAAGCAGCAGGACAAGGACAAGCAGAAGGTCGATCATGATCAATAGGCCTTGTGATGCACCAGAACACCCAGCGTCGCGACGATGATGCGCAGGTCGCGCCAGATCGACCAGTCGCTGACATATTCCAGATCCGACTGGAGCCGGTCGATCAGATCCTGATGATGGTCGGTCGCGCCGCGATGGCCGCGCACCTGGGCAAGGCCGGTCATGCCCGGCTTGATGCAGTGCCGTTCCCAATAGCGGGCGTCGACCTCCCAATAGAGGCTGTCGCCCGCCTTGGCGGCGGCGGCATGGGGGCGCGGGCCGACGACGCTCATGTCGCCGTTCAGCACGTTGAAGAGCTGGGGCAGTTCATCGATGCTGGTCTTGCGCAGGAAGGCGCCGACGCGGGTCACGCGATCATCGTCGCGCTTCGTCAGCGTTGCGGCCTTGTGGTCGCTCGCCTCGGTCCGCATCGAGCGGAACTTGTAGATGGAAAAGGGCCGCCCATCCTTGCCGATGCGCGGCTGGCGGAAGAGGATCGGGCCGGGGCTGGTCAGCTTCACCGCCAGGGCAGCGCCGAACAGGACGGGCGACAGCGCGATGGTGGCGATGGTGGCGACGAGGATGTCGAACAGCCGCTTGATCAGGCGGTCACGGAATTGCAGCGGGCCGCCGGCGACGATGATCGTGGGCTGGCCGTCAAACTCGTCCACCCGCGCAGGCGCGAAGCGCAGCAGTTCGGGGACGACGATCTCGCCCCGCGCCGAGAGCGACTTGAGCGCCGCCGACCAGTCGTCCATCCGTTCGAGCGGACAGGCGACGATCACCCGCTCCGCCATGCCGACGGCAGCGGCCAGGCGTGCGGCCATGTCGGCATCATGGCGTTCGGGATGGAGATTGGCGGCGTCCGCCTGGATCACCTCCATATGGGCGCCGGTCTCGATCGCGACCCCGTCCATGATGACGGCGGTGAGATGCGGCACATCGCCCAGCAGCCGGACGGCGAGGCGCGCGACGGCCAGCCGCACCAGCGCCAGCGTCGCCGCGCCCAACAGCAGGCCGGTGAGGAAGGTCAGACGCGAAAGCTGTTCGGCGATCTTGCCCAGATAGACGATCAGCAGCATCAGCAGCGCCGCCTGCGCCAACGCCAGCAGGGCGCGGAAGATGCCGCGGCGCACGCGATCCAGCGTGTTGATGCCATAGGCACCGCCCTGCACCGCGAGGATCGCATAGAGCGGCGCGACCATCGAGAACATCACCAGGCCATGGGGCTTGCCCGGCTCGCCGAGGAAGGCGCCGACGACCAGCCAGTTGGCGAGCAGGAAGGCGATGAACAGCCCCGCCATGTCGCCGGCCAGGCACAGCGCATAGAGGCGCAGCCGCACAATTTCCTTCGAGACAGTCAATGAGGCGCCCTGCATATTCATTATGCTGTCCCGTTGGCACCGGGCGGGGCCGGTTGCAAGGGGATCACGCGCCGAACAGCCGGCCGAGCGCCTTGTCGAGCATCACCATTTGCCATAGCAGCCGGCCATGGTCGGCCACGCCGGCCTTGTGGTCGGCCGCGACCTTGGCCAGCATCTTCGTGTCGAACCAGCCGGTGCGGGCCAGCGCCGAGCCGCCGGCGACCGCCGTCGCCTCGCCCGCCAGCGCGCCGCGGAACCAGGCGCTGATCGGCGTCACGAAGCCCATTTTCGGGCGGTAGAGGATATCCTGCGGCAGGAAGGGCTCCATCGCCTTCTTCATGAGGTATTTGCCGCTATTGCCGCGAATGCGCTGGGTGACCGGCAGACGCGCGGCAAATTCGACCAGCCGATGGTCGAGCAGCGGTTCGCGCGCCTCCAGGCTGACGGCCATGCTCATCCGGTCGCTCTTGGTCAGGATATCGCCGGGCAGCCAGATGCGGATATCGGCATATTGGGCGCGATCGAGCGGGTCGCGCGCCGGGGCATTGGCCATCGCCTTGATATAGCGATCCTCGGCGCGATAGGCGCCCAGCCGGCTCTTCATGTCCTGGCTGAAGAGACGCTGGCGCAGGGCATGGGGCGTGACCCCGACCGAGGCGGCATAGGCTTCGCCGCCGTCGCCGGCCAGCTCCAGGAAAGTCGATTTGGCGCGTAGCGGGCGCGGCGCCCAGTCAGCCTTGGGATAATAGCGGCCGAGCGTACCGAACAAGGGTTCGCGCACCGAAGCGGGGATCAGGCCACGCAGCCTTTCCCCCTGCATCTGGAAGCGATGGCGGCGATAACCGGCAAACGCCTCGTCCGCGCCGTCGCCGGACAGGGCGACCGTCACCTGTTCGCGCGCCAGTTCGCAGACACGGTAGGTCGGCAGCGCGGAGGCATCGGCAAAGGGTTCGTCGAAATGGAAGGCCAGCGTGTCGGCCAATCCATAATCATCGGGTGATACGATGCGCGTGCGGTGATCAGTGGCGAAGCGCCGCGCGATCCGGTCGGCATAGGCGGTCTCGTCCAGGCTGGCGACGTCGAAGCCGATGGTGCAGGTCTTGACCGCCTGGTTCGAGGCTTCCGCCATCAGCGCGACGACGCTGCTGCTGTCGACGCCGCCGGACAGGAAGGCGCCGAGCGGTACGTCGGACACCATGCGCGAGCGCACCGCCTGACGCATCAGCGCGACCAGTTCCTCTTCCAGCGCCTCGGGCTTGGCCTTGCTGCGATCGGCAAAGCTGATGTCCCAATAACGCTGCGGATGGGGCAGCGGACGGCCGCGCACCAGGCGCAGCGTCTCGCCCGCACCGAGCTTGCGCACGCCCGCGACCATGCAGGCATCGTCGGGGACATAGCCATAGGCCAGATAATCCTCGACCGCGCTCAGGTCTGGCGCGCGGCGGAGCAGCGGATGGGCGAGCAGGCTTTTCAGTTCCGATCCGAAGATCAGGCTACCATCCGACAGCAGGGCATAATGGAGCGGCTTCACCCCCAGCCGGTCGCGCACCAGCCAGAGCGACTGGGCGCGCGCATCGAACAGGGCGAAGGCGAACATGCCGTTGAAGCGGCTGACGCACTCCTCGCCCCATTGGCGATAGCCGTGCAGGATGACTTCGGTATCGCTGTCGGTGCGGAAGACATGGCCCTTTGCCTCCAGTTCGGCGCGGACCTCGGCGAAATTGTATATCTCGCCGTTGAAGGTGACGACCAGGCTTTCATCCTCGGTCAGCATCGGCTGGGCGCCGCCGCCAAGATCGATAATCGACAGGCGCAGATGGCCGAGGCCCACACCCGGCGCGGTCCAGATGCCGCTGCCGTCCGGGCCGCGATGCGGCATCACGTCCAGCATGGCGCGCACCCGCGCAGGATCGACCGGCTTGGCCGTTTCGAGATGGAAGATGCCCGCAATTCCGCACATTGTTACGGTCCTAGCCTATGCCCGCGCTGCGGTCAGCCAATTCCTTCACATTGCCCAGATCGCGCAGGAAAGTAGCAATCGCCGCGTCGGAGGGATGGCCGGGATGCTCTTCGGCGGAAACGAGGATCGCGACCGAGCGCGGATCGCGGCCCAGCAGGCGAGCGAGCATGGTCTGGATCTTCACTTCCGGCTTGCTGCCGGTCGGCGCGCCCTGCCCCACCACATAGAAGCTGACGACATGGCGGACGAGCGGACCCGGCCCGGTGATCTGCTCGCCGCGTGCGTCGGCGGGCGCTGGTGCGGGCGAGGACCAGGTCCATTCCTTGTCGGGATCGACCGCGCCCTGGCCGAAACCGACCAGTTCGCGCTTGTCCTCCTGCCGGTCAAAGGCGGCGACGACGAGGTCCACGACCTGTCCGTGTGCGTTGGTATAGCGGCCAGAGATGAAATGATCGGCGCCATCGAAGCGCGGTTTCCAGGGGTAGGTCTGGGCCGCACTGGTGCGGGTCCAGCCCGGCACCGCCGGCAGATCGATGCGCGATGGCAGCGGCCGGGCAGTGGCCGCGGTGGCCGCCAGCCAGAGCGGCGCGGCAACGATGATGCCGAGTGCGATCGCCGCCATCATGCCGGCCGGCGCCTGCCGCCGGACAAGGCGCTGCAGCGGCGCGGGATCGAACCAGGGATCACCCGGCTTGCGATCGAAGAAGGGCCAGGCTGTCGCCATCACGATGATCATGATGATCGCGAAGAAGACCCAGCCATAGACGACATGGTCGAAACCGACGGCGGCATCGACCGTGGTCAGATGGGCGACCAATATGGTGGCGAAGGCGCGCACGCCATTGGCCAGCACCGACAAGGTGAGCGCCCCGGCCATGAACAGGATGCGGCGCGGCCAGCTCTGGAAGCAGACATTGCAGACCAGCGCACCATAGGCGGTCATGGCGATCAGGAATTTGGCGCCCGAACAGGCCTCCGCCACCTCGAAATAGCCGGTCGGGGTGGTGATGAAGATGCCCTCCATATGGGCGGGCACGCCGGCCAGCGTCAGGAACATCATCGAGAGATGCGCCGTCACCAGCTGGAGATGCGGCACGATCCCCTCGCCGAAGGGGACCATGAAGAAGGCGTAGAAGAGCGGGAAGAGCAAGGCGCGTGCCACCATCGGCCCGAGCAGCGCGATCACCGCGCCCTGGAGCATCAGGACCAGCGCGCCATGGCGGACCATCGCGACGCCCGCAGCTGCGCCGAGTAGCCAGGCGAAGGCGCCAAGGCCCAGCCAGATCAGGCCCGGCGGCCAGGCGACCGGCTCCAGCTGGCGCAAGCCGGGCAGACGCTGCTGCACCAGCCAGGCGATGAGGATCGGAATGAAGAGGCAATGGCCGAAGGTGGAAGCGTTCCACCAGATCGAGACCATCGAATAGAGATCGTCGAAGAAGAGCGTCAGGATGGCAGCCGCGACCACGCCGAGCGCGGTCAGATGACCACGCCAGCCGGCAAGGCCGATGCGCGGCATGTCGGCAAGGGAACGGGCGCGATCGGTCATGCGGCCTGCGGATCGGCCTTGCCCGGCGCGCCGAGCAGCAGGTCGGGCAGACCGCCCAGCGTCGCCGACCAGCGATAGCGATCCTCGACGCGGCGGCGGGCGGCGAGGCCAAGCTGTGTCCCTCGCGCCGGATCCGCGAGCAGCGACAGGATCGTCCGGGCTTCGGCCGCCGGATCGGCCGCGATCAGGAAATCGCGGCCATCGACCGCATCAATGCCTTCGGCAGCCTGAGGCGAAGCAACGACCGGGCGGGCCATCGCCATCGCTTCGAGCACCTTGTTCTGGATTCCGCGCGCGATGCGCAGCGGCGCGACCACCAGATCGGCGGCGGCCAGCCAGCCGCGCACATCGGGCACGCCGCCGGTGACGATGACGCCGGGGAGATCGGCGAGCGCCTGCACGGATTTCGATGGGTTGCGACCAACTATGGCGAAGCGCGCGTCGGGGCGCGCAGCCTGGATAGCGGGCAGCGTCTGGCGCGCGAAACTCTCGACCGCCTCGACATTGGGGCGATAATCCATCTGGCCGGTGAAGACGATCAGCGGCCCTGCCCCCTTATCGACGGCCGGAAAATCGGCCGCCGGGTCGAAATAGTCGAGCGCCACGCCATTTTCGAGCGCGACGATCCGGTCCGGGCCAAGACCACAGGCATCGCGGAACAGCGCCGCTTCGGCTTCGCTGACGAAGCTGCATATGTCGGCGCGGGCCGAAACCTTGCGCTCGAAATCGAGCAGCACGCGGCCCTCGCGCCGATTGATCCAGCCCATCGGGCCAGATCCCTGCGCGCCATAGGCGGCATATTTGGCCGAATCGAAATCGACGAAATCCATCAGGAACCGCACCCCCGCCGGCAGCATGGGCACGAAATGCGCCATCTGCGCCGAATAGGCAATGACGGCGCGGATCGGCCGTTCGGCCATGACCTGGGCGACCCAGCGATGCAGGTCCGGATGATCGAACAGCGACACCAGCAGCGACTGGCCGCGCGCCAGGCCCGAGAGGCCGGCGACGATGCGCGAACGGTCGCGCATCAACACGCACTGGCTGGCCGTCAGTCGCGCCATGTCCGGGGCGAAACCCATGTCGCGATCATCATCGGCAAAGCAGCCGACATGGACCGGTGCCATCTGCGCGAGCCGCTGAAGCAGATGATAGGACCGGATCTTGTCGCCCCGGTCGGGCGGGAACGGGATACGATGGCAGAGGAAAAGAAGCTCGCCCGTCATCCAAGGCCCCGCGCGATATGCGGGCCGATAAGGTTGGCAACGGGCAGCGGCAGCTTCTTCCACAGTTCCACCTTGCGCCGATATTGGGGCGAGAGCGGGTTGACGTCACGCGTCTCCTTGCCCTGCGCGGTGCGCAGATGATAGCCGAGCGGATCGCCCTCGAAACCCCAGGTCTTCTTCCAGGCGGCGGGGCCGGTGCCGACCTTCGACCGGCCGAAGTCGAAATGGGTGAGGCCGCGCTCACGCGCCTGGCGCATCAGGGTGAAATAAAGGACTTCGTTGGAGCGCATCGCCCGCGCCTCCAGCCCGGCGCCGTGCCAATAGGGCATGCAGGCACCGCCATGATAGAGGCTGATGACCGCCGACAGGGGCTTGCCGTCCTTCGATACAATGGCGATGTCCGCATCCGCCCCGAACCGGTCGAGGATCGCATCGAACAACGCGCGCGGGAAGACCGGCGTGCCCAGATTATGGACGCTCTGGCAATAGAGGCGATAATGGATGTCGCGCAGCCGCTGGTCGCGGCCGGTCTCGAACTGGAGGTCGTTGCCGAGGCCCTTGCGGATTTCCGCGCGATGGCGCTTGGGCACGGCCTTCAGTTCCGCCTCGTCATCGGCGGCAAGCGCGCGGGAGAAACCGAGATAAGCGTCTGCCTTGTTATGCCACGAGGCGCCGCCGGGCGCTTCGCCGCCGCGCAGTTCCAGCGTGTCGCAACCCAGCCTTTCCGCCTGATACCAGGCGGCGTCGGCCAGTTTGGCGATCGCCTTGCGATGGGAGGCGAGGATGCCGCCATCGACCGCGAAGCCACTGCCGACCAGCGCCTTGCCGAACAGGGCCGAGCGGATATGGGTGAGCGGCAGCACGCCGTTGATCTCGCCCGAGGGCGTGCGGGCGACCAGCATGATCGCCTTCTGGCCGGTGCCGGCCTCCACACCCATGATCCAGGCCGGTCGATGAAAGGGCGTCGAGCCCGGCTGGGCGCAGACCCAGGCATCGATTTCCGCCACGACAGCCGGATCGGACAGACGCGCCTCTCCGACGATGACGCTCAGATCGACAATCGCATTCATCTGCTCATTCCCTCAGTACCCTGGCACCAACATAGGCCCAAAGGGCTGAATATATGGTAATCAGCCAAGACCCCGACTGATCATCGGCCCCAGCAGATTGGCGACCGGCAATGGCAATTTCTTCCACAGTTCGATCCGCCGCTGATATTTTGCACTGGTCGGGCTGACGTCGCGCAACTCGCCGGTGGGCGACCAGTCATAATAGACGAGCGGCTGCGGATCGAAGCCGAAGCTCTTTTTCCACGCGGCCTGGCCGCTGCCGACCTTGGACCGGCCAAAGTCGAAGCGGCGGGCGCCGCGGGCGCGGCCATGGCCCATCAGGCGATAATACATGAGTTCGTTGGAGCGCAGCCGGCGCGCATCGGCGCCGCCCCCACCCCAGAAGGGCATGACCCGGTCGCCATGATAGAGGGTCAGCACGGCCGAGACCGGGCGATCGCCATCGCGCACGATGCTGATGTCGGCATCCGCGCCAAAGGCGGCGATCACCTCGCGGAAGAGGCGCGCGGGGAAGACCGGGGTGCCGAGGTTGCGGACGCATTCGGCATAAATGCGATAATGGTCGCGCAGATGCGCCGACGAGCGGCCATGATCGACGCTGAGCGCGGGATTAGCGAGCGCCTTGCGCAGTTCGGCGCGGTGCTTGCGCGGAATGGCGAGCAGTTCCGCCTCGTCATCGACGGCAAGCG
This sequence comes from Sphingobium sp. VMM, assembly GCF_056790315.1. Taxonomy (NCBI): domain Bacteria; kingdom Pseudomonadati; phylum Pseudomonadota; class Alphaproteobacteria; order Sphingomonadales; family Sphingobiaceae; genus Sphingobium; species Sphingobium sp. VMM. Next base: position 140,933 of record NZ_JBXGSI010000007.1, read on the forward strand.
GGCGGACGAAGGCGACATGCTCGCCCGCGCAGACGCGCCACCCCTCCCCCGGTGCGACACCGCCGCGCAGTTCGACCGGCGCATCGCCGCGTGCCCGCGCCTCATTCCGGGCAGCAGCAGCGAGCGCGGCGATCACGGCCGGATCATCGGCCAATATGCCACCATCGACGGCGAAGGCGGCGGACACCAGCGCCTGGCCGAACAGGCGGCTGCGCACATGCTGGAGCGGCAGCAGGCCGCAAATCTGGCCCGAGGGCGCTACCGCGGCGAGCATCAGCGCCCGGTTCGCGGTCGCCCGCTCGATTGCGATCAGCCAGGCCGGGCGGTGGAAGGGCGTGCTGGCGCCATGGGCCAGCACATAGGCATCGGCCGCCTGCGCCTGCGCCGGATCGGCAAGGTCCAGCGTGGTGATCGCCAGATCGGCCCGATTGCCCGCGATCATGCGGCGCGCGCCGCTTCCTGCGCGACCAGTGCATCGACGCGGGTCCAGGCGAAATCCTGGGTCAGGCGGCGCAGCTTGGCGGCCATGACGGACAGATTGGTGTAGTGGCGCACCCGCGAGCGCAGTGGCGCGCCGGCGACGCGCGGCTGATCCGGGTCGATTTCCCAGGGGTGGAAATAGATGATGGCGGGCCGCTGCGCCTGCCCGTTCACCTGGCGGATCGCCCAGCGCGAAAAGCCATAGGGCAGCAGGCGGAAAAAGCCCCCGCCCCCGGCCGCCAGTGTGCGCTGGCCCAGCTTTGCCGTGGTGACGGGCAATTCGAGCAGATCCGATCCGGCCACCGGCTTCCAGGCGAAGCGCGGCGAATCGGGCCAGCCATAATGGTCATGCCGGATCGGCGCGACGCTGCTGGAATAGGCATAGCCTTCTTCCGCCAGGATCGGATGCGCCCAGGGCGTGCGCGGATCGATCGAGAAGCTGGGCGCGCGATAGCCCGACACCTTCTGCCCGCTGGCATCCTCCAGGATCGCGCGGGCCTTGCGCAGGTCGGCGCGAAACTGTTCGGGGGTGAAGGTGAAGACGCGGGCATGGTCATAGCCATGGCTGGCGACTTCATGACCGGCTTCGGCGATGCGGCGCATCAGCGCGGGATAGCGTTCGGCGACCCAGCCCAGCGTGAAGAAGGTCGCGGTGACATCGGCCTGCGCGAACAGGTCTAGCACCGCATCGGTGTTACGCTCGACGCGATGCGTCAGCCCTTCCCAGTCGGAACGGTCGATCGTCCGCTCGAAGGCGCCGACCTGGAACCAGTCCTCGACATCGACGGACAGGGCATTGTGCATCATGATCTTGTCCCGGTGTTGCCGCGCGGGCGCGATCAGGCGGCGTTGCGCTCCGGATCGGCGGCGCGTTCGTCGCGCTCGACCCAGTCGACCAGCAGGGTCAGCACGCGGCGCAGCGCCGCATCCTGTTCCTCGACACGAAATTCGAGGCCCGACAGACGCTCCTCGATCAGGGCAAAACAGCCCTTGAGCGCTTCGGGATCGACCGTCGGCGCGGCGTAGGAGGCATGGTTCTGCATCGCGCGCAGGGCGGCGATCTCGGCACGCAGCGCCTCGATCTCCTCATGCACGGCGGGCGACACGAGATCGGGCTGCGCCGGCGCCTGCCAGGCAACCGCCTGCGGCGCGGGGGCAGCGGCGACCGGTTCGGCCGGTGCGATCGTTGCGATCGGTTCCGGCGCGGTTTCGCCGGCAATATCCAGCACGGACGGCGCGATCGGTTCGGCGCTGACATCCTCGTCCACGCCCATATCCTCGATCACCGCCTGGACCGCCTGCCCGTCAATCTCGGTCAGTTGCTCCAGCGCGCCCAGCAGCAGCACGCGGCTGACCAGCGCGTTGATGCGGCGCGGCACGCCGCCGGTGGCGGCATAGATGGCGTCGAGCGCATCATCGGTGAAATAGGGATTGCCGGTCCAGCCGACGAGCGTCAGGCGATGGCTGATATAGGGTTCGACCTCCTGCGGCAGCATCGGGTCGAGATGATGGGTCGCGATCACGCGCTGGCGCAGCTGCTCCAGCTCGGGCGAGCGGACGAGGTCGCGAAATTCGGGCTGACCGAGCAGGAAGATCTGCAGCAGCGACTGACCGCCCAACTGGAAGTTGGACAGCATGCGCAGTTCCTCGATCGCCGAAACCGGCAGGTTCTGCGCTTCGTCCACGATCAGCAGCGAGCGGCGGCCGGCGCGGGCCTGCCCCTGAAGATAGGCCTCGATCTGGCGCAATATCTGCGCCTTGGCGACGCCGTCGGTGGCCAGGCCGAAGCTCTGCGCGGCAAGGCGCAGCATGTCGTCGCCCTCGACCTGGGTCGATACGATCTTGGTCGCGGTCAGGCGCGCCGGATCGATCGTGCTCATCAGATGGCCGACCAGCGTCGTCTTGCCGGCGCCGATGTTGCCGGTGATGACGATGAAGCCCTCGCCCTGCGCCAGACCATAGCCCAGATAGGACAGTGCCTTGCGATGCGTCGTGCTCTCGAAATAGAAATGCGGGTCCGGCGTCAGCTGGAACGGGCGCCCCTGCAATCCATAGAACTGATCGTACATCTGTCGTCTCCATCCGGCCGACCGGCGTCGCATAGACGCCGTTATAGCCCGAATTTCCTTAAAAGCTGTAACGCAGGCCGACCTGGCCCATCGCGTTGATCAGCGTGTCAAAATCATCCGCCTTCGCCGCATCGACGCCAAGCGAAGCCGATGCCGTAAGTTTCCTGGTCAAGCCCCTGAAATAGCTTGTGAAGGCACCATAGTTCAAGACATCGGCGCGCGCGCCGCTGGCATCGAAATAATTGATATAGACCGCCGTATCCAGGGAATCGCGATCGTTGAACGCATAGGTGACGGTGCCATTGCCATACCAATTCTGGTCGCGAGTACCGCTGATCAGCACGCTCTGGGTGGTCGGCGTGATGAACTTGCGGTTGGAATAGCCGCCGCCCAGGCCAAAGCCCCAGGGGCCGCGCCGGGTGGAATATTGGCCCGCGACGCCGCGATAGCGGAAATTGGCGCCAGTGATGCCGGCCAGCGCATCGTTGAAGCATTCGCCCCCGCCGGTCGGCGAGAAGGCGCAGCCGGTGAGATCGCCGGTGAAGGGATTGCGCGGCACGATCAGGTTGGTGCCGGTAAAGGCCGCCGCATCCGCCGTGATCATCCGGCCAAAGCTTTCAATGCCGTCGAACACGGCGATGCCGATGCTGCTATTGCGCCCCTGCCAGGTGAACTGGCCCTGATAGGACATGCCGCCATAGCGTTCGCCCACCGTCGCCTTGAGCGAGGTACGGCGATTGGGCCGCCACAGCACGCCGACATCCCAGATCAGGTCGCCGAAATCATAATAAAGTTCGCGCGGCGAGCTCTTGTCGGTGACATAGCGGCCGTTGCGGATGATCGGCACGCCATCCTCGTCCAGCAAGGGCGCGCGCTGGCTGATCTCGATATCCTCATAGCCGATGCCGCCGAGCAGCGCGACCGTGGGCGAAACCGGCATGATCGCATCGACCCGGCCCCAGACATCCTCGAACCGCTGGTCGAGCTGGCTGGCATCCTCGCGGCTGTAGCCGGCGCTGGCGGTCAGGCCGACCGGCAATATGGTGCCCGGCGCAAAGCCGACGGAGCCATTCAGGTCATGGGACCAGCTTTGTGCGAAGGAGCCATTGGCGATCGCGGCGCCAGGGACATTCACATCGACATCATCATCGACGCGGGCATAGCCCAGTCGATAGGAAGCCTTGATGTCGAGATCGCCGACCTTCGTGGCGTAACTGGGCCCGATATAGCCGCCCCAGATCTGGCTGGTAAAACGGTTGTCGATCGTCGCAGCGCCCGAATAGCCGTCGGTCCGCACGCGCGAGGCGATGCCACCGGCCTGCAGGGTGAGTTCGGGGGTCAGCTTGTAGCCGGCATTGGCGATCCCACTCAGCACGTCGGAATCGGTCGCGTGGCCCCAGCCGAAACTGTGCATATATTGGACGTCCGCCGCGGCGTTGAGCCGGCGGGTCTGGACCTCCACCGTCACGCCGGCGGTGAGATTGGTATAGGTCACGACGTCGCCGTCGCCCTTGAGCGGCACCATCACCACCTGGTCGATGCCCAGATAAGGCGTCACGTCGACCTTCCTGGTGGACGCAGGCGTGCCTTGCGCCAGCGCCGGGACGCTGACACTGGCAAGCACCAGCAGCGAGGTGCCGGCAATCAGGTCACGCGCGGTCATCCCGGCTCGCCCTTGCCATAATAGGAACCGAAGCGGCGAGCGCCGCCGGTGTAGCGGACGGCGTTGAGCAGCAACTGGACCTGCGCCCCGCCCTTCAGCAGTGCGGCCGCCTCCCGCAGCGCGCTTTCCGATGTCTTGTCGGCGCGCACCACCAGCAGCGCGACCGCGACATGGCTGGCCAGCACGGCGGCGGGCGAGGCCGCGAGCAAGGGCGGCGAATCGAACACGATGATGCGATCGGGCCGCCCCTCGGTCAGCCGCTGAAGCAGCATTTCGGTCCGCGCCGAGGCAAGATATTCGGTGTCGGCATGGCTGCGCTGCCCCGCCGGCAGGACGGACAACGAGGGAATGTCGGTGCGCAGGACGCAATCCTCGATCGCAACCAACGGATCAGCGAGCGCATCCATCAGCCCCGGCCCGGCCTGCAGGCCCAGCGTTTCGGGGATGCCCGGATTGCCGAAATCGGCATCGACCAGCAAAATCTCGCGATCCTGCTCGGCCGCTAGACTGAGCGCCAGATTGATCGCGCAGAAGGTCTTCCCCTCGCCGCTATGGGGCGAACAGAGGAGGATGCGGTTGCCGCGCGGATTGTCCTGAAGATGGGTGAGCAGCCCGCGCTTGAGCAGGCGGAACTCCTCGCTCATCGCGGTGACCGGCGCGCCGGGCACCAGGAAGCCGGCTTCGGTCAGTCGGTCGCGATCGACCGGCTGGGCCGGGCTGGTCCAGGCCTGTGCGCGGAAGATCGGCGCTTCATCGGACGCGACCGGAGCCGGCGCCTGCGGCGCGGGATCGAACATCGGCGGCGGTGGCGGTGCATCGGCCGGCACATCGACGGCCGGCGCCGCACGACCACGCAGGGCCGCCTGGAAATCGAAAATCTCGGTGGCGCGTTCGATCAGCGAGCCGCGGCCCTTGATGGGGCTATGCTGGTTCATGGGATCAGGCTCCTTCACGCCGTACCGCGCTGGATGAATTCGACGACGATCAACAACAGGCACAGGGCAGCCAGGCCGCCGCTGGCGCCCGCAAACCATTTCATCCGCTGCTTGTCGAGAGCTACCTGGGTCGTGCTGGCGACCTGGGTGATCGACCCGGCGACCGGAATGCCCACGGCTCGTTCCAGACGGGCGGCCGTCGGGAATGTGCCCTTGAGCTGGCCGATCGCGAAAGCGACGCCAATGCCGGCGCCGATGCCGAGGATCAGCACGCCCAGCAGCAGCAGCGGCCGGTTGGGTGCGGCGGGCGCCGTCGGCAGGCTGGCGGGCTGAAGCACGCTGAACTGGACCGCGCCGGTTTCGGTCTTCACGTCGCCACGCAGGCGGATTTCCTCGCGGTCGGCGAGCAGCTTGTCATATTGGGTCTGGAGCGCGGCATAATCGCGATCCAGCTTTTCCTGTTCGGACGCCACGCCCGGCTCATCGATCTGATGCGCGGTCATGGTGTTGAGATCGGCCTGAAGCTGCGCCTTGCGGGTCGAAAGCGCCTGCACGGTGGCGGCCCGTTCGGCCTGCATCGACTTGATCGACAGATAGGCGGGATTGGGCGTGCCGGCAGCGGCGGCGCCACTGGCGCCGCCCTGGCGACGCAGATTATCGACCTGCCGCTGGGCGGCAATCACGTCGGGATGGCTGGCGGTCCAGCCGCGCGCACGCATGCGGGCGAGTTCGGCCTGGGCCTGGGCCAGCGGGGATGCACCGCCACCGACCGCCACGCCCGGCAGGGTCGCCGGGGTGCCAGCCAATTGGCCGTTCATCGCGCTGAGCGCGCTCTGCGCCTGCACCAGCTGGGCATCGATATTGTTGATCTCCAGACGGGCCGCATCCATGCGCTGGCTGATCGTGCCGGCGCCCGGCAGCACGCCGGCATAGCGCTGGGCAAATTCAACGCGCCGCTTGTCGGCGGCTTCGAGCTGCTTGCCGCGACCGGCGATCTGCTGGTCGAGGAAGGCCAGACTCTGGCGGGTTTCGGTGCGACCACCGGTCAGATTTTCTTCCTGGAAGATGTCGATCAGCTTCTGCACCACCTGCTGGGCGATGCGGGCATTGGCGCCATCCGACAGGCCGCTGTCGGCCGAGGTCGCGCTGATGTCGATCATGCTGGGGTCGGCCTGGGCCAGCACGGTGATATGCTCACGCAGGGTGGTGATCTTGCCCGCCACGTCGCGCGGCCCGGAAATGGTCTGGGCAAGGTCGGTGCCGCGCACGACCTTTTCCAGATTTTCCGCGCTCAGCAGCGTCTGGCGCACCCGGTCGAGATCCTGCTGGGACTGGACCTGGGTGATGCCGATCTTGTCCTCCAGCAGCGACTGGGTGTTCACATAGACCCGCGCCTTGGACTCATAGCCATTGGGGATGAGCGACACGCCCAGCCAGCCCAGCATGCACACGCCCCAGGCCACGGCCAGCGCGATCCAGCGCCGGCTCCATATGCCGTGGAGAAGGACCAGCAGCTCGTCGTACAGACCCGCCATGATCAGAACATGCTTTCGGGAATGATGATGACGTCGCCGGGCGCCAGCATGACATTGGCCTTGGTGTCGCCCTTCTTGAGCAGGTCGCCGATGCGGACCTGATATTCCTTCTGCTTGCCGCTGGCCTTGTCGAAGCGGACCAGCCGGGCGCGATTGCCGGACGCATATTCGCTGAGGCCACCGACAGAGATCATCGCGTCAAGCAGCGTCATGTTCGCGCGATAGGGGATGGAGGCCGGCTTTTCGGTCGCGCCGACGATCCGCACCTGCTGGCTGTAGGTGCCGGAGAAATTGTCGACGATCACCGATACCAGCGGATTTTCGATATATTGGGTCAGCGCCAGCTTGATATCGTCCGACAGCATCTTGGGCGTCTTGCCGACGGCCGGCATGTCGGTGATCAGCGGCGTGGTGATGCGGCCATCGGGACGCACCTGCACCTTGGCGCCCAGTTCCGGGTTGCGCCAGACGAAGATCGTCAGATTATCGAGCGGGCCGATGATATATTCCTCGCCCGGTCCCTCCTGGGTCGCGACGAAGGATGCGGGGGGAAGCTGCGGCGCGGAGCCGGTCGAAGCGCAGCCCGACAGAGCCACCGCAGGCAGCGATGCACCGATCAGGAGCCTGGAAATCCGCTGGAAACGCATAAAATTCACCCCTTCATACCATCATAGCCGACGCGCGACCGGGAAAAATGATCGCGTGCAGGCCCATGGCTTCATCCTCATCATGCCGGAAAAGGGTAAAGATAGGGTTAGGCCTGCTGTCGGACATGGATTAGCCAAGTAATAGTTCACGAGGACTTGGGTGGCCAAGAAAGGCCGCGGGACTTGCCGACGCGCCATAGGCACCGGCAAGGAAGATCGCGATGAAATCGCCGACATCGACTGGCGGCAGCGCGACCTTTTCGCCCAGCCGGTCGATCGGCGTGCAAAGGCAACCCACGACATTGACCGGCTGGGTAGTCGGCTCGCGCCCGAAGCGGTTGGCCACCGCGATCGGATAGTTGCGCCGCACGACCGTGCCGAAATTGCCGCTGGCGGCCAGTTGATGATGCAGGCCGCCATCCACGACGACAAAGGTTTCGCCCTGGCTCTGCTTCACGTCGACCACACGGGTCAGATAGATGCCAGCCTCCCCCACCAGCCAGCGGCCCAGCTCGATCGCGAATGCGCTGTCGGTCAGGATATCGGGCAGCGCGTTGAGCGCGGTGTCGAGCGCGACGCCGATCGGCCGAATGTCCAGCCGCTCATCACCGGGAAAATAGGGAATGCCGAAACCGCCGCCCAGATTGACGAGCGGCGGCGCAGCGCCGACGGCATCGGACAGGCGCGCGGCAAGGTCGATGGTCGCCGCCTGGGTCTCGATGATCGCCATCGGATCAAGCGCCTGGCTCCCGGCGAAGATATGCCAGCCGCGCCAGTCCGCGCCGGCATCGATCATCGCGCGCGCCAGCGCGGCCGCGCGTTCGGCATCGACGCCGAAGGGCTTAGCGCCGCCGCCCATGCGCATGCCGGACCCTTTGAGGTCGAAATCCGGGTTCACCCGCACGGCGAGGCGCGGCACCTTCCCCAGGCGCTCCGCCACGGTCAGCGCGCGCGCGCCCTCCCCCTCGGACTCCAGGTTGATGGTGATGCCGGCATGGATGGCGGCTTCCAGTTCGTCATTGCGCTTGCCCGGTCCGGCAAAGCTGATCCGCGCCGGGTCCATGCTGGCCTCCAGCGCCATCGCCAGTTCACCGCCCGATGCGATGTCGAACCCGTCGACCAACCCCGCCATGCGCGAGAGCAGCGGCGCATAGGGATTGGCCTTTATCGCATAATGCAGATCGATCCGCTTGGGGATCGCCTCGCGGAAGCGGCGGACCTGCGCCTCGATGATCCCCATGTCATAGACGAAAAGCGGCGTGTCGCCCGCTTCGTCGACCAGACTCGCCGCACCGCAGCCGCCGATCAGCAGCATGCCTTCTTCCTCGGCGAACCAGGCGGGAATGGGGCCCATGGGCTTCATGACGCATACTCCTTGGCCAGCGCGACTCGATCGATCTTGCCATTGGGGTTACGCGGGAACTGTGCAAGCACTAGCGTCTCGCGCGGCTGCATGAAATTGGGCAGTTCGGTCTTGAGATGGGCGGCAACGGCCGCGGATATATCGGGATCGGCGGCGCGCAACAGCAGCAGCACCGCCTGTCCCAGCCGCTCATCCTTGACGCCAACAGCGACAGCCTCCGCCACGCCGGGAACGGCGACCGCCGCCTCCTCGATCTCGGTGGGGCTGATGCGATTGCCGGCCGACTTGATCATCGCATCGTCGCGGCCGACAAAATAGAGCAGGCCATCCGCGTCGCGGCGGACGGTATCGCCGGACCATACGGCGGTACCGCCATGGCACGAAGCGGCCGGAGCGGGCTTGAAGCGCTCGGCGGTGCGCGCCGCATCCTGCCAATAGCCCTGCGCCACCAGCGGCCCGGCATGGACCAGTTCGCCCGGCTCGTCATCCTCGGCCAGCGAGCCATCGGGACGGACCACCAATATCTCGGCAAAAGGAATGGCCGACCCCATTGAATCGGGGCGACTGTCGACCAGAGCAGGCGACAAATAGGTGGAGCGGAAGGCTTCGGTCAGGCCATACATGGGATAGAGATCGGCCTGCGGGAACAGCGCACGCAGCCGCGCGACCAGCGGCCGGGTCAATGCCCCGCCGCTATTGGTCAGGCGCCGGAGCTTGGCCGCGATCTCCGTCGGCCAGTCCAGTTCGGTGAGTTGCACCCAGAGCGGCGGCACCCCGGCCAGGGTGGTGATGTCCCAGCGATCGACCGCCTTAACCACGTCGCGCGGGGTCAGATAATCGAGAGGATAGGCGCAGCCGCCCGCATACCAGGTGGAAAGTAGCTGGTTCTGGCCATAGTCGAAGCTGAAAGGCAGCACGCACAGCGTCCGGTCCTCCGGCGCCAGCCCCAGATAATGGGCCACCGACACCGCACCGAGCCAGAGATTGGCGTGGCTGAGCATCACCCCCTTGGGCCGGCCGGTCGATCCGCTGGTATAGAGGATGGCGGCCAGAGCATCGGGCGCGGCATCGGACGGCGGCAGCGCCGCCCCGCCGCTCATCCCCGCCGCCGCATCATCCTCGCGATGGAGATGACAGCCGGCCGGGACATCATCCAAGGCAAGCGTCGACAGGCGGCTGGCCGTGCCGATCAGCAGCGCCGCGCCGCTATCGGCCAGGATATGAGCGACCTGCGCATGTTTGAGCAGCGGATTGACGGGAACATGGACAAGCCCCGCGCGCGGCGCGGCGAGCGGCATCAGCGCGGCAACCGGCCCCTTGGCCACCCAGCTGGCCACCCGCGCGCCGGGCGCAAGGCCAAAGCCCGCCAGCCATCCGGCGAGACGACCAAGGGCCTGTTCCAGTTCGGCATAATCCTGCGCGCCCGACCGCCCCGCGAGCGCCGGCCGTTCCGGATCGCCACGCAGCAGCAGATGGTCTATCGGCTGCACATCGGCATCGTCGATTGGCGCCTTGGAAGCCAACAGGGGGTCGCTTAACGTCATGTCCAGAATTAGGTCCTAAGGGCAGCTAAGGTGCCGGGAGATAATAGGTTGCTGGTCCCAAGGGAATATCGGACGCTGTCGGAAGTGCGGTCGGCGATCGGCGGCCGGATGGACCGCGCCCATATCGACAGCCTATTCGACCGGCTGGACTGGTTTGAAACATTGCACCCCCTTTGCCTTGGCGACACCCCGCTCAGGGTGTTCCAACAGACAGAGGACGCCTGCGAGGCCTGGTTGTTCCTTCTCGCGCCCTCGGCTCGTCGCCTAACTGCCCTTGCCAATTGGTATAGTTTCGCCTGGAGCCCGATTTTCCTGGGGGCGCCGGACGCGCGTCAACAGGCCCGGCTGCTGGAAAATATCGCCCGCCATCTGCTGCGCGAACAGGCCCAGATCAACCTCTATCCCCTTGCCCTGCCCGGCTCGCTGATCGGCGCCTTTCGCCGCGCCGGCTGGTTCGCGGTGCAGCGGCCGATGGGCGGCCGATATCTGCTGCATGTCGATGGCCGGGATTTCTCTAGCTATTGGGCGCAGCGCCCCGGCCGGTTGCGCAACCAGGTGCGGCGCAAGGCCCGGCAGGAGCGTTACGACCTCAGCATCCACAACAAGCTGACCGATACGCTGTGGCAGGATTATGTCGATGTGCAGGCGCATAGCTGGAAGGCACCCGAGCCTGGCCTCAACTTCCTGCGCGTCCTGGCGCAGCGGGAAAGCGATGCCGGCACCTTGCGGCTGGGCTTTGCCCGACTGGAAGGCCGCGCCGTGGCGACACAATTATGGACGGTGGAACATGGCACGGCGCTGATCCACAAGCTGGCCCATGACAGCACCCAGGACGAAGGATCGCCCGGCACCTTGCTGAGCCATGCGATGTTCGCCCATGCCATCGACCAGGATCGGGTCGCGACGATCGATTATGGCACCGGTGACAATGACTATAAGCGCGAGTGGATGGACGAGCGCATTCCGCTCCATCAGATCGACCTGTTCAATCCGCGCCGCGTATCCAGCTGGATTCCCGCCGCGCGCACCTGCATTTCCGCGCTTGTCGGATAGGCGGCGAGCCATTAGATAGCCGCCATCATGCGGGCGCAAACCACTCAGCCGGTCGACCGGACAGACGATATCGAAACCCTGGTGCGGGCGCTGCTGCGCGATGTGCTGAGCCTGTCGCAGGAGCGCGCCGATGCGTTCGAGGCCGACACGCCGCTGTTCGGCGCCCTGCCCGAGCTGGACTCGATGGCTGTTGCCGGCCTGCTCACCGAAATGGAAGATCGCTTCGACATCCTGATCGAGGATGAGGATATCGACGGCGACACGTTCGAGACCTTCGGCACGCTGGTCGCCTTCCTGCGCGCCAAGCTGGGCTGAAAGCCGCCCTTTCCCAAAAAGTTCGGGCTGAGCCGTTTCCGGCCCAGCCCTTCTTTTCTTACGCTTCGACCAGTTGCTCGAAGTCGGCTTCAGCGAGGAAGCGTTCGACGTCGAGGGCGGCCATGCAGCCCATGCCGGCCGCAGTCACCGCCTGGCGGTAAATCTTGTCGGTCACGTCGCCGGCCGCGAAGATGCCCGGAATGGCGGTGTGGGTCGTGCCCTTCTCTACCACAATATAGCCTTCATCGAGCGGCAGCTTGCCGTCGAACAATTCGGTCGCGGGGTGGTGGCCAATCGCGACGAAGCCACCATCGGTCGGCACGTGCGACTTTTCGCCGGTGACGGTGTCGATCAGGTCGACGCCGACCAGGCCTTCGGGCGTGCCGCCGCCGACGAACTTGTCGACCGCCTTGTTCCACAGCACCTTGATGTTGGGATGGGCGTGCAGGCGCTGCTGCAGGATCTTTTCCGCGCGCAGCGAATCGCGGCGATGGATCAGGGTCACGTCATGGCTGTGGTTGGTGAGGTAGAGCGCTTCCTCGACCGCGGTGTTGCCGCCGCCGATGACCACGACCTTCTTGCCGCGATAGAAGAAGCCGTCGCAGGTGGCGCAGGCGCTGACGCCCTTGCCCTGCAGATGCTCCTCGCCCTCGACGCCCAGCCACTTGGCCTGGGCACCGGTGCAGATGACCAGCGTATCCGCGACATAGAGGGTGCCGCTGTCGCCCTTCAGCTTGAAGGGACGTTCGGACAGGTCGACGTCGACAATCTGGTCATACATCATCTGCGCGCCGACATGTTCGGCCTGGGCCTGCATCTGTTCCATTAGCCAGGGGCCCTGGATCACATCCTTGAAGCCCGGATAATTTTCGACGTCGGTGGTGATGGTCAGCTGGCCGCCCGGCTGCATGCCCTGCACCACGATCGGCGCCAGGCCCGCGCGCGCGCCATAGATGGCGGCGGACAGGCCGGCCGGGCCGGAACCGAGAATGAGCATGCGGGTGGAGTGAGTGGCGGTCATCGATAATTCCAGCTGCGATTCGTGTGGCCGCCAGAGATAGGCCCTGCCAGCCCCCGCGCAAGCAGGAGTTAGGCAGGAGATTTGCTTTGGGACGCCCAAGGCAGAGCCGCAGCATCGCCGCGGCGTTGCACAAGCCGCGTTGCCTTATGATCCACAATATATCACAAATGACGGATCGATAGATAATGGGAGAGACGGAGCATGGCGACATTCGTGCTGGTGCATGGCGGGGGACATGGCGGCTGGTGCTATCAGCAGGTCGCCCGGCGGCTGCGCGCGGCGGGGCATGAGGTCCATTGCCCGACGCTGACAGGCCTTGGCGAGCGCGCCCATCTGCTCAACGCCGACATCGATCTCGACACGCATATCCAGGATGTGGTGGCGCTGATGACGTTCGAAGGGCTGGAGGATGTCATCCTGGTCGGGCACAGCTATGGCGGGATGGTGATTACCGGCGTCGCCGATCGCGCGGCCGCGCGCATCCGCGAACTGGTCTATCTGGATGCCGCCCACCCCAGGGACGGGGAATCGCTGGAAATAGTGGCGCCCGCGCAGATGGAGCCGACCCGTGCCATGGGCCGCACCGTCGACGGGATCGAGCTGGTGATGTGGCCCTTCCCCGGCATGGCGGGCTTCTTCGGCATCACCGATCCGGCCGATGTCGCCTGGACCGAGGCGCGGCTGACGCCGCATCCTTGGAAATGCTTCGGCCAGCCGCTGCGGCTGGAAAAGGGCGACGCGGCGTTTCGCCTGCCACGCACCAATATCAATTGCACCCAGGCCCTGCAGAACAGCCCGGAGGAGGCCCGCGCCCGCCAACTGGACGGTCATCGCAATTTCGAGATCGATACCGGCCATGACCTGATGATCACCGAGCCGGAAGCGGTCGCGACCATGCTGCTGGAAGTGGCGGGTTAGGCCCCCTCCCCTTAATCGAGGACGTTGGGCAGATCCTCGAACCCCTTGCGCAGGGCGGCGGACCAGCCTTGGGAGATCATGGCGAATTCCTCATTGTCCGCCTCGATCCGGGTGCGGACGCGGAAGTCGAACGTGTCGGTCTCGATCACGGTGAGATCAAGCGGCATGCCGACCGACAGGTTGGAGCGCAGGGTCGAATCCATCGACACCAGCACCGCCTTGGTCGCATCCTCCAGGCTTGTCTCGCGCTGGATGATGCGGCCGAGGATCGGCTTGCCATATTTATGCTCGCCGATCTGGAAGAAGGGCGTGTCCTCGGTCGCCTCGATGAAATTGCCGGCCGAATAGATGAGATAGAGGCGCGGCTTGCCGCCCTTGCGCTGGCCCGCGATCATGATCGAGGCGCTGGCGGCCGATCCGTCCATGGCGATGCTCTCACGATAGCGGCCCTGCATGGTGCGCATCGCGTCGCCCACCAGCTGCGCCGCGCGGTGCATCGTGTCGCAATTGAGGATGGTTTCGACCTCGGGGTCGCTCTCCGCCTCGCGGATCGCGCGCGACAGCATCGTCTTCACACCCTGGGTGATCGACAGATTGCCCGAACAGAGCAAGGTGATCGCCCGCTCACCCTCGACATGATAGGTGAAGCTTTTCCGGAAGCGGGCAATATTGTCCATGCCCGCATTGGTCCGGGTGTCCGACAGCATGACCAGCCCCTGGTCCACGCGTACCGCCACACAATAGGTCATCGCCCCGAAGTCCTGCTTATCTCTACCCTAGGAGCGGGGCGTGGGCGTGCTCTGCTGTTGCTGGCGTTGCAATTGCCGTTCCTCGACTCCGTCTTCCGCCTGCGCGATCCGGACATCGGCGTCAATGCTGATATCGCCCGCGACCGTAACGGAGCCCCGTATCGGAGCAGCTTCATCGGCATCCAGGCCGCTAGCCAGGCGCAGATAGCGTTCGGTGACGCAGACGCGGTTGGACGGATCGAAGCCGACCCAGCCCAGCCCCGGCACCAGCGCTTCGGCCCAGCCATGGGTTTCGTGCAGCAGATCGCCCTCGGCCGCGAGCAGATAGCCCGAGACATAACGGGCCGGCACCCCCAGCAGGCGCGCACCGGCAAGGAATATCTGGGCATGATCCTGGCACACGCCAGCACCCAGCGCAAAGGCCTGCGCCGCGGTCGTGTCAGCGCCGGTCACGCCCGGCCGATACTGGACGGCATCGCTGATCGCGGCCGACAGGGCATGGAGCTGCGCCAGCGGCCCGTCGCCCTCGGGAAGAGCGGCGACCATGGCGCGGATCGCATCGGATGCCCTGGTCAGCGCCGTGTCGCGCAGGAAATAGCGGGCGTCGACCCGGCATTGCGGCAGGCCACCAATACCATGGGTCTCGCGCGTCTCGACCAGCCCCTCGGCAACGATCACCGCCTCATTGAGGCTGTCATGGCGGACCCACACCGCCTCCATCTCGCCATAGCTGTTGGGACGGAAATTGGTCAGCGCCTCGCCGTTAATGCTGACCTGCCAGTCATGGACCTTCTGGCCCGGCGTATCGACCGGCACCAGCTTCAGCCGCATGGCGACGCGGCCGGCCGAGGCGGGATAGCCATAGACGGTCTGGTGACGGACGAGCAATTTCATGGCGCGCTTCCCCTCCCCCTTCAGCCGAAATGATAGGTTTCGGCGATTTCGACGCCGAGCCGGTTGCTCATCATCAGGCTGTACTGCACCGTTTCATGCAGGCCGCGACGGAAAATCTCGCCGGCGTCCAGTTCCTCCAGCTCGCTCACCAGCTGCTTCACCGTGTCATGACAGGTGCCGCGCGCATTGTGCCAGCCGGCCAGCCGGTTGAGCCGATAGGCGAGTTGATCGCAGCAATAGGCGACACTGCGCGGGAACAGCCGGTTGAGCATCAGGAAATCGGTAATCTGCCAGGGCGTGTAGGTGCCGCCATAGACATGATGATAGGCGCGCGCGCCCGACAGCGCATAAAGCACCGACGTCCATTGATAATGGTCGCGATTGCCGCCGATCACCTCGGTCTCGGGCAACAGCACATAATATTTCACATCGAGAAGGCGCAGCGTCATCTGCGCCCGTTCGAGCGCGGAGCCGCAGCGCAGGAAGTCATGGCCTTCATTGCGCAGCTGGCCCGAATGGGCCGCGCCGCGGAAGGTCATGACACGGGTCTTCACCCAGTCGATCAACGCCGGCAGCTGCGCCTTGGCCTCGGCCACGTCATAGCTGTCGAGCTTGCGCCAGCCGTCGTTGAGCGCCTCCCACATGTCCTGGGTCAGCATGGTGCGCGCCGACTTGGCATTGGCGCGGGCCTTGAGCAGGCAGGAGCGGATCGAGCTGGGATTGTCGGCGTCCAGCATCAGGAAGGACACGACATCGCTTTCCGTCACCGGCACGCCG
Organism: Sphingobium sp. VMM; assembly: GCF_056790315.1. Lineage (NCBI taxonomy): Bacteria > Pseudomonadati > Pseudomonadota > Alphaproteobacteria > Sphingomonadales > Sphingobiaceae > Sphingobium > Sphingobium sp. VMM. The sequence continues at coordinate 156,896 of NZ_JBXGSI010000007.1, forward strand.
TCGGGAAACTGATGCCCGGCGCCTGTCGCGCGCACGACCGACCGCCATTCGTCGCGATGATGCGCGCCCGGCAGGATCGCCATGCGCTGTCCCATCGACAGCAGTCGGGCGGTGGCTTCGGCGCGCTCCATATAGCGCGCCATCCAGAAGAGATTTTCGGCGGTCCGGCTCAGCATGTCTTGGCTCTTTTCACCGTGGGGGCCGGCGTCGTTGCGCCCGGCCCGGCATCATCAGGGGCAATCTGAAGGAAGGAGGCGGTCGCGCCCATCAGTCCTGCAACACCCAGGTATCCTTGACCCCGCCGCCCTGGCTGGAATTGACCACCAGCGATCCTTCGGTCAGCGCCACGCGGGTCAGGCCACCGGGGACCAGCCGCAACTGCTTGCCGACCAGGCAATAGGGACGGAAATCGGCATGACGGCCGACCACGCTGGCCGGACCGAGCGTCGGCACGGTCGACAGGTCCAGCGTCGGCTGGGCGATGAACTCGCCGGGATTGGCCTTGATCCGCTCGGCATAGGCCTCGACCTCCGCCTTGCTCGCCTTGGGGCCGATCAGCATGCCATAGCCGCCCGAACCATGGACTTCCTTGGCCACCAGTTCGTGCAGATGCTCCAGCACATAGGCCATTTCGTCGGGCTTGGAGCACTGCCAGGTCTGGATATTGTCGAGGATCGGCTCTTCGCCCAGATAGAAGCGGATCATTTCCGGCACATAGATATAGACCGCCTTGTCGTCGGCGATGCCCGATCCGGGCGCCGACGCCAGCGTCACGCCGCCATTGCGATAGACGCTGAAAATGCCGGGCACGCCCAGCAGGCTGTCGGGGCGGAAGACCAGCGGGTCGATATATTCGTCGTCGATACGGCGATAGATGACATCGACCGCCTTGGGGCCGAGCGTCGTCTTCATCCAGACCCGGTCATTGTCGACGAACAGATCGGCAGGCTCGACCAGTTCCACACCCATCAGGTCGGCAAGGAAGCTATGCTCATAATAGGCGCTGTTGAGCGAGCCGGGCGTCAGCACCACCACCACCGGATCGCCCTTGCAGGCAGGCGGCGCGACTTCCTTCAGGCTCTTGAGCAGTTCGGCGGGATAATCGTCGACCGGCGCGACCATGCCCTGCGCGAACAGTTCGGGGAACATGCGTGTCATGATCTCGCGATTTTCGAGCATGTAGGAGACGCCCGAAGGCGTGCGGCAATTATCCTCCAGCACCTCGAAACTGCCCGGCCCGGTGCGCACGATATCGATGCCGACGATATGGCTATAGACCTTCCCCGGCGGGGTGAAGTCGGCCATTTCGGCCAGATAGGCGCTGTTGCGATAGATGATGTCGGCCGGCATGATGCCCGCCTTCACGATCTCGCCACGATGATAGACGTCGTGCAGGAAGGCGTTGAGGGCGCGGGCGCGCTGGCGGATGCCCTTGTCGAGGATGCGCCATTCGTTCGCGGTGAAGATGCGGGGCAGCAGGTCGAAGGGGATCAGTCGTTCCGGGTCGCCGCCCTCGCCATAGACGGCGAAGGTGATGCCAATGCGCCGGAAGATCGCTTCCGCCTCATCCATGCGACGATTGAGCCCGGCTATGCCTGTCCGCTCCACCCATTTCTGCACTTCGTCGTAACAGGGGCGCAGCGAACCATCAGGCTCAAACATTTCATGGAAGGGCAAGTTGTCGTTCCTCCCTCGGCCCTCGGCCGGTTGTGCATTGCAACAATAGTGCGCCGCATCGTTGCGATTGCAAGACAAAAATGGCGGAGCGGAAAAAGCGTTCCTTCGGCCATGTCGGGATTGCGGAAATAGGTCGCGCCGATCGTTTCTACGCGCGCAAACGAGCGCGCGACGGGGGCTCTGGCAGGGCGTTCAAAAAAGAATGCAGATTTTTGCAATCGCCCCGTTGACCACCGTCCATCCCCTGCGTATAGCGCCGCCTCACCGCAGGGAAACACCCCCTGCGAGGCCCATGGGGCGGAGTAGCTCAGCTGGTTAGAGCAGCGGAATCATAATCCGCGTGTCGGGGGTTCAAGTCCCTCCTCCGCTACCATTTCCAAGACATCGAAAATGGCCCTTAGGGGCGCATTCAGGCGACAGACCAGGCCGCAGGCAGCCGCTCGTCTCAACTTGATCGCAGCAATTCTGTGGCGATGCCCCTGTCGCTTGCCGCCGCAGCCGCCCGGCGCCTCAATGCAGCTTGAGGCGCGGGCGCACGAAGCGGTTGATATGGCTGACCAGGATCAGCGCGGGACCACGTATGTTGCCGTGAACGGCGAGCAGATGCATGCGATAGAGCGACATGTAGACGAAGCGGGCCAGCCGCCCCTCCACCGCCATGCGCCCGCCGACCAGCTTGCCCATCAATGATCCGACCGTCGAATAGCGGCTGAGCGACACCAGCGAGCCATGATCCTTGTAGACGAAGCTCTTGAGCGGGCGGTCGGCCATCAGTCGGCCGAGATTGGCGAACACCGTGTCCGCCATCTGATGCGCGGCCTGCGCGCGCGGCGGGATCGGCCGATCGGCGCCCTGTGGCGTGTAGGAGGCGCAATCGCCCATCGCGAAGACGCGGTCGTCGGCCAGGCTCTGTAGCGTCGGCCGCACGATCACCTGGCCGGCGCGGGACAGTTCCAGCCCATCCAGGCCATCGCGGATCGCCGCCGCCTTGACCCCGGCGGCCCAGACCTGAAGATCGGCGGGGACGAAGCCACCATCCTTCGTCTCCATCCCCTCAGGCGTGGAGGCGGTGACGGCGACGCCAGCGCGCACCTTGACACCCAGCACCTCCAGTTCCTCGCGCGCGGCGTCGGCCAGTCGGTCGGGCAAGGCCGGCAGGATGCGCGGCCCGGCCTCCAGCAGGGTGACGTCGAGCCGCTGGCGATCGAACACCTCCAGCCCATAATAGCCCAGCGCATCGGCGGCATTATAGAGTTCGGCGGCCAGTTCGACCCCGGTGGCGCCACCGCCGACGATCGCGATCCGCACCCGCGCATCCGACGCGGGATCGGCCGACATGGCGCGCGACACGCGCAGGCAATGGTCGAGCAACTGATCGCGAAAGCTGTCGGCCTGGGCCCGGCTGTCGAGGAACAGGCAATTGTCGGCGACGCCCGGCGTCCCGAAATCATTGGTGACCGATCCATAGGCCAGCACCAGATAGTCGTAGCGCACCGAATGGGCGCTCACCACCTCGCGCCCCTTGGGATCGAACACCGGGGCGACATGGACCCGCCGCGCGGCCCGATCGATGCCCTGCAAGGTGCCATAGAGATAGCGATAGCCCCAGCGATGGCAGTGGCTGCGATAGCCGACCTCGTCCAGGCTGGCGTCGAGCGATCCGGTCGCGACCTCGTGCAGCAGCGGCTTCCAGATATGGGTGCGGTTGCGATCGATCAGGATGATGTCATGCCGCTTGCGGCCATAGCGGGCGCCGAGCTTGCGCGCGAGTTCGAGGCCGGCGGCGCCGCCCCCGACGATGACGATCTGGGTCTTCTTGTCGGGGATCAAGCGCATTCCTCCTCGATCGACAGACCGGCGGATCGCGATCCGGCGCGCCGGTTGTGCATTGCAATAGGCCGCCCGGCATCGCAAAGCGAGGCGTGGACAAGCAGAATTTCACCGAACGCAACCGGCGCGACATCGTCGCGATCGCTACCCGGCATTTCGCGGAAAAAGGCTATGCTGGCGCGCGGGTGGACGAGATTGCGGCGGCGACCGCGACGTCCAAGCGAATGATCTATTATCATTTCGGCAGCAAGGACGGGCTCTATCGCGCGGTCCTGACCGAAGCCTATCGCGGTATCAGATCGGCCGAGCTTGAGGCCGAACTGGGCGACCTGCCGCCGCTCGCCGCGCTGGAGCGGCTGACCGCCCTCACCTTCGACTATCATTTCAACCATCCCGAACTGGTGCGGCTGGTGATGGACGAGAATATCCGGGGCGGCCCGCATGTCGGCGAGATTTCGCAAGGGCATAATGAGATCGTCCTGCCCAAGACCCAGGCGCTGATCGATCGCGGCATTGCCGATGGCAGCTTCCGCGCCGGGCTGGACGCCGTCGATTTGCACATGACGATCAGCGCCCTCGCCTTCTACTTCGTGTCCAACCGCCACAGTTTCCACGCGATCTTCGGCGTCGACATGACCAGCGAAGCGGCGGCCGAGCGGCGGCGCGCGCAGGTGATCGACAATGTGCTGCGCTATTGCCGGGCAGACGCCTGAAGGCTGGGCCGAGACCATGGGACGGATCAGAACTGCATCTTGACCTGGCCGCCCAGCGCCAGCGCGTCATTGGTGCGGCGGTAGGAAAAGGCGCCGGGATCGAGAATATATTGGACGTCCGGCCGGATGCTGAGCCAGCGCCGCAACTGGATGCCATAGCTCATCTCGATCGCGGTCTCGCCCACCGGCAGCGCGGCATAGCCGCCGGGAATATCCTGCGCATCGGCCTCGGCGCGGCGCAGGCGTGGATTGACCTGCGCATGGACGATGCCGATCGAGATGCTGTCGGCGTCCCGGCCGGCAAAGGTGCCGGTCTTGACCAGCCCGGCGGCATACCAGTGGGTAATCTGGGCCGACGCCTCCGGATTGGCGGTGAACTGGCCGAAGATGGAAAGGCCGCGATTGCCCGTCCCTTCGCGCAGGATCATCTGGTCGGCCAGCGCATAGACGCCGTATCGGCCCCGCAGCATGCCCTGCTCGCCGCGCCGGGCGGCGCGTGACGTGTCATAATAGGCGCCGATCTTGTAATGGCCCGGCAGCACATGACTGCCCGGCGCGATGCCGGGATCATATTCCAGCTCCAGCGGCAGCAATACGCCGGTCGTGCCGCCGGCAAAGGGACGGAAGGCATTGGCGGGATCGTTGAGGCGCGGATTGACCTGATAGACGCCGGTGCGCAGCGCCAGATCCGGCCGGATGCGATAACGCACCGCCGCGCCCCAGCGGGCATTGGGATAATTATACCAGCCGCTATTGCCCGATTCCGACAGCGGATGGGCACAGAAGGCCGCATTGACGAAATTGCAGCCCAGGATCATCCCGCCCAGATCATTGCCCATGGCGAAATAGCCCAGGCGCAGGTTGAGCCGGCCATTGTCGATATTCTGCTCATAGCTGAGTTCCGACAGACGGGTATAATTGCCGCCGGCCGCCTCCTGGATCGGCAGGCGATTGCCGACGATGTCGGAGGAGAGGCCGACGCCGCGCCGGTCGTTGATGGTGACATGCACGATGCCGCCGGACAGGCCGACGATCCGATCCATGTCGAAATCGAGGCTGGCCCGCAATTGCTGGGTATAGGCGCTGCCCCGCTGCTGGCCGCCATCGACCGCGGCAAAGGCTTCGCCGACATAGTCCGCGCGCACGGTGACGCCCGCCTGCTTCAGCCGCGTGCGCAGCCCGCCCCAGTCGCCGGTCAGCGTCTCGCGCGGGGCCGTCACCGACTTTTCCGAGGCAACGTCCTGCGCATGGGCGCCCGCAGCCGGCAGCAGGGTCAGCAATGCCGCCAGGATCAGGCGGGCATGGAGGTGAAGATGTTGGGCCAAAGCCCCTCCCTTCCGCGCGGCGCATCTGCGCGCGGTGACATGAAAGATGACGAAAGGCAGGCGGAGCGGCGCCGGGCCGCCCCGCCCATGGTTCAGCGCAGCGTGTAGGCGATCACATAATCGCCCCGGTCGGGCGACTGGCGCGCGCCGCCTGCCGTCACGACCACATATTGCTTGCCGCTCTTGGGCGACTTATAGCTCATCGGGCCGCCCTGGCTGCCGACCGGCAGGCGGGCCTTCCACACTTCCGCACCGGTCGCCGCGTTGAAGGCGCGCAGATAGAAGTCCTGCGTGCCGGCGATGAAGACCAGGCCGCCCTGCGTCGCCAGCGTACCGCCCAGCGTCGGCATGCCGATCGGGATCGGTAGGCCCATGCGGATACCCATCGGCCCGGTGTCGCGCACGGTGCCCACCGGCACCTGCCACTTGATGGCTCGGCTCTTGAGATCGATCGCGGTCAGCGTGCCATAGGGCGGCGCCTGGCAGGGAATGCCCAGCGCCGACAGGAAGCGGTCCTTCACCACCGAATAGGGCGTGCCCTTCAGCGGGACGCTGCCCATGCCGGTATTGACCGCCTCGCCCGCGCTACCCGACTGGCCCTTCTGCGCCGCCGTCTGCGGGAACATCTGAACCCACAGGCCAAGGCGCATGTCGTTGACGAAGATGGTGCCGCTGGTCGGATCGGTCGAGATGCCGCCCCAGTTCATGCCACCCAGCGATCCGGGGAAGCTCAGCGACTTGTCGGTGCCCGGCGCGGTGTAGAGCCCCTCATAGCGCATGCCCTTGAAGGCGATACGGCAGAGCAGCTGGTCGAACGGAGTGGCGCCCCACATGTCCGCCTCGGTCAGCGGGCCGACGCCGATCTGCGGCATGCCGAGCGACCTGGGCTGGGTCGGCGAATAGGGCTCGCCCGGAATATTTGCCGGCTTGACCGGCACTTCCTTTACGTCGGTGAGTGGCTTGCCGGTGGCGCGATCGAGCACATAGACCTGCCCTGCCTTGGTGCCGAAAACCAGCGCCGGCACCTTGTGCGCGGCATCGACGTGGAAGTCGACGAAGCTCGGCTGCATCGGCAGGTCGAAGTCCCACAGATCGTTATGGACCGTCTGGAAATGCCATTTTTCGCGGCCGGTGGTGGCGTCGAGCGCCAGCATCGACGCGCCATATTTATGATCGAGCGCGCTGCGGGTCACGCCGTAGAGATCGACCGAAGCGCTGCCCACCGGCATGAACACGGTGTTGGACGCCGGATCATAGGACATGGCCGCCCAGACATTGGGGGTCGACCGGGCATAGGTCTTGCCTGCCGCCGGCGCGCCGGTGATCGCCGGATTGCCCGGATCGAAGGCCCAGCGCAGCTTGCCCGTTATGACGTCGAAGCCGCGCATCACGCCGCCCGGCATGTCGACCTGCACATTATCGGCGACACGGCCGCCGACCACGACGGTCGTGCCCGCCAGCGTCGGCGCGGAGGTCAGCTGATATTGGGGATCGGGCGCATTGCCCAGGCCGGCCTTCAGGTCGACCCGGCCATTGGTGCCGAAATCAGGGCAGAATTTGCCAGTGTCGGCATCGAGCGCAATCAGTTCGGCATTGATGGTGTTCATCAGGATGCGACGCTGGCAGGCGGCGCCGGCCGGCACGGTCGCTGCCGTCACCGGCGTTGCGCCCGGCAGGCTCGGCTGCTGGATCGGCGCATGGGCGTCGAAATAGGCCAGGCCCCGGCAGCGCATCCAGACCGAGGCCTTGGCATTGATCAGCGTCTTCCACTTCTCGCGCCCGGTATCGGCGTCAAGGGCGATGACATTATTATGCGGGGTGCAGATGAAAAGGGTGTTGCCGACCTGCAGCGGGGTATTCTGATCCTCGGCGCCATTGCCGTCGCTCTGGGCGACGTCGCCGGTGCGATAGGTCCAGGCGACCTTGAGCTTGTTCACATTGTCGCGGGTGATCTGGTCGAGCGCAACGAAGCGGCTGCCGCCCGGCGTGTTGCCATAGGCGGTCCAGTCCTTCTGCTCGCGCGCCGGATCGACCGGCACCAGCGAAGCCACCTGCCCGGCAAAGGGCACGGTCGGATGGACCATGAACATGCCGGCCGCACCGGCCGCCGAACCGAGGCCGACCAGCGCCGCCATCAGCAATGCAGGCCGCCAGGCTGGCGACGAACCGTCACCGCGCCGCAGCAGCGGATAGGAGAGCGCAACGACGGTCGCGCCGACACCCATCGCCAGCAGGCGTGAGATCAGTGGCCAGAAGCTGAAGCCAACCTCCCACAACGCCCAGCAAATGGTCAGCAGGAAGGTAGCGCCGAAAAGCAGGCCGCCGCTGGTCTTGCGCAGGGCAATGAGGCCGCCCGCGAGGACCAGCGCGATGCCGGCGATCAGGAAATAGGGACTGCCGCCCAGGCTGACGAGCTTGCCGCCGCCAATGGCGAAAAAGAGGCCAGCGGCAAGGATCACCGCCCCCAACAGAAGCAGCCAACCGCGAACAAGCGGCTGGCCGTGCATTTTCGTGCCTGACACGCGGCACCTCCTTCATCTCTTATGGTCGTCGGAGAGCGGTGCCCACGGGTCCACAGGCCGATCGAGTCGCCCAGCCCTGACGGCTGCGACATTGTGTACCATTTAGTACACTCCTGCCTCGCTGGCAAGTTGGGCGCTAATCCTGCGAGGGACGTGCGATGCCGCTGAGGGTTTCCCACAGCGATACGTTATCCCCGGCATGAGCCCATGGGATCGCAGCCCAGCATTTTCCGCGACTTGCACAGATATCGTTGAGGTTTGGCCAACTGCTAGCGTTTTGGGGGTTTCGATGAACCTGGACGAAACTGACCGGAAGATATTGAACAAGCTTCAGACCGATGGTCGCATAACCAACCAGGATCTGGCCAAGCATTGCAATCTCTCGCCATCGGCCTGTTTCGACCGGACGCGCAAGCTGCGGGACAATGGCTATATCTCTTCCTATGTCGCGCTGCTCGACCCGCACCTCAACCAGCGGCCGCTGCTGATCTTCATCGAAGTGCTGCTCAACCGCACCACCGGCGACATCTTCCGCCAGTTTGCCGAAGCGACGCGGCGGCAGCGGGACATATTGGAATGCCATATGGTGGCCGGCGGCTTCGACTATCTGATCAAGGTCCGGATGAAGGACATGGCCGCCTATCGGAAATTCCTGGCCGAGGAATTGGTCGACATGCCGGGTGTGCGCGAGACGCGGACCTATGCGGTGCTGGAAGAGGTCAAGTCGACGACGGCGCTGCCGCTATGACATGAAAGCGGCGCCCTTCCCCAGAGCGCCGCTTTCGATCCATTACATGGCGTTGGGATTGGCCGGGCCGGCGCCAGCCTGGCCGGTGCGGGCCTTTTCCGCCTTCACCATCTCGGCCACTTCGGCCAGCAGCTTCTTGGCATCATAGACGATGCCGTCCTTGATCGTGTAGCTGACGCCGCCGACCATTTCCTGCTTGTTGGTTTCCGGGTTCAGACGCGAATGACCGGTGCCATAGAGCGTCTTGAGATTGGCCAGCGGGTTTTCCCTGGTGATGACCATGTCGGCCAGCATGCCGACGCGCAGCACGCCGGTCGGTGGCGCCATGCCCTTGGGCTCATAGAGGGTCTGCGAACCCCACATGGTGGCCGAGCGCATGATCTCCAGCGGCGAGAAGCCGGCTTCGCGCAGCAGTTCCAACTCCTCGATATAGGCGAAGCCATAGACCTTATAGATGAAGCCGGAATCGGTGCCGACCGTCACCCGGCCGCCAATATTCTTATAGTCGTTCACCAGCTTGAAATAATTGTTGTAGAATTTCTTCCACGCAAACTCGTTCTCGGTGCCCCAGTCGTAGAAATAGGAACCGTGATTGTCGCGCGTCGACTGGAAATAGGCCCAGAGCTGCGGCGTGGTGTAGAGATTCTGCCAGTCGGCATTGCGCGCCCGCATCAGGTCGCGGGATGCGGCATAGATGTTCATCGTCGGGTCGAAGGTGACATGCTTCTCCTTCTGATGCTTCAGATAATCCCACCAGCGTTCGGATTCCGGCTCGACCGTCTGGTTCCAGATTTCCGCCACCTCGCCGAAGCGATGCTGTTCGTTGTTATAGTCATAGCCGGACGGAAAGCGCTGGATCGTCCCGTCCTTCAGCAGGGATTCGAAATGACCATAATAATGGGTGACGGTATCCAGTCCCGCCTCGGCCGCGTCATAGGCGTTGAAATTGGCGACGCCGGTCTGTGACAGATGGGCCGTGGTGCCCATCTTGTTCTTGTGCGCCTCGTCAATGGCGGCGGCGATGATCTGTGGCGTTTCCTCGGGCCGGTTGAAGAATTTGATGCCGTCGATATTGTGCGCGGCAGCCCATTTGACCCAGGCGCGCGCCTTGTCCGGGCTGTCGATCGGCCCGCCGTCCCAGCCGGCGCCCAATGTCTGATAGTTGAAGATGCGCGGCGCCGCGATCTCGTTGGCGGCGGAGCGGTTCTTTTCCGAACTGGCCACGACCGGATCGGCCAGCGGCACGCCGCGCACGGTAGTCACGCCATGGGCCAGCCACAGCTTGTAGGCATAGCTCATGTCCGGCGCCTTGTCGCTGGCGGGGGTGTGGACATGCATGTCGTTGAAGCCGGGCATCACATACATGTCGGTCGCGTCGATCTCATAATCGGCGTCGGTCGGCGCACGCCCCTTCGCCTGCGGCAGGCCGGGCCAGCCGGCCTGGGTGATGGCGGTGATCTTGTTGCCTTCCACCACGATGTCATAGGGGCCGCGCGGCGGTGCGCCGGTGCCGTCGATCAAGGTCGCGCCACGGATCACCAGCTTGCGGAAGGGGCCGACATTGTCAGCGCTGCCGCGCGCCGGCGCGGGCACGAAGGTCGGCTTCTTGCCGTTGACGATGCCGGCCGCGCCGCCGACATACCATTCGTCCGGATCATGCGCCTGGGAGGCGCTGGCGACCGTCATGAGGGCGAGCGCAGCAAGGCCCGACCGGATCAGCATCTTCTTCTTCATTCTTTTCCCGTCCCTGTTGAATATATGATGCCCCATCCCGTCACGGGTGAGGCAGCCCCTGTTCCGGCATGCCCATGCGCCGCTTTTCGGCAACGACCATGTCCGCGACATCCGCCAGCAATTTCTTCGCGTCATAGACGATGCCGTCCTTGACCGTGTAGCTGACGCCGCCCACCCGTTCGAGCCGCTGGGTCTGTTCATTCAGACGCAGCGTGCCGGTGCCGTAGAGCGTCTTGAAATTCTGCAGCGGATTTTCCTTGAGGATGACGAGGTCCGCCAGCTTGCCGACGCGGACCGTGCCGATCGGTGGCACTTCGCCCCTGGGATCATAGAGCGTCAGCGCGCCGTTCAGCGTCGCCGACTGGATCACCTGCGACGGATTGAAGCCGGCTTCCTGCAGCAGCTCCAGTTCCTGGACATAGCCAAAGCCATAGGGCTTGAAGATGAAGCCGGAGTCCGAGCCCGTGGTCACGCGCCCGCCGATATTCTTGTAGTCGTTAATCAGGCGCATATATTTGTGGTAGAAATTCCGCCACTTCACCTCGATCGCGGTGGTCCAGTCATAGAAATAAGAGCCGTGGTTCTCGCGCGAGGACATGTAGAAATTCCACAGCTGCGGCATGGTATATTTGTCGTGCCAGTCGGCATTGCGCGCCAGCATCAGGTCGCGGCCGGCGGCATAGATGGTCATGGTCGGATCGAAGGTGACATGATTGGCCTTCTGATGCTCCAGATAGGCCCACCAGCGATCCGATCCCGGCTCGACGCTTTCTTCCGCCAGATTGGCGACATTGCCGAACCGGTCCTGCTCGTCGGCATAATTATAGTCGACCGGCCAGTTCTGGACCGGGCCATTCTTCAGCAGGGATTCGAAATGGCCGTAGAAATGGGTGACGGTGCCCAGGCCTGCGTCGCCCGCCTGTTCGGCATTCATGCGCCCCACGCCGATCTGGGACAGATGCGCCGTGGTGCCCAGCTTCAGCTTCTTCGCCTCGTCCATGATGGCGGCCATCACTTCGGGCGGCTGGTCCGGATCGTCCAGCAGCTTGATGCCGTCGATCCCCTGCTTGGCCGCCCATTGCACCCAGGCGCGGGCCTTTTCGGGCGTATTGGTGCGGCCACCGGTCCAGCCCTTGCCCTGGCCAGGACGCTGATAGGCGAAGATGCGGGGCGCGACGATCTCGTTACGGGCGGAGCGCGCCCGTTCGCTCAGGGACACTTCCATCGGCGCAAGGTCGACGCCGCGCACCGTGGTGACGCCATGGGCCAGCCACAGCTTGTAGGAATAGGACAGGTCCGGCGCCTTGTCGTCGGTCGAGCCATGGACATGCATGTCGATGAAGCCGGGCGTCACGAACATGCCGGTCGCGTCCAGTTCATAATCGGCGTCGGTCGGCGCACGCCCCGCCTTGAACGGCAGGCCCGGCGTGCCGGCCGGCAATATGTCGGCGATGACGTCATTTTCGATGACGATGTCGACCGGTCCGCGCGGCGGCGCGCCGCTGCCGTCGATCAGCGTGACGCCGCGGATCACCATCTTGCGGAACGGGCCGGCGCCTTCGCCGGCAGCGCGCGCCGGTGCGGGATTGGCGCCGGCGCGGGGCTTGACCGCTTCCACCGGCGCCTTGGCGGGCTGGGCGATCGCCCCTCCGGCAACTAGTGCGAGCAGTGAAAGGCCGGCGAAACACATGTGTCGCTTGAACATATCATCCCCCTGTGTCGATCATGGGGCCGCCATAAGGCCCCCGAAAAGGGAGGCGACCGACAGGCCGCCCCCGTGCCAGGCGATCAGAACTTCTTGGTGAGGTTGATGCCGTAGGTGCGCGGCGGCGCAGTAAACACCACCGTCTTGCCGCCAGTGTTGCTGCTGGAGCTGGAGCTGACCACCGCCAGTTCATTGAACAGATTGTTCACGAAGAAATGGGCGCCCCAGTTGTTGTCGCTGGCCTGCACGCCCAGGCGCAGGTTGGTCAGCGTATAATCGTCCAGCCGGCGCCGATAGGTGTCGGTCGGGCTGATCGTGCTGTAGGAACTGCCATTATAGGTGACATCGGTGCGGATGACGGCATCCATCGCATCTGTCAGCATATGCTTATATTCGGCCGATCCGCCGAAATTCCATTTCGGCACATTGGCGATCCGGTCGCCCTTGCGACCCGATGCCACGACGATGGTGCTGACCTGATCCTCGGTCAGCTTGGCATCGGTGTAGGAACCGTTGGCGCTGAAGCTGATGCCGGCAATCTCGGTCGAAAATTCCGCCTCGACGCCGCGAATGCGGGCCGCGCCGACGTTGGAGATGAGGCCGAAGACCGAGCCGGTACCCGCCGTACGGGCCGACACCTGCATGTTGCTCCAGTCGATCTGGTAGGTCGCCATGTTGAGATAGGTGCGCGGCAGGATCTTGCTCTTGAAGCCCAGTTCATAGTTCCACAGGCTGTCCGATGTGTAGGCGGCCAGCGCCGCCGACAGGCCGATCACCTGGTTGACGCCGCCCGGCCGGAAGCCCTGTGCCGCCTGGGCATAGATCATCACATCGGGGGTCGCCTGATAGGAGATGTTGAACTTGGTAAGGACGCCGTCCTCGGACGACTTGGCTTCGGTATAAGGTGTCACCACCGAGGCATAATGTTCCTGGCCCATGTCGATCCGACCGCCGACCGTTTTCTTGTAATCATAATAGCGCGCGCCAGCGGTCAGCGTCAGCTTGTCGAACAGCTTGTAGGAGATTTCGGCGAAGACCGCCTTCTGCTTCAGCTTGTCGTTGATGGTGCGATCATAGGCGAGATTGGCGATATCATCGGGATCGTAGAGGAAGCCGGTGTCCGGGTCGGCCTTGAGCAGGGTCGAGCGCACCACCGTCTTGCGATCTTCGCTGAACAGGCCGACGGTCCAGTTGAGCGGGCCATCCCCGGTCGAACTCAGGCGGATTTCGTTGAGCCAGTTCTTGACCGATTGCGGCTGGTACAGGCTGGACGACAGCAAGGCGCGGGTGTCGGACAGATAATCGGCCAGCACGTCGGCGGAGCAGGCCGCGCCATTGCCGCGATAGGTCTGGCAGCGGGCGGCGGTGTCGCGGCCGTTGAACGTATCGCTGACATCGCCGACGACGATGCGGTCGCGGTCGGTGTAAGTGGTGATGGCGGTCAGCACGACCGGGCCGAAATCATAGTTGAGCGTCGCATTATAGATGCGGTTGGTGTCGTAATTGCCCGATTCCGATCGCGCGTCGGTGGTCCAGCGCTTGCCGGTTTCGGCATACCAGCGCGGCGATTCACCGGCAGCCTTCTCGTAATTGGCGCTCAAGTCCAGCGTCAGCGCCTCGGTCGGCGTGAAGCGCAGCATGATGCGGCCGCCATAGGTGTAGGGATCGTTGATATTCTTGTAGCCATAATAGCTGTTGTCGACATAGCCCGCGACCTGGGTGGCGTTGCCGACGATGCGGATGGCCAGCTTGTCCTCGATCAGCGGGACGTTCAGCATCCCGTCGAAGGACGCGCCCATCGATCCGCCCTCGACCGCCGACATGGTGCTGGCAAAGGCCGCCTCAATCTTGTCGGTCTTGGGCTTGTTGAAGATGATGCGCAGCGTGCCGCCCATCGAACCGGAACCGTAGAGCGTGCCCTGGGGGCCGCGCAGCACTTCGGCGCGCTCCACGTCGAAGATGCGGAAATCGGGCGTGGCGCCGGCAGCATCGCTGGTGGTGCCGACCGATCCGGATACGGGCGCTTCGTCATAATAGACGCCGACCGTGGGTTCGCCGGCCGCCGTGACACCGCGCAGGATGACGCGGCGATTGCCGGGGCCGCCATCGACGATGCGCAGGCTGGGCGTATCGCGGGTCAGTTCGGTAAAGCTGCTGGTGCCGGCCGCTTCCAGGCTGGCGCCGGTGACTGCGGTGATGGCGATCGGCGTGTCCTGAACGCGGGTGTTGCGCTTGAGCGCGGTGACGACGATTTCGCCCTGATCCTGTTCCTGGGCCTGTGCGACGCCGCCAGCCATGGCGACCATGCAGGATAATGCACTGCCGGCCTGCAACAGCTTGAAAAGGCGACCCTTGTGAGATGACAACATAAAAACCCCCTGTTTTTATTTGTTTTCCTCGCCACATTTCTGTTCTTTTCTGGAGGAAACGGTATCAAGGGGGCGGCCGAATGTGTTTCGTAACATTTGACGATTTTGGAAATAATACGCAGATTATTCGGCGATTACGGTAAAATGCCGATAATCTTGCGAACGGGAATCGCGGACGCCGATCCGGCAACGGACATCATGGCCTGATCGCGATTTGTGCCATGACGCCCCGCCCCCGTTCAAGGGCGCAACACCCATCCGCCATCGACATGGATCGTCTGGCCTGTAATCCAGCGCCCCGCATCCGAACAGAGCAGCAGGGCCGTGCCGACCAGTTCATCCGGCTCGCCGCGCGGGCGCAGGGCACAGCTCATCTGCAGGAACTGGATGAACGGGGAATCGTCGGGCACCAGCATCTTGCCGGCATCCGACGTGACATTGCCCGGCGCGATCGCGTTGCTGGTGATATTGTCCTTGCCCAGTTGCTTTGCGAGCGTCGTCGTGAGGCCCACCAGCGCCAGCTTGGAAATGCCGTAGAGGCCCGTCGCTGGAAATGCCCCGCCCGACGTCTGGTTGATGATCCGTCCGCCACCACGCGCCCGCATCGAAGGGATCACCGCGCGGGCACAGAGCAGCGCACCATTGAGATTGACCGCAAAGGCCCGGTTCCAGGCGTCGAGGCTGACGGCTTCGATATTGTCGTAGCTGATATCGACCATCAGCGCGGCATTGTTGATGAGGATGTCGACGCCGCCAAAGGCATCACTGGCCGCCGTCGCCATGGCCAGCGTTGATGCCTCATCAGCCACATCGACCTTGACGGCAATGGCGCGGCTGCCGCTGGCGATGATCTCGTCAGCCACCGCCTGGGCGCCTTCCCCATTGAGGTCAGCAACGACGATGGCGGCACCGGCCGCCGCCAGCCCCAGTGCATAGGCCCGGCCGATGGAATTGCCGCGTCCGCCGGCGCCCGTGACGATCGCGACTTTATCGTCGAGGCGGAACTGGTCGAGAGTGAAGGACATGGATCGGTCTCCTGAAAAGTCAGTCGCCGCAGGCGGCGGAGAGAAGGGGCGTGGCGGCGCGGGACAAGGCTTCGGCACTGGCATCATCAGGCAGGCTGGCCATCAGCAGACCGACATCCTTGCGCAGCAGCGGCGCGCCATGGGCAAAGGCGCCGGGCGTCGGCAGGCGGGCATAAACCTCGAAACCGAAGCTGCGGCCGCTGCTCGCCTTGATGAGGTCGCGCAGGGCCGTGCCATCCAGATCCAGCGCCCTGCCCGCCTCCATCGCGGCGTGGGCCAGACCCATATTGGCCGCCATCAGCGCATTGTTGACGATCTTGGCGCGCTGCCCCGCGCCGACATCACCCATTCGCACGATCAGGCCGCCAAAGCTTTCCAGCACCGGCCGGGCCGCCTTGAAGACATCGACCGCACCGCCACACATCAGGGTCAAGGTGCCGGCCGCCGCGGCCGGGCCACCGCCACTGACCGGCGCATCGAGGAAGGCAATGCCGCGTTCCCCGCAGCGTTCGGCCAATGCGACGCATTGGTCGGGCAATATCGTCGAATGGATGACGATCCGGCTGCCCGGTCGCATCGCCGGCAGCAATTGCCCGACGATCTCGGCCACGCCGGCGTCATCGACGACGCAGATGCCGACATGATCGCAGGTCGCCCCCAAAGTCGCGATGTCCGGCGCTGCCGTGGCGCCCTTTTCGAGGAAGGGCGCCAGCGCATCCGCACGGCGGGCCCAGAGCATGAGCGGATAGCCAGCGGCAGCGATCCGTTCAGCCATGGGACCACCCTGGCTACCCAGGCCGATGAAGCCGATCCGTTCCATCCCGCTCATCCTGCGGTGATCCCGGCATCGATCGAGATGCAATTGCCGTGGAAGCCACGCCCGGCCGGCGAGGCGAGCAGCGCGACCATGTCGGCGACATCATCGACCTCGACCGTGCCGCGCATCCCGGAAAAACGCTTGAGCAATTCGAAGTCGCAACCTGCGGGCGGCCGGAAATTGGTGGCGATATTGGTCATCATGCCACCGGGCGCAACGGCGTTGATGCGGATCGGCTGCTTCTGATACTCCATCGCCATGGCCTTGGTGAGGTTGAGAAGGCCGGCTTTCGACGCGCAATAGGCGGCGGCATAGGCCTCGCCGATGAACGCGGCCGAAGAGACGACATTCACGATCGCGCCATTGACCTTCAGCAGATGCGGGATTGCCGCCTGTGACAGCAGGAAGGGCGCGGTAAGGTTGACCGCCAGCGTCTTGTCCCAAAGCAGCCGGGGCATGTCGGGCGAATTGGCGAGATAGATGAGGCCAGCGACATTGCACAGCGCATCGAGCTGGCTGAAATGGGCGACAGCCGCATCGACGGTGGCACGGCAAGCGTCAGGATCGGCCAGATCGACAACCGCCGTCTGATGCTCGCCCTCAGCAAGCAGGCTCAGCGTTTCGGCCAACCCTTGTGCATTGACGTCTACCAAACACAGCCCGGCGCCGGCCTGTGCCAGTTTCACCGCCGTCGCGCGGCCAAGGCCTGAAGCCGCGCCAGTCACCAACGCCACCTTGCCGCGCATGTCGATCGCGATGCTCATCGCCCTTCCTCCCGCGCGTTCCAGGCCAGGCCCTTGGCGACCTTCCCGGCCATTTCCAGCACCACGCCCTGGATCACCGACGCCTTGGGCCAGCCGGCATGGACCGCATATTGGAGGACGAATTCGTTGAGTTCGGCGGCGGTGCAATTGCCGCTCGCCATGGCTGCGTGGAAATGGCTGGCGATCGGCACGGTGGCCGCGGAATCTGCGACGCCCACCAGCGTGAGGAAGCGGCGCGACCGCTGATCGATGCCTGGCCGGCACCACATTTCGCCGAACACGAAGTTCAATATGCCATCCTGCAGATAGGGGAGGCCATTGCCGACGCGCGGGCCGTCAAAAGTCATCACCGCACGAAATTCAGCAAAGCCCTGCTCCATGCGCTGCTGCGCATCCCAGGGTTCGGCCCGGATCGGTGCCAGCAGAACCGGCGCCAGCCCCTGCTCCGCTTCGACCCGATCGATCGCAGCATCGATCGCGCCCCCTTTATCCCAGCCGGAATAGACCGCGACATGCAGCGCCGCCTCGCGCAATTCGGCCTGGGTCAGCGCGCCGGTCGCCAGTGCCCCACGGACATAGCCGTCCAGCCGGTCGGCGGGCGCATCGGCGCCGGCCGCCGAAGCCAGCGCGATCAGGAAGCGCGCGCGTCGATCGAGCCCCGGACGAGACCAGATTTCGGCATAGATGAAATCGCGCCAGCTCTCCGCCACCGGTGATTGCGGCGCGGGATCATCCCGCCCCGTCAGTTCCGTCTGAAGCCCGCTGCCGAGAGCGCTGCGCGCTGCGGGATCACACAGGCTCATTGCCCACCCTCCGGCGCGGCCATGCTCATCCAGACATTCTTGGGCTGGAGGAACTCATGCAGCCCCTCGACCCCGCCCAGCCGGCCATGCCCGCTCTGCTTGAAGCCGCCGAACGGGCAATTGGGCTGCATCGCCTCACCCGAACCGTTCACATGGATCATGCCCGCCTGCAGCTCGCGCGCCATATGATGGGCGCAGCGCAAATTCTGGGTGTGGACATAGGCACCCAGGCCATAGTCGGTGCCGTTGGCGAGCGCGATCGCCTCCTCCTCATCCTCGAACGGCGTCACGACCAGCACCGGCCCGAACACCTCATTCTGGGCGATCTCGCACTGGTCGGGCACGTCCGCCAGGATCGTCACCGGCAGGAAGAAGCCATCGGAAAAATCCCCGCCCAGCCGCTGGCCGCCCGCGATGATGCGGCCGCCATCGGCGACGCCGCGCGCCACCATGCCGCTGATCCGGTCGAGCGCATTCTGGCTGATCACCGGACCCAGCACCGTTGCGGGATCGAACGGGTCGCCTGACTGGACATGGCCCGCCATCGCCCCGATCAGGTCGAGATAGCGGTCGTAAATGCCGCGCTGGACAAGCAGGCGCGTGCCATTGATGCACCCCTGCCCATTGGAGGAAATCGCCCCGGTCAGCCCCTTCTTCGCCGCGAGCATCAGGTCGGCATCATCGAACACGACCACGGCCGACTTGCCGCCCAGTTCCAGGCCGACGGGCTTGAGCGACTGGGCCGCATTGGCCAGCACCTGACGCGCGGTCGCGCCCGATCCGATGAACTCGATCTTGTCGATGCCGGGATGGCTGACCATCGCCGCCCCGACATCGGCGCCGCCCGTGACCAGATTGACGACGCCATCGGGCAGGCCCGCCTCATGCAGCAGTTCGACCAGTTGCATGACGCTGTAGGGGGCAAGTTCGGGCGCCTTGATGACCACGCAATTGCCCGCTGCCAGCACCGGCGCCAGCACCATGGTCGCGGCGAAAAGCGGCCCGTTCCACGGCACGATGATGCCGATCACGCCATAGGGATCATAGCTGACATAATCATGGGCCGGCGCGCCCCACATCGGAATGGTGCGCCCGTGCAGCTTGTCGCACCAGCCGCCGAAATAGCGGAATTTCTGGGCGGCATCATAACCCATATAGGGCGCCACCATCGCCACCGATCCATTTTCGGCGATCAGGCTGGGCGCGAAATCCGCCGACTTCGCCTCCAGCAGCGCGGCGATGCGGAACATCAGGTCGCGCCTCTTGTCGCCCGGCATCGCGCGCCATGCGGGGAAAGCCTTGCGCGCGGCGGCGGTGGCCCGGTCGACATCCTCGGCGTCCGCCAGGGCCAGTTCCTGCGTCACCTTGCCGGTGCCGGGATAGACATGGACGTGGCGCGCCGGGCCGTTCGGCACTTCGCGCTGTCCGCCGATAATGACGGGGTGACGCGGCAATGCGTCGATCACGGGATCCCTGAATGCCATGGCTCTCTCCTTCCGGCGCGGCAAGCGCAGCGGCACCGCTCCAGAACCGAGCGGCGTCTCTTGGGATCGATATTAATGTGCATATTATTAGATCATCAAGGCGATCTCATTCAGTATCGCCCTTGCGAAATTTCTATCAACATGCATATTAACTCATATGAGCCTCATGCAGCAAAATGACCTGACCGAACCGGCGGCCGGCAAGCGGCAGATCGTCCGCCATACCGCCGACGCCCTGCGCCGGCGCATCCTCGCTGCACCGGCCGGCGAGCAGATTGGTTCGCTGCAAACCCTTGCCCGCGAGTTGGAGGTCGGCATCGTCACGGTCCAGCAGGCAGCACGCATCCTGGAGCATGAGGGCTTGCTGGAGGTCCGGCGCGGGCCAGGCGGCGGCTATTATGGCCGGCGACCGCAAATGGCCGATCTGGAACGGATGCTGGGCGCCTATCTGTGCGGCGAACCGGGTTCCTGGCGCGAGATACTCGACATCACCTCGCTGTTGTTCAACCGGCTCTGCGCCGCTGCCGCGCGATGCGACGACCAGGCCCTTCACAGGGAATTACTCGATCTGCGCAGTCAGATCGATGCATGCGATAGCATGGACGGGCTCGGCCAGTTGGAAGGCCGGCTGCAGGACATATTGTTCAAAATGGTCAGCCAGCCCCTGTTCGAGCTGTTGACCCGTGTCGCGCTGGGGAGCGCGCGCGATGTGGAGCGCGACGGCACCGGGGCCGACATGTTCGACCTCGGCATATGGCGCCACGGTCGTCTGCGCATCATCGACGCGATCGCCGATCGCGACCCTGCCCTCGCCCATTTCGAGGCCGACCGCCAAAATCGGCAGGTTTTGGCCGCCTTGTGCGCATTCGACCGCGTATGAAGCGACATCGCACGCGATAAAGCAATGCCTTCGGGTGCCACTGACAGGCACGCGCCGCTGATGGGCCGTTATGATCCATATGTTGGCCATTTAGCCACTTTTCCGACTGTGCGACTTTTACATCATTTAGCAAAAAAGCATCGTCGAACAGATATCCACTCGCAATAGCATTGACAATGCGAATAGGTCGCAATAGCAGCCCCTGCAACAATCGAAAGGGGTTCTGAAACAATGGCGAAATATGGAAACACTCCATCCTTCCTTGCACTGAGCTGCGTCGGCGCAATGGCCTTCGCATCCGGCGCACACGCGCAGGATAATGGCCAGGGCCAGGCACTGGGTGGCGTCACGGTCACCGACACGGCGATCGACGACAGTTCCATCAAGGTGGAAAAGCCCGAATCGCCCAAATATGTTCGCCCCCTGCTCGACACGCCGCAGACCATCACGGTGATCGGCAACCAGACCATCCAGAAGCAGAACCTCCTCACCCTGCGCGACGTGCTGTCCACCGTTCCGGGCATCACCTTCGGCGCGGGCGAAGGCGGCGGCGGCTATGGCGACAGCATCAACCTGCGTGGCCAGAGCGCCAACACCGACATCAGCATCGATGGCGTGCGCGACAGCGCCCAATATAGCCGCACCGACCCGTTCAACCTGGAGCAGATCGAGGTCACCAACGGCGCCAACTCCGTCTATGGTGGTTCGGGCGCGATCGGCGGCAACATCAACCTGGTGACCAAGCGCCCCAAGGCCGACAGCGAAACGCTGGTGCAGGGCGGCATCGGCACGTCCGATTATTATCGCGCGACCATCGACAGCAATGTCCGCGTCAACGAGCAAATCGCCGTGCGCCTCAACGCCATGTATCATGAAAATGACGTCGCCCGGCGCGATGTCGACAGCTACAAGCGCTGGGGCGTGGCCCCCTCGGTCAAGCTGGGCGTGGAAGGGCCGACCTCGCTGACCCTGCTCTACACCCATCAGGAAGACGAGAATACGCCGCTTTACGGCATCCCCTATTACAAGAATGCGATCTATGACGGGCCACTGCCCGGCGTGCCCTATAGCGGCTATTATGGCTACAAGAATCTCGACAAGCAGGATCAGACGATCGACCAGGCGACGGCGATCTTCGACCATCGTTTCAGCGACCTGCTGTCGGTCCGCAACCTGTCGCGCTGGCAGCGCGTCGAGCAAAATCTGGTCGTCAACCCGCCACAGGGCGCCTATTGCCTCGCCAACGGCACACTGCCGACCGGTGCGGCCTGCGCCGCCGGCCAGGTGCCGGGCATGTATTATCCCAGCGGCCCGCGTGGCGGCTTCCGGGACTCGGTCAACCAGACGCTCTACAATCAGCTCGACCTGACCTTCAACATTCCGGGCGGCCATACGCTGGTCATCGGCACCTCTATGCTGCAGGAAGATTACACGCTGGACAATGGCAACGTCCTGCGCAACGCCAACGGCGCCACGCCGAACCCCACGCTCGATCCGATCAGCATCAGCGATCCGAACGGCATCTATACCGGCCCGGTCAACAAGATCCGGTCCGGCCACCAGATGGGCGACCTGTTCAACATCGCGACCTATGCCTTTGCTGCGGCCAAGATCGTCGATGGGCTCGAACTGAATGGCGGCGTCCGCTGGGAGCATAACCGCGCCCGCTTCCGCTCCGACACGATCGCGACCCTCGCCACCGGGGGCGCCTACACCACCGGCCCGCAGCAGAATGCGAGCGACGATCTCTTCTCCTACCGCATCGGCCTGGTCTACAAGCCGGCCGACAATGCCAGCCTCTATGTCGCCTATTCCAACAGCAAGACGCCGACGGCCACCACGGTGCGATCGGGCTGCGGCCTGATCATCACCGGAACCAACGGCTCCAACGACGCCTGCGACGCCAATCCGGAACAAGCAGTCAATTACGAGATCGGCGGCAAGATCGACCTGTTCGATGGCGGCCTTCAGTTGACCGCCGCCCTGTTCCGCAACGAGCGCAAAAATTATCGCGTCACCAGCAATGATCCGTTTGTCGGCACGCTGCCCGTCAATGATGGCCGCAACCGCGTGAACGGTGTCACCCTGGGCGCCAGCGGCAACATCACCGAAGCCTGGACGATCTTCGCAAACTACACCTATCTCGAAAGCAAGGTCATCCAGAGCGTGTCCAATGCATGCCTTGCGAGCCCGTGGACGGGCACTGCATCCGGGATCGGATCGGCTACGTCCAACCCGTGCGGCAACAATGTTCTGATCCCCGATGTGCAGAAGGGTCAGGACATGACCAATACGCCCAAGCATTCGGGCAGCCTGTTCACCACCTATACCCTGCCCTTCGGGCTGCAACTGGGCTATGGCCTGACCTACCAGGGCAGCTTCGCGCTCAACAATCGTGCCCTGGTCACGCCGCTGGTGGCCGGCAGCACGACGATCGTCCCGATCTATCACTCGGACGATTATCTCGTTCACCGGGCGATGCTGTCCTACACCTTCGACGAGAAGCTAACGGCGCAGCTCAACGTCCAGAACTTCACCAACGAAAAATATTATACCAGCATCCGTAACAATGGCTGGGCCAATCCGGGCGAAGGCCGCTCCTGGGTGCTGACCCTGGGCTACAAGCTCTAACCCCCCTCTCCCCGCCGGGCCGGCCATGCCCTCCTCGACATGGCCCGGTCTGGCGAACGGAACGCCCGCAGCCCGCTGCGGGCGTTCTTTTTTTGCCTGACGGGCATGGCGACGGCAGCGCCGCCTGCTAAGGGAAGCGCCATGACCGCCACCGCCGATCTTGCCATCCGCCTGCGCCGCGCCAGCTTCAACCGGGCGCTCGCCGATGCCGACCTGGCCGCCATCGGGCCGATCCTGGCGCAGGATGTGGTGATGGTGACCGGCACCGACAGCGGCGTCATCGCCGGGCGCAAGGCGCAGCTGATGGCCTGGAAGCGCGAATTTGCCGCGCCCGATCGCAGCATCTACACCCGCACGCCCGACACGATCCTCGTCTCGCCCGTCGAACCGATCGCCTTCGAACATGGCCAGTGGCAGGGCGCCGCCGCATCGTCCGGCATCCTCATCGCCTCGGGCGCCTACACCGCCAAATGGCGGCAGATTGGCAGCGAGTGGCTGATCGAGGCGGAACTTTACCTGACCCTGGCCTGAAAAGTCCGCACCTTCCCTCGCCAAGACGAGCTGCCACGCTCTTCGTGCAATAGTTAATAAAATATTGCCGCACTGGTCCGACAGGACTATGGCGCCCCCACCCTGTCCTTGGCGCTCCGGCGTCGGAGTCGGGGCCGACAATCCAGAGAGCGGAAGGGGGGGACTTCGCCACGCGTCACGCAATCCATTGTGACGACATGCGAAGACTTGGCGTTATCTATTATGAAAAAGACCGGTTTCATGGTTTCGGCGTCGCTGGCGCTGCTGGCTGCCGCCCCCGCTCATGCCTCACCCGTAACCGGCACCGACGCGCTGCGCGAATGGAATCTGATCGTGCTGGGCGACCTCAGTTCCTCTTCCGAAGTGGAGGGCCGCACCTTCGTTGGCGGCGACCTCACCGGCACATCCTCCAGCTACCAGATCAGCACCCCCGCCACGTCCACGACCGGACAGGCGGGCCTCACCGTGGTCGGCAATGTCACCGGCGGCATCAAGAATTTGAACAACGGGTCGGGCGCGCTGGTCGGCGGTAATGTCGAAAGCGGCTTCAACCTCAATGGCGCGGCCCAGACGGTGAAGGTCGGCGGCACCATCAGCAACACCAATATCAACCAGAATAGCGTCCAGTCCGGCCTGGCCACGTCGGACCCCGGCTTCGCATCCAGCCTGGCGACGCAGGGCACGGTACTGGCCGGCAGCATGAAGCAATTGTCGACCAACCTGTCGGGCCTGGCCGCCAACAGCGACATGGTGATCAGCGGCAATCGCGCAACCTTCAACGCCAGCCCCGACGCCAACGGCCTGGCCGTCTTCTCGATCAGCGCCGCCGATCTCGACAAGGTGGGCGAGATCGCCTTCAACCTGAACGGCGCCGACACCGCGATCGTCAATGTCAGCGGCAGCGCGGTCAGCCTCAACGACAATTTCCTGGGCGGCACCGCCAATCTTGGCGAACATGTGATCTGGAATTTCGGCGACGCCCAGTCGCTCGACCTCACCAATAGCTGGGGCGGATCGCTGCTCGCGCCCTGGGCCGATGCGACCACCGCCAACTATATCCAGGGATCGGCCGTGTTCGGCAACCTGACCCAGAATGGCGAGATGCATCTGGGCACCTATACGGGCGGCTATACCCCGCCGATCGATCCGCCGACCGGCAGCAGCTCGGGCGGCACGCCGGTGCCCGAAGCGCCGGGCTGGACCCTGTTCCTGCTCGGCATCGTCGGCGTGCTGCTGGGGCGCCGCCTGATCCGCAAGACCGCCTGAACCGCCCTTTATCGCGCTTTTCCGTCCCTTCAGCCTCGGCCAGACGCGGGAAACGGACGGACTGGCGCAGCGCCCTTCTGATCGCCGCCGGGCGGCGGCACAGGGAGCCATTGTTTCACAATCTTTGCAGATCGCCGCTTTCCCATGAAAATGCCCCGCTTCTTCTCCTCGACCGCCTGCGACATGGCGATCGATCTTGGCACCGTGAATACCGTCATCCACGCCCGCGACCGCGGCATCGTGCTGAACGAACCCTCCGTCATCGCGATCGAGACCATTCGTGGCATCCGCAAGGTCAAGGTGGTGGGCAATGAAGCCAAGCTGATGATGGGCAAGACCCCGGCCAATATCCAGGCGATCCGCCCGCTGCGCGACGGCGTGATCGCCGACATCGACGTGGCCGAACAGATGATCAAGCATTTCGTCGAAAAGGCGCAGGATGGCGGGCGTTTCGGCCGCCGCTATGATGTGGTGATCTGCGTGCCGACCGGCTCCACCATGGTCGAGCGCCGGGCGCTGCGCGATGCGGCTTCCAACGCCGGCGCGGCGCGGGTGCAGTTGATCGAGGAGCCGATGGCCGCGGCGATCGGCGCCGGCCTGCCCGTCACCGAACCGCGCGGCGCGATGGTGGTCGATATCGGCGGCGGCACGACCGAAGTGGCCGTGCTGTCGCTCAACGGCATCGCCTACAGCAATTCGGCGCGCGTCGGCGGCGACAAGCTGGACGACGCGATCGCCTCGCACATCCGCCGCGTCCATAATCTGATGATCGGCGAAGCCACCGCCGAACGGGTCAAATGCGCGATCGGCTGCGCCACCCCGCCCGATGGCGAGGGCGAGCGGATCATCGTCAAGGGCCGCGACCTGGTAAATGGTCGCCCGGCCGAAATGACCATCAGCGAAGCGGAAATCTGCGACGCCCTGTCCGAACCGGTCGGTCAGATCGTGATGGCGGTGATGACTGCGCTGGAACAGACCGCGCCCGAACTCTCGTCGGACATCATCGACGAGGGCATCACCCTGACCGGCGGCGGCGCGCTGCTGCGCCGGCTGGATGAGGCGTTGTCCGAAGCCACCGGCCTGCCCGTGCGGATCGCCGACACGCCCCTGATGTGCGTCGCCATGGGCGCCGGCAAGGCGCTGGAAGACCGTGCCTATGAAGGCGTTCTGACCATGTCCTGACCGGCGCGCACCGCCCCGACGATGGTTGGCGGGCATCGCTTGCCCGCCCCGCCACATCGGCGCTTGCCAGCATCGCCAAATGCCGCCAAGCAAAGCCCCGGATAAAAGAGGATGAGCGGGCGGATGAGCTATTATGACGTTCTGATCGTGGGGGCCGGCCATGCCGGCGCGCAGGCGGCGATCTCGCTGCGGCAGCACGGTTTCGAAGGCTCGGTCGGCATGATCGGCGACGAGAAGGATCCGCCCTATGAGCGCCCGCCTTTGTCCAAGGAATATTTCGCCGGCGACAAGAGCTTCGACCGTATCCTGATCCGCCCCGCCGCCTTCTGGGACGAGCGCAAGATCGACATGTTGCTGGGCAAGCGGGTCAAGAGCGTCGATCCGGTCGGCAAGTTCGTCACCGTCGGCGAGGCGGAAATCGGCTATGACAAGCTGATCTGGTGTACCGGCGGCAGCCCCCGGATGCTGACCTGCAGCGGCGCTGAAGCCGCCAATGTCCATGCCGTGCGCCGCCGCGACGATGTCGACGCGATGATGGCGAAGATCGACAGCGTGAACCATGTCACCATCATCGGCGGCGGCTATATCGGGCTGGAGGCGGCCGCCGTCCTCTCCAAATTCGGCAAGACCGTCGTCCTGCTCGAAGCGCTCGACCGGGTGCTGGCCCGCGTCGCGGGTGAGGATCTCTCGCGCTTCTACGAGGCGGAGCATCGCGCCCATGGCGTCGATCTGCGCACCGGCGCGAAGATGGACTGTATCGCGGTCGAGGATGGCCGGGCCACCGCGGTGCTGATGCAGGATGGCGAGCGGATCGAAACCGACATGGTGATCGTAGGCATCGGCATCGTGCCCGAAACCGGCCCGCTGATCGCGGCCGGCGCGGCCGGCGGCAATGGCGTCGATGTCGACGAATATTGCCGAACCTCGCTGCCCGATATCTATGCCGTGGGCGATTGTGCATCCCATGCCAACCGCTTTGCCGGCGGCGCGCAGATGCGCCTCGAATCCGTCCAGAACGCCAATGACCAGGCCAAGACCGCCGTGGCCCATATCCTCGGCAAGGAAGAGGCCTATGACGCCGTGCCCTGGTTCTGGTCGAACCAATATGATCTCAAGCTCCAGACGGTGGGCCTCTCGACCGGCTTCGACCAGACCGTGCTGCGCGGCGATCCCGCCACCCGCAGCTTCTCGGTCGTCTATTTGAAGGGCGGCAAGCTGATCGCGCTCGATTGCGTCAATGCGGTCAAGGACTATGTCCAGGGCCGCGCCCATGTGCTGTCGGGCGCCCATCTCGACCCGGCGCAACTGGCCGATGCCGGCATTCCGCTCAAGGAAGTGGGCCTCGCCTGACCGGTCGGCGACGACGCGACAGTCGGATTTTCCTACGAAGTTCACAGTGTCGTCGCCCCGTTTTGCGCCATTTTCCCGGCATAGGGTCATCGGTAAGCGACGGCAGCGCGACAATCGCGCGCCTGTGAAGCGACACCGACGCGCCAGCGAAGCGACGATCAGGCGACCATGATGCGACAGACTTGTTGCGGCAGGACGCTGCAGCAAGGTCGATATCGGGGCAATAGGAGCGGCCAATTCCATCCCACAGGGTGGACCAGAAAAATGCCGAGTAGGAAAGACGGGCGGGAAGCGAGCGAACCCCGCCATTGCAAGCGTAGCGAAGCAATGACGATATCGGGTTTTGACGGCTGACGACCAATTGTTGCCGGAAATCGGTGCTGGGCGTTTCGCCGAAAGCAGACAATAATCACCGTTCCGTGAAAATGCTAACCACCGCCCGACCAACGACCGTTAGGGATGCACTGACCGTAGCGATAAAAGAAAGCACCATTAGGCTTTCATCGCCGTCTTGAAGTCCCATTGTCATTGTTATCGGTTGGATCGCCGAACGGATGACTAAGGGGCCAAATCGTGAGCATAGCGCCAGCAACAGCATGACTGTCGATAACGCAAAAATGATAGTGGCAAAGAATGTTGCTCGCCTAACCGCAGCTCGGCCCTGATTGAACGTAGGAAGCACACTAAATCCTTATCCGGGAATGGCTGCTTTTTCGCATTGTGCCGCATTGGCAGACTGTCCGCAAACCACCCAAATCCCCTACCCGCGAAACCGGGTCTCGCTTGCCAGTTCCCATGGTCCGCCGCGATAGTGCCAGGCGGCCAGGCCCGCGATCGCCAGCGGACGGGGATGGAAATCGGCGCGCAATCGGTCGGCCAGCGCCCGCGCGACCCTGGGCTCCACCTTGTTCTGCACGGTCAGATGCGGGCGAAAGCCGGCCTGGTCCTGCGGCGTCAGCAGGCCTGTGAAGGCGTCCGCCAATTCGCCACGCAACGCCGCCAGATCGGGACTGTCGATGCGGTAGGCCACCCCCTGCCCCAACAGCAGCACATCGCCCAGCCGCGCCCGTGGCGCCGGGCCGGCGCATATCTGTTTCATCCGCATCCTGAGTTCCGGCAGCAGCGAAGGCGGCAGATGATGGAACAGGGTGACATGCGCCGGCACCTGATTGCGTTCGGGCGGAAAATGGGCGCGGCGCAAGCCATCCGCCCAGGCGAAATCGGCGGCGCCCAGCAGCGCGGTGACAATGATCGGATCAGCCAGGACCGCCTCCCTGCAACGCGATGGCGGACTTTCGCCCGGCCGGGACAGGCTATATGATGACAGATGCCGCGCCCGGCAAGCAGGCGCGGCCCAGGAGGGGAAGCATCATGCGCGCACCGGCATCCTTCGTCATCATCGCCGTCATCCTGCTGCTATGGAACCTGATGGGGGTCGCTGCCTTCGTCATGCAATATGGCGCCGACCTCGGCGAACTCGCCAAAACCGATCCCGACACCGCCCGCGCCTTTGCCCAGATGCCCGGCTGGGCCTGGGCCGTCTATGCGGTGGCGGTGGGCGCTGGCACGCTGGGCGCGATCGCCCTGCTGCTGCGCCGCCGCGTCGCGGTGCCGCTGTTCCTGCTGTCGCTGCTCGCGGTGATCGTCCAGTTCGGACACACGTTCCTTGGCACCGACCTGCTGGCGGTGAAGGGCGCGGGCGCAGCGATCTTCCCGGCCGTCATCATCCTGATCGGCATCGGCCAGTGGCTCTACGCCCGCAGTCAGGCGGCCAAGGGCCTGCTGCGCTGATCGGCGCCGATCAGGCCGCGCTCTGCAATATCTCCTGGCCGATCATGTCCACGTCGAACGGCGCGGTCTGGTAGAGATCGTTGATCCAGTTGCCGAACAGCAGATGGGCATGGCTGCGCCAGCGATTTTCCGGCGGGCGGGTCGGGTCGTCGTCGGGGAAATAATGGGCCGGCATCTGGCGGCCGCCGTCGCGCGCATATTCGTCGCCCAGTGTGCGCGTGTCATATTCGACATGGTTGAACATGTGCAGGAAGCCATGGCGCGGATCATGGACCAGGCAAGGCCCGGTCTCCGCGCTGTCGGCCAGCAATTGCAGCCCGCGATCGACCGGCAGCGATTCCCGCCGCACTTCCGACCAGCGCGACACCGGGATCGAGAAATCGTCCGAAAAGCCCCGCAGATAGGGCGAGGCCGGGGCATGGTTGCGATGGCGGAACACGCCGAACGCCTTGCGCTCCAGCGCATGTTTCTCGACCCCGTGGAAATG
The DNA here is from genome assembly GCF_056790315.1 of Sphingobium sp. VMM. Classification (NCBI taxonomy): domain Bacteria; kingdom Pseudomonadati; phylum Pseudomonadota; class Alphaproteobacteria; order Sphingomonadales; family Sphingobiaceae; genus Sphingobium; species Sphingobium sp. VMM. The sequence goes on from NZ_JBXGSI010000007.1 coordinate 186,530, forward strand.
ATGGAGCGCCGCCTGCGCCGCCCAGCAGATGCTGAGCGAACGATGCACATGGGTCTGGGTCCAGTCGAAGATGGCGCGCAGTTCCTGCCAGTAGCTCACCTCCTCGAACGGCAGATGCTCGACCGGCGCGCCGGTGATCAGGAAGCCGTCGAACCGCTCGTCGCGCACATCGGTCCAGGCGCGATAGAAGGACTGCATATGATCGGCCGAGGTGTTGCGCGACACATGGTCGCTGATCCGCACCAGCGTCAGTTCCACCTGCAACGGCGAGGCGCCAAGCAGCCGCGCAAGCTGCGTCTCGGTATCGATCTTGTTGGGCATCAGGTTCAGCAGCGCGATCCGCAGCGGGCGGATATCCTGCCGCACCGCATCCGCCTCGCCCATCACGGCAACGCCCTCGGCTTCCAGCGTGCGGCGGGCGGGCAGGTCATCGGCAATCTTGATCGGCACGTCTCGTCAGTCCTTCCTGGCGGGGCGACGATCGGTGGCTGAGGTCCGCTTTGTTGCCGGATCGGCCACATCCTCCCGGATCGGGAGTGCCACCTTGCCCGGAACGGCAGGTTGGCGTTGGGCGTCGCCCCAACTCTTGATGCTGGACTATCCCTAGCGCGCGCCGGACCATGTGGCAAGCCCGGCTATATATCGGCCAAGCCGGGCTTTACAGCTCGCCCCGCGCGCGGCGGATCTCGAACCACTTCCGCACATTCTCATTATGCTGCTGATAGGTGTCGGCAAAGATATGGCCGCCCTTCCCGTCCGCGACGAAATAGAGCGCATTCGTCTCCGCCGGGTGGAGCACCGCCAGGATCGACAGCCGGCCCGGATTGGCGATCGGCCCCTTGGGCAGGCCGGTCATCGCATAGGTGTTGTAGTCGTTGACGTCGGCGATCTCGGACTTCTTGATCCGGCGGCCGAGCGGCTTGCCCCTGGTGATCGGATAGATGATCGTCGGATCGGCCTGCAGCATCATGTTCTTGCGCAGGCGGTTGCTGTAGACGCCCGCGACCATCGGCCGCTCCTTGGCGATCGCGGTTTCCTTCTCGACGATCGAGGCGAGGATGATCGCCTCCTGGGGCGACTTGGCGATCGTATTGGGCGCGCGTTCGGCCCAGAGCTTCGCCAGCGCCTTGTCCATCGCCGCCTGCATCCGCTTCAGCACGGCGGCGCGCGGCTCGCCCTTGTCGAAGGCATAGCTGTCGGGCAGCACGCTGCCCTCTTGCGGCACCGCGACATCGCCGGTCAGCTCGTCATTGGCCATCAGCCGTTCCTGCACCAGGATCGACGGCATGCCTTCGGGGATGGTGACCAGCCGGGTCAGCGTCTTGCCGCCCTGCAGGATCGACAATATCTCGCGGTTGCTGGCGCCCTTGGGCACCACGAACTCGCCGGCCTTGATTGGCTTGGCGCCGCCAAAGACCTTCGCGCGGGTCAGGAAGGCATCGGCCGAACGCACAGCGCCAGCCGATTTCAGCAGCACCGCGGCATCGGACAGGGTCGATCCCTCCGGCACGACGATGCTGATATCCTGGGTGGCCGGCCCCGTCTCGGTCCAGCCATGGACGAAGCGGAAACCGACAAAGGCGACAACGGCCAGGCCGATCAGAAGGATGATGCAGCCCAGTCGCCGCACCGGATTTGCGCCGGATCGTCTTGCCATCATCCCAACTGCCCTATCCGCAGCAATTAACAAATCCGCCCCTGACAAGGGGAGGTGGCAGGGCGAGGCCCTGACGGAGGGGTGTCGCCTTCATGATGGCGTGACACCCCTCCACCATTCGCTTCGCGAACGGTCCCCCTCCCCTTTGCAGGGGAGGATCAGGCGTATCAGATCGCCTTCATGATGAGCGAGGCGTTGGTGCCGCCGAAGCCGAACGAGTTGTTCAGCACCGCGCGCACCTTGCGTTCCTTGGCGACGTGCGGGACCAGGTCCACGCCCTTGCAGCTTTCGCTCGGCTCGTCGAGGTTGAGCGTCGGCGGCACGATCTGGTCGCGCATGGCGAGGATGCAGAAGATGCTCTCCACCGCGCCCGCGCCGCCCAGCAGGTGGCCGATCGCCGACTTGGTCGACGACATCGACATGCTGCCCAGATGATCGCCGAACAGACGCTTGACTGCGCCCAGTTCCAGTTCGTCGCCCAGCGGGGTCGAGGTGCCATGCGCGTTCACATAGTCGATATCTTCCAGGCTGAGGCCCGAGCGCTTGAGCGCCATCTGCATCGAACGGAAACCGCCATTGCCTTCCGGGTGCGGCGCGGTGACATGATAGGCGTCGCCGGTCAGGCCATAGCCGATGACTTCGGCATAGATTTTCGCGCCGCGCGCCTTGGCCCGCTCATATTCTTCCAGCACGACCACGCCCGCGCCTTCGCCCATGACGAAGCCGTCACGGTTGACGTCATAGGGACGCGACGCCTTTTCCGGCGTGTCGTTGAAGCCGGTCGACAGCGCACGCGCCTGGGCGAAGCCGGCGATGCCGATCGGGCAGATCGCGCTTTCCGCGCCACCCGCCAGCATCACGTCAGCATCGTCCATCGCGATCATGCGCGCAGCGTCGCCGATCGAGTGGGCGCCGGTCGAGCAGGCGGTGACGACGGCATGGTTCGGACCCATCAGTCCGTATTTGATCGAGACCTGGCCCGAGATCAGGTTGATCAGGCGGCCATGGACGAAGTGCGGCGAAACCCGGTTGGGGCCCTTGTTGGCCAGCACCAGCGATTCGCTTTCGATGCCCGGCAGGCCGCCGATGCCCGAACCGATCGAGCAGCCGGCGCGCAGGCGCTCTTCTTCCGACATATTGTCCAGGCCCGCGTCGCGCAGCGCCTGGCTGGCGGCGGAAATGCCATAGACGATGAACGGATCGACCTGGCGCTGGATCTTGTGGTCGACGTCCAGCGAGGCGTCATAGCCATATTCATGATCCGCCGGCTTCACTTCGCAGGCGATGCGGCACTTGTAATCGGTGGCGTCGAAGCGGGTGATCGTCGCCGCGCCGGATTTCGACGCGATGATGTTCTTCCAGGTGGTTTCGACATCCCCGCCAAGCGGGCTTACCATGCCAAGGCCGGTTACGACGACGCGACGCATATGCTTGCTCCGAAATTCCAATTTTTGGTTCCGTGCCGCTCATCTAGGCGTTCCACACGCACTTGTGAACGGCAGGCCAGATACGAAAAGGCTCCCCAAGCTCCGGGATCACCGGACAGGAGGAGCCAATCCTTGTGCAAGGAGGGCGGCCCGCCACTGAGGGCAGGCCGCGAAGCCCTTAGGCCTTGCTGTCGATATAGTCGATCGCGTCCTTGACGGTGGCGATCTTCTCAGCCGCATCGTCCGGGATTTCGACGCCGAATTCTTCTTCGAACGCCATCACCAGTTCAACGATGTCCAGGCTGTCTGCGCCCAGATCGTCGATGAAGCTGGCGTCCTCGGTCACCTTCTCGGCTTCGACGCCCAGATGCTCGACGACGATTTTCTTTACGCGATCCGCGGTCTCACTCATGAGTGGTCCTTCTTACTGGGTATCGTTGGTGGTTCTGAATAACCGTTAAGGCATTGCCCTAGTGCCAAGCCCCGATAGAGGCAAGAGGGAAGGCCGCCAAGCCCCTAGATGGAGGGACAGGTGCGTTTCGGCAATAAAAAGCCGGAAAAAACCCGGAAACAACGGGTTGTTTACCAAAATTTCAGCCGCTTGTGCCAGTCAACAGCGATGATCGACCGCCTGTGCCCCGACCAGTTCATCACCCCCGAACGGGTCCGAATGACCGCCTGGCTGATGCTGGCTGCGACGCTGATCGGCCTCGCCTACCTGTTCGCGACGGCGCATGGCACGGTAGATTCGCTCGGCCGGCCGCTTGGCACGGACTTCTCCAACGTCTGGACGGCGGGATGGATGGCCGATCAGGGTCAGGCCGCGCAGGCATGGAACTGGCCCGCCCATTATGAAGTGCAGAAGGCGATCCATCATGATCCCGCCATCCCCTTCTATGGCTGGCACTATCCCCCGCCCTTCCTGATCCTGGCCACGTTGCTGGCGCAAATCCCCTACGTCCCCGCCCTGATCCTGTGGCAGGGATTGACGCTTGGCGGAGCATTGATGGTCATCCGTCATGTCCTGCCGGATCAACGCGACGCGCTGCTCATCGCACTCGGCGCACCTGTGGTAATGGTGTGCCTGGGCCACGGCCAGAATGCCTTCATGACCGCCGGCCTGCTGGGTGGTGGCATGGCCCTGCTCGACCGACGCCCTTGGATCGCCGGCATGCTGCTGGGCGCGCTCGTCTACAAACCGCAATTTGCGGTGCTGATCCCTGTGCTAATCATCGCACGCGGCAATGCCCGCGCCTACCTGGCCGCCGGTCTGACCTCGGCCGGCCTGTGCCTGCTGACATTGCTGATCTGGGGCTGGCCGGTGTGGCAGGCGTTCATCGATTCTCTGCCCCTGACGCAGCATATCATCATCGAAAATGGTGCCACCGGCTGGGAAAAGATCCAAAGCCCCTTTGCCGCCATTCGCCAATGGGGCGGCAGCATTCCAGCCGCCTATGTGGTGCAGGGCCTGGTGACAGCCATCGCCATCGGCATCGCCGCGCTGGTCGCCCGCCGTGGGACGATGGAAGTGCGGGGCGCCGCTGCGCTCAGCGCCGCCCTGCTCTGCACACCCTATGTGCTCGATTATGACTATGTGCTGCTGGGGATGGCGATCGCCTTCGTCGCCGCCGACATGGGCAAGCGCGGCGTGCTTGGCTGGGAACGAAGCTGGCTGGCCTATGCCTGGATGGCGCCTTTGTTCGGCCGGGCCGTGTCGGAATGGACCCATGTGCCGGTCAACCTGATCGCCGCGATCGCGGTGCTGGCGCTGGCGATGCGACGCGCCATCCTGCTGGACGGCGCGCTCGCTTATAGTCTGCCCGGCCGGACGAAGATCGCCTGACCGGGCGATCGATCAGATCATCGCCATGCCGCCGTTGACGTGCAGGGTCTGGCCGTTGACATAGCCTGCTTCCTTGCTCGCCAGATAGGCGACTGCTGCGCCGATATCGTCGCCATCGCCCAGATCGCCAGCGGGGATCTTGGCCAGGATCGTGCCCTTCTGCGCATCGTTCAGCGCATCGGTCATGGCCGACCGGATGAAGCCGGGGGCCACGCAGTTCACGGTTATGCCGCGGCTCGCCAGTTCCTGGCCCAGCGACTTCGACATGCCGATGATGCCGGCCTTCGACGCGCAATAGTTGGACTGGCCCGGATTGCCGGTGACGCCCACGACCGAGGTGATCGAGATGATGCGGCCAAAGCGCGCCTTCATCATCGGCTTGGCGGCGGCGCGGCACAGGCGGAAGGCGGCTTCCAGATTGACCGCGATCACCTGCGACCATTCCTCGTCCTTCATGCGCAGGATCAAATTGTCGCGGGTGATGCCGGCATTGTTGACCAGGATGTCGATCTTGCCGCCCAGCGCTTCCACCGCCTGCGGCACCAGCGCGTCGACGGCGGCCGGGTCGGACAGATTGCAAACCAAGGTCTTGTGGTCGCCGCCCAGTTCGGCCGCAAAGGCCTTGAGCTTTTCCTCATTGCTGCCCGACAGCGCCAGCGTGGCGCCCTGCGCGGCCAGCGCCTTGGCGATGGAGGAACCGATGCCCCCCGAAGCGCCAGTCACCAGCGCGGTCATTCCCGTCAGATCGAACATTCTAGTCTCCCTTGAAGTGTGGCGGCCGGCGGTCGAAGAAGGCGGTGATCGCCTCGTCATGATCCGCGGTCGCGTGGGCCAGCGCCTGCATGGCGCCCGCCATTTCCAAAATTTGCGAAAGTTCGGCCGTCTGCGCCGCACGCAGCAACCGTTTGGTCATCCGCGTCGCATGCGGCGGATTGGCGGCGATCGCATCAGCCTGCGCCCGCGCCACCGTCATAAGGTCCGCGTTGGGCACCACATCGCCGACCAGCCCGATCCGCAGTGCCTCGCCCGCGTCGATCGTCTCGCCGGTCAGCGAGAGTTGCGACGCCTTGGAAAAGCCGATGATGCGCGGCAGCAACCAGGCCCCGCCATCACCGGAGACGAGGCCAAGCTTCACGAAGCTTTCGGCAAAGCGCGCGCCTTGCCCCGCGATGCGCAGGTCGCACATGCAGGCCAGGTCCAGCCCCGCGCCGATCGCAGGGCCATTGACCGCCGCGATCACCGGCAGCTCGATCGCCTGGAACAGCAGAGGCAGGCGCTGGATGCCCGCGCGATAATTGCGCCGCGTCTGCGCCGGCAGGCTGGCGCGCAGCCCGCCGGCATCGGGCCGCATCGCGTTGAGATCGCCGCCCGAGGAGAAGGCACTGCCCGCCCCGGTCAGGATCGCGACATGGATGCTCGCGTCCCGGTCCGCCGCCTCGAACACGTCGCACAGCGCATCCACCATCGCCGGATCGGAGATGGGGTTGCGCCGGTCGGGCAGGTTCAGCGTGACCGTCAGGACGGCCCCGTCGCGGTGGCTAAGGACCGGGCTCTCGCTCACAGCGCGCCCAGCACCGCCTCGATATCGTCCATCGTCACCACGCTGCGCACGGTGGCGTCGGGCGCGATGCGCTTGACCATCGGGCCAAGCACCTTGCCGCCCAGTTCGACGAAATCGGTGACGCCCGCGTCCCACATCGCGCCGATCGACTCGCGCCAGCGGACGCGGCCGGTGACCTGCTCGACCAGACGCTCGCGAATGTCGGTCGTGTCGCTGATCGGCGCGGCCAGCACATTGGCATAGACCGGCAGCAGCGGCGCGTTGATCGTCGCTTTCGCCAGCGCTTCCGCCATAGCATCGGCGGCCGGCTGCATCAGCGGACAGTGGAAGGGCGCCGACACCGGCAGCAGCACGCCGCGCTTGATGCCATAATCCTTGACCAGCGCGACCGCGCGCTCGATTGCGCCCTTGTGGCCGGAAATGACGACCTGGCTGGGATCATTGTCGTTGGCGACGGTGCAGACTTCGCCCTCGGCCGCGGCATCGGCCAGCGCCTGCGCCTTTTCGATGTCGGCGCCCAACAGCGCGGCCATCGCGCCCTCGCCCACCGGCACGGCGGCCTGCATCGCCTGACCGCGCAGCTTGAGCAGGCGGGCGGTGGTGCCAAGGTCGAACGCCTCGACCGCGCAGAGCGCGCTATATTCACCCAGCGAGTGGCCCGCGACATAATCACCCTTGTCAGCCAGGCTGAAGCCGCCTTCCTTCTGCATCACGCGCAGCGTGGCGAGCGCGTTGGCCATGATCGCCGGCTGGGCGTTCTCGGTCAGGGTCAGGTCGCTCTCGGGGCCTTCCACCATGATGCGGAACAGATGCTGCGACAGGGCGTCATCGACTTCCTGGAACAGTTCCTTTGCCGCCGGGCTTGCCTCGGCCAGCGCCTTGCCCATGCCGACCGACTGGCTACCCTGGCCCGGGAAAAGAAATGCCCTCATCTTCCATCCTCTGATCTACTGGTGTCTTTCCTGGGAAAAACACGGGAATTCACGCACGTTACACTTTGAGACATATATGGCATTGAGGCGTACATTGCTTTTCGGCACGTAACGACCTGACATACCTGCCCCCTGTCTCTCCGGGGGAATATTGCTGGCCCCTTTAACGACGACGGAGTGCAAGGAAAAGGTGCGATATCGCATTGCATGGCTCACGGGATCGGTGCTTGCCCTGTCCGCCTGCGCGGCGGGACCGAACTATCACGCGCCGCAATCCGCCGCGCTGGGCGTGCCTGCCGGCTATAGCCAGGGCAGCGGCGCCGCGCTGGACGACGCCACCCTCGCCACCTGGTGGACGCGGCTCAACGATCCGACGCTGACCGGCCTGATCGATCAGGCGATCGCCGGCAACCTGGACATCGTCCAGGCGCAGGCACGGCTGCGGCAGGCGCGGGAATCCCTGCGCCAGGCCAATGCCGCCTTCCTGCCGCAGGTGAACGGATCGGCCAGCGGCGGCAAGAATTACCGCAGCCAGGCCGGCGGCACCCGTGTCGACGACAGCGGCAACGTCATCTCCACCGGCGCCAGCAACTGGTCCAGCAGCTATTCGGCCGGCGCCAATGCCAGCTGGCAGATCGACCTGTTCGGCGAATTGTCGCGATCGGCCGAAGCCGCGCGGGCCGATCTTGCCGCGTCCGGCTATGACCTCGCCAATGTGCGGATGACCATCATTTCCGAACTGGTCACCAACTATGTCCAGGCGCGCGCATCACAGGAACAGCTGCGCATCGCCCGCGAGACGCAGAAGGTGCAGCAGGACAATTACGACATCGCCCGCTGGCGGTTGCAGGCCGGGCTGGTCTCCTCGCTCGACGAGCAGCAGGCCAGAGCCCAGCTCGCCCAGACCAACGCCACCATCCCCCAGCTCGAAGCCAGCCTGAAGGGCAGCCTCAACCGCATCGCCGTGCTGACCGGCCAGGCGCCGGGCGACGCGACCCGCGCGCTCGAAACGCCGGCACCGATCCCCACCGCCGCAACCGACATCGCCACCGGCATTCCGGCTGATACGCTGCGCCAGCGGCCCGATGTGCGGTCCGCCGAACGGGCGCTGGCCGCCGCCACCGCACGGATCGGCGTCGCCCAAGCGCAGCTCTATCCCTCGCTCGGCATCAGCGGCAACATCGGCACCACGTCGAACGCCTTCAAGGATTTGTTCGACCTCATCACCGGCGGCGTCTTTGCCAATGTCGCCCAGACCATCTTCGATGGTGGCCGCCTCGCCTCGCAGGTTCGCGCGCAGAAGGCGGCGACCGACGGCGCCTTCGCCGCCTACAAGCAGAGCGTCCTCGGCGCGCTGGAGGATGTCGAAAATGGCATGGCCTCGCTCGACAGCGCCCGCCGGCGCAAGATCGAGTTCGCCACCGCTTACGAAGCGTCGAACAATGCCGCAATCCTGGCGCGCAGCCAGTATCAGTCCGGCCTGATCGACTTCCAGACCCTGTCCAGCAGCGAAACCACGTTGCTGAACGCCCGCAACAGCCTTGCCAGCGCCCAATCGGACGAGATCCTGGCCATCGCCCAGCTCTATAATGCGCTGGGTGGCGGCTGGCAGAATATGGATGACCGCCCCCATGAGCAATGACGCCAGCCCCGATCAGGATCTCAACGACTTTCTGGGCGCCAAGCCGGAAAAGCCGCATCGCAAATGGCTTATCCGCGGCGCCATCGGCGTCGTGCTGCTGATCCTCGTCCTGCTTGTCGCCCGCTGCTTTGCCGGCGATGACAAGCCCAATTATGCGACCCGCGAGGCGCGCCAGGGCGACCTGACGGTCAGCGTGTCGGCGACCGGCAACCTCAAGCCGATCAACCAGGTCGATGTGGGGTCCGAACAGTCGGGCAAGATCACCGCCGTCTATGTCGACGTCAATGATCGCGTGACCAAGGGGCAGAAGCTCGCCGAGCTGGACACCCGCCGCCTGGTCGACACGATCAACCAGACGCAGGCCCAGGTCGCCTCCTCCCAGGCCGGTGTCGCCCAGGCACAGGCGCAGGTCGCGCTGGCCAAGGCAACACTGGATCGCCAGCTCAACGTCTATCAGCTTTCCGGCGGCAAGGTGCCGGCCAAGACCGAGCTGGATTCGGCCCGCGCCGACTATAATGGCGCGCTTGCCAACCTTCGTTCGGCCCAGGCGCAGGTGAATGTCTCGCGCGCCCAGCTGTCGACCGCCCAGACCAACCTGTCGATCGCCCAGATCGTCTCGCCGGTCACCGGCGTGGTGCTGTCGCGCGACATCGAGCCGGGCCAGACCGTCGCCGCCTCGCTCAATGCGCCGGTGCTGTTCACCATCGCCGAGGATCTCACCAAGATGGAGGTCGAGGTGTCGGTGGACGAAGCCGATGTCGGCCAGGTCAAGGAAGGGCAGACCGCCAATTTCGCCGTCGACGCCTTTCCCGGCCGCACCTTCCCGGCAAAGGTCACGCGGGTGAATGTCGGATCGAACAGCTCCAGCAGCAGTTCGTCTTCCTCGTCCTCGACCAGCACAACCAGCAGCTCGACCGGCACGGTCGTCGCCTATACCGCCGTGCTGTCGGTCGATAATGCGGACGAAACCCTGCGTCCGGGCATGACCGCGACCGCCGACATCGTGACCCAGGAACTGCATGATGTGCTGCTCGTCCCCAACAGCGCGCTCCGATTCAAGCCCAGCAGCGGCGCCGGATCGGGCGGCGGCATCACCAGCGTCCTGCCCGGCCCCGGCCGCATGCGCCGCAGCGGTGCCAACCGCCAGGTCAATTTCGGCGCGGGTAGCAGCCAGACCCTCTATGTCCTCGACGAAAAGGGCGATCCCAAGGCGATCCAGGTGACCGTCGGCGCCAGCGACGGATCGCGCACCGTCATCACCGGCGGCGACCTGAAGCCCGGCATGAAGGTCATCACCGGCCAGCTCGCCGCTGGGGCGCAGCAGCCCGCCGAGGACCAGAAGGCAGACCCCGCCGCTGGCGACACGAAGGACCGCCCGCGCAATCCCGCCGCCGACGGCAGCCCCGCCAGCGTCAAGTCGCTGGGCAATTCGGGCGACGCCGCGCCCCAGACCGCCCCGGTCGCCCCGACGCCCGCCGCCCCCCAGGGCGGCAACGGCGCGGAAAGCCGAGGCACCGGCCGGCAGAGCGGAACCTGATCCCATGGCCGCCGATCCCATCATCTCGCTGCGGGGGATCACCAAGATCTTCGGCAGCGGCCCCACCGCCTTTCAGGCCTTGAAGGGCATCGACCTCGACATCGAGCAGGGTGATTTCGTCGCCGTCATGGGGCCTTCAGGCTCGGGCAAGTCGACCACGATGAACATATTGGGCTGCCTCGACGTGCCATCGGGCGGGCAGTTCCTGTTCAAGGGCCGCCACGTCGAGACGCTGGACCGCGATCAGCGCGCGCTGCTGCGCCGCCGCTATCTCGGCTTTGTCTTCCAGGGCTTCAACCTGCTCGCCCGCACCAGTGCGCTCGAAAATGTCGAGTTGCCCCTGCTCTATCGCGGCGAGGACAAGAAGACCCGCTATGACATGGGCATGGCCGCGCTCGACAAGGTGGGCCTGAAGGACTGGTGGGACCATACGCCCGCCGAATTGTCCGGCGGCCAGCAACAGCGCGTCGCGATCGCCCGCGCCATCGTCACCCAGCCCGACGTGTTGCTGGCGGACGAACCGACCGGCAATCTCGATTCGGAGCGGTCGGTGGAGATCATGGAATTGCTGACCGACCTCAACCAGAATAGCGGCATCACCGTGCTGATGGTAACGCACGAACCCGACATGGCCGAATTTGCCCATACCATCGTCCATTTCAAGGATGGGCTGGTGGAGCGGATCGAAAAGGGCATGGGCGGACCGCAGAAGGGAGCCGTGGGCTGATGCTGGGCACCACCGTCATCCTCGCCTTCCGGGCGATCAACCGGCACAAGATGCGCAGCTTCCTCACGACGCTCGGCATCATCATCGGCGTTGCCGCCGTCGTCACCATGGTGACGCTGGGCAATGGCGCGACCGCCGCCGTGCGCGAACAGATCAGCTCGCTGGGCGCCAATGTGCTGCAACTGCGCCCCGGCCAGGGCTTTGGCCGTGGCGGCGGCGGGCCGCGCCCGCCCAATTTCAAGGAAGCGGACCTGACCGCGATCGAGAACCAGCTGACCGGCGTGCGCGCCGTGGCGCCGGTGGTCCAGTCGAGCGGCACCGCCATCTATGAAGGCAATAACTGGTCGACCACTGTCTATGGCACGACCTCCGCCTATTCGCAGGTCCAGTCCTGGAATGTGTCGGAAGGCCGGCTGTTCATGCCGGACGAGGAAGAGGCCGGCAAATCGGTCTGCATCATCGGCAATACGGTGCGCACCAACCTGTTCCAGGGCAATGACCCGATCGGCAAGCGGATGCGGATCAAGGGCGTCAGCTGTCAGGTGGTGGGCGTGCTTGCGACCCGCGGCCAGGGCGGCTTTGGCGACCAGGACGATGTCGTCGTCATGCCGATCAAGTTTGTCCAGCGCCGCTTCACCGGCGATCGCGACATCAGCCAGATCATGGTCGCGGTCGACGACGCCTATGACAGCGCGACCGTGCAGGACAGCCTGGAGCAGCTGATGCGCGAGCGCCGCAAGATCAAGGCTGGCGCGGAGGATAATTTCAACGTCTTCGACACCAAGCAGATCAGCGACACGCTGACCGGCACCACTACCATCCTGACCCAGATCGTCGCGGCGGTGGCCGCCATATCTCTGCTGGTCGGCGGCATCGGCATCATGAACATCATGCTGGTGTCGGTGACCGAACGCACCCGCGAGATCGGCATCCGCCTCGCCATCGGCGCGGTCGCGCGCGAAGTGCTGATGCAGTTTCTGGTGGAGGCGATCGTGCTGTCGTGCATGGGCGGCCTAATCGGCCTGGTCATTGCGCTCATCGCATCGGTCGGCATCGCGCCGCTGATGAAGGTGCCCTTCACTTTCGATCCGCAGGTCAATCTGATCGCCTTCCTCTTTTCGGCGGCGATCGGCGTGGTGTTCGGCTATTTCCCCGCCCGCCGGGCGGCCAGCCTCAACCCGATCGACGCGCTGCGGCACGAATAGGCTGATACATTTTCCGACAAAAGGGCGGTTATCCGGCATAATGCTGCGACATCTTCTGCCTAATCCCTCCTTCCATGGCGCCGCTCCGGCGCCGTGGAAGGAATGCCTCCATGAAGATGATCGCCGCCAGCCTCATCAGCAGTGCTCTGCTGCTCGGGGTCAGCCTCACCCCCTTAGCCGACGCGCAGGCACCGCAAACGGCGCAATTGCTGGAGGGCAAGGATCATCCCATCCTGCTCGCCCGCATGACCGTCACCGCCACGCCCCTGCCCCCCGTCTCTCTGCCCGCCTCCGCCGACTGAGCCGCCGCCGCGCGCCGGAGCGGTGCGCATGAACGGCGTCATCGGCCTGCTCGGCACGCTGGCGCTATTGCTGGCCGCAGGCGGCGCGATCGGCCTGATCGATCGGCGCGGCTTTCGGCCCGGCTGGCTGCTGGTTGCCGCCGCCCTGGTCGGCGCCAATGACGCGCTGCTGACCCGTGCCTATCGCCATATCCCCGATCTCATCCCCGCCGCCGACTGGAACTGGCAGGGCAAGCTGCTGGCCCTTGCTCTCACGCTGCTGATCGCCGCCCTGCCCGCCTTCGGCTGGAAGCGGGTCGGCCTTACCCTCCGGCAAGCGCGCGGCAGCCTGACCGCTGCCCTGCCCGTCGCCCTCCTCTATTGCGCCTTCTTCACGGCGCTCGCCCTTTATTTCCCCGACGATCCGAGCAGCGCGGAGGAAATCGCCTTCCAGCTCACCATGCCGGGGCTGGAGGAAGAACCTTTCTATCGCGGCATCCTGCTCTTCGCGCTCGATCGCGCCTTCACCCGGCGGGTCCGCTTCCTGGGCGTCGACTGGGGCTGGGGCGCCCTGCTCTCCTGCGGCCTGTTCGGCCTCGCCCATGCGTTCGGCTATTCGGACGGCCATTTCAGCTTCGATCCGGTCGTGATGGCGCTTACCACCATCCCCTCGCTGCTGGCCGTCTGGCTGCGCCTGCGTACCGGCAGCCTGCTGCTGCCGATCCTGCTGCACAATTTCGGCAATGCCATCTCGCTGATGCTGTGAGTCGAACAAGGCATTGAAAAAGCGCCATTTATGAACCGATATTCAGCTTGAATCGGGTTTTGATACAATTTCCGACAAAACTGCCCCACCCTTGGGACAGGCTTGCGACAAGCGCGGCCTATCTCTGTCTTCGACGCCGGAAGCGGCGCCCTCGATTGAAACAAGAGGAGTGAAGACATGTTCAAGAAGATCATCCTGGCCCTGACCGCCACCGCCGTTGCCGCCAGCCCGATCGTCACCGCCCAGGCCCAGGCCGCGCCCCATCGCGAGACCGTCCGGGTCGTGAAGGAAGGTCCGCACCGCACCGTCGTCCAGAAGAAGACCGTCGTGCGCAACGACCGCCGCTGGGCCAAGGGCCAGCGCTTCGATCGCCGCTATGCGACCAACTATCGGGTCGTCGACAATTATCGCGGCTATCGCCTGTCGGCCCCGCCGCGCGGTTACCACTGGGTCCGCTCGGGCAATGACGCAGTGCTGGTCGCCCTCACCAGCGGGATCATCGGCGCGGTCGTCGCCGGCGCCATCCGCTAAGCGCCCCACTTCCTGAAAAGCGCCTTGGAGCCACCGCTCCGGGGCGCTTTCGCATTCACACCAGCCCGGTCAGATAATAGACCGCGATCACGACGAAGACGGTCATCGTCTTGATGAGCGTCAGCGCGAATATGTCCTTATAGGCTTGGCGATGGGTGAGGCCCGTCACCGCCAGCAGGGTGATGACCGCGCCATTATGCGGCAGGCTGTCCATGCCCCCCGATGCCATCGACGCGACCCGGTGCAGCACTTCGCGCGGTATACCCGCCGCATCGCCCGCCGCCACGAACTGGTCCGCCATCGCCGCCAGCGCGATCGACAGCCCACCCGACGCCGATCCCGTGATGCCGGCCAGCGTCGTCACCGTAATCGCTTCGTTGATCAGCGGATTGGGCACCGCCTTCAGCGCGTCCTTGACGACCAGGAAGCCGGGCAGCGCCGCGATCACCCCGCCAAAGCCATATTCGACCGCCGTGTTCATCCCCGCCAGCAAGGCGCCGCCGACCGCCGCCTTCGACCCTTCCGCAAAGCGCCGCGCCACGGTCGGGAAAGCGAACAGCAGGATGGTGGCGATGCCCATCAGCAACGCCCCCTCCACCGCCCACAGCGCCGCCTGTTGTGTCACTTTCGCTGTCACCGGATCGGGCAGCCCCGCCAGCCGAATGCTCACCTCTTCCGCCCCGCCGGTGATGCGCGGGATCAGCAGCGTCAACGCCAGATTGCCCAGCCCCACTACCAGCAGCGGCAGCAGGGCGACCAGCGGGTGGACGGTGGCCGCCTCTTCCTGCCGATCGGGTTCGTTGACCAGCGTTTCGGGCGCGCCATAGCCCTCCCCCGCGGCCGCCATCGCCCGGCGCCGCCAATTGAGATAGACAAGGCCCGCCGCCGCGATCACCACCGACCCGATCACGCCCAGCACCGGCGCCGCCCAGGCAGTGGTGCCAAAGAAGCTTGCCGGAATGACATTCTGGATCTGCGGCGTGCCGGGCAGCGCATCCATGGTGAAGGTCAGCGCGCCAAGGCCGATGGTCGCGGGCACCAGCCGCTTGGGAATATCGGCGCGGCGGAACATCTCGGCGGCGAAGGGATAGACGGCGAACACCGCCACGAAGACCGAGACCCCGCCATAGGTCAGCAGCGCCGTCACGATCATGATCGCCGGGATCGCCCGCCCCGCGCCGACGAAACCGATCACCGCCGTCACGATCGCGCGGGAAAAGCCCGATATCTCGACCAGCTTGCCGAACAGCGCCCCCAGCAGGAAGACCGGAAAATAGAGTTTCAGGAAAGTGGCGACCTTGTCCATGAACAGGCCGGAAAAGGCGGTGGGCACTGCCGCCGGATCGGTCAGGAACACCGCCAGCATGGCGAGCAACGGCGCCATCAATATGACGCTCATGCCGCGATAGGCCGCCAGCATCAGCAAGATCAGCGCCAGTGCCGCGATCGCGACCGCCATCCGTCTCTCCTTCTCTTTTTCTGAAGGGCAGGATAGAGACAGGTGAAGCCTGACTGCAAGCAGGGCCGCTGCCGCCCATGGCTGCACCGATGCCGCTTGCCTTTCTCCCCCTTTTCCGTCATAGGCGCGCCTTCGCTCGGCCCCGGATTCGGACGTCGGACGATTTCGAATGCTTGAGACGACAGCCGGAGGGGCGTTCCACATGGGGTGGGCGTCAGCGATCGGCCAACAGATGAGGCAATACCCATGGCTCTTTACGAGCATGTGTTCCTTGCGCGCCAGGATCTGGCACAGGCGCAGGTGGACGCTCTGGCGGAAACCGCCACCAAGATCGTCGAGGAAAATGAAGGCAAGGTGACCAAGGTCGAGACCTGGGGCCTGCGTTCGCTCGCGTACAAGATCGCCAAGAACCGCAAGGCGCACTACGTCATGCTGAACATCGACGCACCGGGCAACGTGATTGCCGAGCTGGAGCGTCAGACCCAGATCAACGAAGACATCATCCGCTACATGACCATCAAGGTCGAAGAGCTGGAAGCCGGTCCGTCGGTGATGATGCGCAAGCAGGAACGCGCCGAACGCGGCGACCGTGCCCCCCGTGGTGACCGTGGCCCGCGCCGTGAGCGCGAAGAAGCCCCGGCTGCCGAATAAGGAGATCTGAAACATGGCACGCCCGTTTTTCCGCCGCCGCAAGAGCTGCCCCTTCGCCGCCAAGGATGCGCCGAAGATCGATTACAAGGACGTCCGTCTGCTGCAGGGCTTCGTGTCCGAGCGCGGCAAGATCGTCCCCAGCCGCATCACCGCGGTGTCCGCCAAGAAGCAGCGTGAGCTGGCCCAGGCCATCAAGCGCGCCCGTCACCTGGGCCTGCTGCCCTACATCGTGAAGTAAGGGAGAAAGACCCATGGAAATCATTCTCCTTGAGCGCATCGAAAAGCTGGGCGCGATCGGCGACGTCGTCACCGTGAAGGATGGTTACGCTCGTAACTTCCTGCTGCCCAACAAGAAGGCTCTTCGTTCGAACGCCGCCAACAAGGCTGTGTTCGAAGCCAACCGCGCGAAGATCGAAGCCGACAACGCCGCTCGTCGTTCGGACGCCGAAAAGGCGGCCGAAGGCGTCAACGGCAAGCAGATCGTCCTGATCCGCCAGTCGTCGAACGCCGGCCACCTGTACGGCTCGGTCGCCGTCCGTGACGTCGTCGACGCGCTGCACGCCGATGGCGTGACCAACGTCTCCAAGGCGATGGTCGTGCTGGAGCGTCCGATCAAGACCCTGGGCGTCTTCGACGTCAAGGTCGCGCTGCACCCGGAAGTGGCCGTCACCATCACGGTGAACGTTGCCCGCTCGCCGGAAGAAGCCGAACTGCAGGCGCAGGGCGTCGACGTGATGGCCGACCTGTTCGAGAAGGACGAAGCCGGCTTCACCGAGGATTACGATCCGAACGCCGAGCCGGGCGAAATCGCCGTCGAGGCGGAAGAAGCCCCGGCCGAAGAAGCCTGAGCCTCTTCGCTCTGATAAACGAGAAAGCCGCCCGTCACCGGGCGGCTTTTTTGTTGCCTTGGGCGGCTGATCGAACGCTCACCGAGCTTGGCCTGTCGGTCCATGAGCAGTGCCGCATCGCCGTCACCGCCCCATTGCCCGATTTCCTGACGCTCTATCCCAAGGGCCACGTCCAGATCGTCGCGCTCGGGCGCCCTGGCGCTGCCGTTCCCGGAATGGCAGGCACAGGAGGGGATCATCCACCTCGTCTTCACCACCCGCACCGGGCTGCCGCCGCTTGTCCGCGCCTGGATCAATCATCTCGCTGCCCATTTCAGCAACGGCGATATCTTCTCGCCCTGATTTCAGCCCTGCGCCCGGCGGCGGCGGGTTTCCCACCCCTTCTTTGCCGCGGCCGATCGATCGGCCGCCTTGCGCCGTTCGGCGGCATGGCTGTCGGGCTTGCCCCGCCCCGATCCCGACAGGTTGCCCCCGCCCGAATCCTTGTTCACGGTCGCCCAGGCCCGCGCCTCCGCCTCGTCATGCGAAACGCCACGCTCTTCATAGCTTTGCGCGATATGCGCGGCCTTGCGCTTCTGCTTGCCAGTGTAACGATCCTTGTCGCCTCTGGGCATGTCTGCCTCCTTTTTTCGTCCCATATCGGTTCAAATACCGAGAGGCATTTCCCGAGGATTGCCATTAAGTTGCATGGCTAGAAAATGAGGAACGGAGAGTCGCCATGAACGTTCCGGACATCATGGAGCAACGCACCCTGCTTGAGCGCCTCGCCCGGCATCTCGCCGCCGGGGCGACGCATAACTGGCCCTATTGGGTCGAGGATGCCGCCAGCATATTGGCGATGCTCAAGGAGCCCGATCCCGCCATGCGCGAGACGGGCGACGTGACCGCCTGGCAGGCGATGATCGATACCGCCCTGCAACAGCGCTGGACCATCTTTCCGCCCGGCATGACCGGCGCCGACGAGGATCATGCCGGCAGCGCGGACGAAGAGGGCGAAATTCGCCTCTCGCCCGAGGCTATCGACCAGGACGCCGCCAAGTGGGTCCATCTCCACAGTGGGCCGAAGGAGACACCATGAAGGGATTGTTGAAGCTGGCCTTTCTGACCGGCCTGGGCGCCGTTGCCTGGAAGAGCCTGAAGGAACGGGCCGGCAAGGATGATGGTGCCGCCACCGATGATCCGGACGATCGCGGCCCGGTCGGCTCGTCCGGCATCGTCCGCGACGCCGGACCGCAGGCGGACGACAGCGATTGGGACATGGTCGATGAACAGTCCGACGAATCCTTTCCCGCCAGCGATCCGCCCGGCAATTACTGATATCGCCGACGCCCGGTCACGAACCGGCAATCATCGCTCCATTGCCCCCACCCTGCCCGCGCATTAAGAAGCGCGCACGGATGATATCCATCCGTTTCAACAGGGGAATTATTTAACCATGCCTTCGGGTCTGATCGCGCTGCTCGACGATGTTGCCGGTATCGCCAAGATGGCGGCCACGTCGCTGGACGATGTCGCCGCTGCTGCCGGCAAGGCCGGCACGAAGGCCGCCGGCGTCGTCATCGACGATACTGCCGTGACACCCAATTATGTCATGGGCCTGTCGCCCGACCGCGAACTGCCGATCATCTGGAAGATCGCGCGCGGATCGCTGCGCAACAAATTGCTGTTCCTGCTGCCGGCCGCGCTGGCGCTCAGCGCCTTTGCTCCCTGGCTGCTGCCGCCGCTGCTGATGCTCGGCGGCGCCTTCCTGTGCTTCGAGGCGGCAGAAAAGCTGCTGGAGGCGATCCAGGGCGGCCATGACGAGGTGGCGGATGCCGCCGCAACCCTCACCTCCAAGGAACTGGAGGACCAGAAGGTCTCCAGCGCTATCCGCACCGACTTCATCCTGTCGGGCGAGATCATGGCGATTGCGCTCGGCACTGTCGCCAGCGAGCCGATCTGGGAACAGGCGATCATCCTGGTCGTCGTCGCCATCGCGATCACCGCCGGCGTCTATGGCGTGGTCGGCTTCATCGTGAAGATGGACGATATCGGCCTGCACCTCGCCCAACGCAGTGGCGCGGCGACGCGCGCCATCGGGCGCGGCCTGGTAAAGGCGATGCCGGTCGTGATGAGCGTGCTGGGCGTGGTCGGCACGGCGGCGATGTTGTGGGTGGGCGGTGGCCTGATCGTCCATGGCCTGCACGAATTTCACTGGGATCTGATCCCCGGCACGATCCATCATCTGGCGCAAGGCGCCGCCCAAGCCGTGCCCGCGATCGGTCCGGTGATCGACTGGCTGGTGAATGCGATCGGCGCGGGCATTGTCGGGCTGGTGATCGGCGGCATCATCGTTGCCATGCTGCATCTGTTCAAGAAGCACTGAGGCGATTAAGGGGAGCGCCCGCGCCTTTGCCGGCGTTCCCTCGCTCCGGACCTTCCAAGTGACCCAATCTTCCCCCTGGCGCATCGAGGCACGCGCGCTCGTCACGCTCGCCATTCCCATGATCGCGGGCAATGTCGCCTGGTCGGGGATCGCCGCGACCGATCTGCTGCTCGTGGGCCGGCTGGGCGCGGAAGCGGTCGCCGCCGGGGCGCTGGCGATCAATCTCTTCAACGCGCTGCTGATCTTCGGCCTCGGCCTTGTCACCGCCGCCGCGCCGCTGATCGCCAGTGAGCGCGGCCGTCGCCGCCATTCGGTGCGCGACGTGCGTCGCACCGTCCACCAGACGCTGCGCGCCGCCGCCTTCTTCGTGCTGCCCGCCTGGCTGATCCTGTGGCATTGCGAGGCGATATTGCGCGCCATGGGCCAGGAGCCCGATCTGGCGCGCGAGGCCGGTCATCTGATGCGCGGCATGCAATGGGCGCTGCTGCCCTTCCTCTGTTTCACCACGCTGCGCAACTTCATCTCGGCACTGGAGCGCCCGCTCTGGGGCCTCATCATCATGCTGCTCGCCATCCCGTTCAACGTGCTGGTCGGCTGGGCGCTGATCTTCGGTCATCTCGGCCTGCCCGCGCTCGGCCTGCTGGGTGCCGGCATCGCCAGCACCCTGTCCTCGACCTTCCTGTTCCTGGGCCTGCTGACCGTCATCCTGGTCGATCGCCGCTTCCGCCGCTATCGGCTGATGGGCCGCTTCTGGACGCGCGACCGCGACCGGCAGCGGGCGGTCTGGACGCTGGGCCTGCCGATCGCAATCACGCTGGGGCTGGAAGTCACGGTGTTCAATGCCTCGGCTTTCCTGATGGGGCTGATCGACCGGGAATCGCTCGCCGCCCATGCCGTGGCGATCCAGATCGCCTCGCTGGTCTTCATGGTGCCGATGGGCATCGGCCAGGCCGCGACCGTGCGCGTCGGTGTCGCCTATGGCCGGGCCGATCCCGCCGCGATCGGCCGAGCCGGCTGGCTGGCGCTGATCGTCGGCACCGGCTTCGCCATGGCGGCCGCGCTGATGCTGGTCCTGATCCCGCGACCGCTGGTGTCGATCTTCCTCGACGTCCATGATCCGGCCAATCTCGCCACTGCCAATCTGGCCGTCAGCTTCCTGGCGGTCGCCGCGCTGTTCCAGTTGGTCGACGCTGCCCAGGCCGTCGGCGCCGGCGTGCTGCGCGGCATCCAGGATACCAAGGTGCCAATGATCTTCGCCCTGTTCGGCTACTGGATCATCGGTATCGGCATCGGCGCCCTGCTCGCTTTCCCGATGGGGCTGCATGGCGTGGGCATCTGGTTCGGCCTGGCTGCGGGCCTCGGCACGGTGGCGATCCTCCTGATCGCGCGCTGGTCGCTGCGCGACCGGCTGGGCCTGGTTCTGCGCTAGGAAAACGGCCGCACAATTCGTCTTGAAAATCCGGCTGGTTGCACGGCAGACACATGGTGCGACGCACAAAGCAATTGAAACGGGGCCGTGTTTCTTGATATGGGCGGCCCATCATGGACTCTCCGACCCCTATCTTCGAAGCGATCGCGCTTCAGAAGTGCCTCAAGGCGACCTATAACAAGATGGTCGTCACGTTGGCCCCGCACATCCTCTACACGCGCCATGACGAGATGTTCATGGACGCCGTGACCACGGACCGCGACGGCCGCCCGCCGCGCGAGCTGAAGCTGGGCACGTTCAAGCTGGCGGGCCTGAGCGACGTCGAGATTCTGGACGAGACGTTCGAGGCGATGCACGGCCTCTATGACCAGGGCGACGACAAATATAAGGGTGTGACCCTGTTCGCGGTCGATCCGCAGAGCGCCGCCGCCTGACCGGCACTGGCATCGCATCGACCGGAATGAAGAAGGGCGGCCAATGGCCGCCCTTTTCTTTTATCGTTACTTCTTGAGCCGATAGCCGGTGCGGAACACCCAAGCGATGATGCCGAGGCACAGCGCCAGCATGCCGCCCACGAACAGCAGGCTGAACTCGATCCCGACATCGCCCTTGCCGAAGAAGGTCCAGCGGAAGCCCGAGATCAGATAAACGATCGGATTGAACAGGGTGATGGTGCGCCACGGCTCGGCCAGCATGTGGATCGAGTAGAAGGCGCCGCCCAGGAAGGTCATCGGCGTGATGATCAGCAGCGGGATCACCTGCAACTGCTCGAACCCCTGCGCCCAGATGCCCAGGATGAAGCCGAACAGGCAGAAGCTCACCGCGATCAACAGCATGAAGCCGACCATGGCGAAGGGATGGGCGACCGGCAGGTCGACGAACAGATGGGCCGTGGCAAAGATGATGAAGCCGACGATCAACGCCTTGGTCGCCGCCGCCCCGACATAGGCGATCACCGTCTCCATCGCCGACACCGGTGCCGACAGCAGTTCGTAGATGGTGCCGGTGAACTTGGGCATGTAGATGCCGAAGCTGGCGTTGAAGATGCTCTCCGTGAACATCGACATCATGATGAGGCCCGGCACGATGAAAGCGGCATAGGGAATGCCGTCTATCTCGGTCATGCGCGAGCCGATCGCCCCGCCGAACACGATGAAATAGAGCGATGTGGTGATGACCGGCACCAGCAGGCCGGTCAGCCAGGTGCGCCGGAACCGGTGCAGCTCGAACTTGTAGATGGCGGCGACCGCGCGCAGATTGGGGCCGTTCATGCCGCTTTCTCCTGATGGACCAGGCTCACGAAAATATCCTCCAGGCTGCTCTGCCGCGTGTTGAGATCCTTGTATCCGATGCCGAGATCGCCCAGCTTGCGTAGCAACGCAGAGACGCCGGTGCGTTCGGCGCGGGTGTCGAACAGATATTCGATCTCCTGCCCCTGCGCCTTGAGCGCCACATCCCATTCGGCCAGTTCGGGCGGCAGCGCCTCGATCGGCTCGGCCAGCATGATCGACAGCGTCTTCTTGCCCAGCTTCTCCATCAGCGCGGTCTTGTCCTCGACCAGCATCAACTGGCCATGGTTGATGACGCCCACCCGGTCAGCCATTTCCTCGGCCTCCTCGATATAATGGGTGGTTAGGATGATGGTGACGCCGGTCTGGCGCAGTTCGCCGATCAGCTTCCACATGTCACGGCGCAGTTCGACGTCGACGCCGGCGGTCGGCTCGTCCAGGAACAGCACGCGCGGTTCGTGGCTCAGCGCCTTGGCGATCATCACGCGGCGCTTCATGCCACCGGAAAGCTCGCGGATCTTGTTGTGGCGCTTGTCCCATAGCGACAGGTCGCGCAGCACCTTTTCGACATAGGCGTCGTTGCGCGGCTTGCCAAAGAGGCCCCGGCTGAAGGTGACGGTGTCGATCACCCGCTCGAACTGATCGGTATTGAGTTCCTGCGGCACCAGGCCGATCGCAGCGCGCGCGCCGCGATAGTCGCGGATGATGTCATGGCCGGCGACCGTCACGGTGCCGCCAGAGGGGCGGACATTGGCGCAGATGATCGAGATCATCGTCGTCTTGCCCGCGCCATTGGGGCCGAGCAGCGCGAAAATCTCGCCCTCCTCGATATTCAGGTCGACGCCCTTGAGCGCCTGAAAGCCCGACGCATAGCTTTTCGTCAGGCCCTTGATTTCGATGATGGATGCCATGCGGCAGCGCCCCCTTTCCTTGTGTCGGCAAGATAGGAGGCGGACCGCGCCATGCAACCGGCAGCGCGGCAAATAGCGAAGCAGGGCAACATATTGGAAAAAGATTGAAGCCGGTAATGAGCGGGCATAGGCTTGACGCCCCACCATGTGGAGAAGGCTATGAAAAAGGCAATTCTCTATCTGTCGATCGCGTTGATCGTCGTTCCCGATATCGCCATTGCCCAGCAGGGCGGCCGACCACCATCAGGCGGCGGCGCTCGACCATCTCCGTCCACGCGCCCTGCCCCCGCCCCCTCACGCCCCGGCGGATCAGTGCAGCCTTCCCGCCCCGGCGGTCCGTCGACACAGCCGTCCCGGCCCGGTGCTTCTCGCCCGCAACCGCCCCGCCCCGGACAGCCTTCGCCCGGTCCGGGCCAGCCAGGTGGACCGGCAGTTCAACCACCCCGTCCGGGTGGCCCTTCGCCCCAGCCGCCCCGTCCCGGTGGTCCCGGCGTCCAGCCACCACGGCCAGGCCAGCCGCATCGCCCCGGCGCCGGCCGTCCGCCCAATTTCCGGCCGATCCCCGGCCCGGCCTTCCGCTATCCCCATGGCTATCGCTATCGGCGCTGGACGGTCGGCCTGTTCCTGCCGGCGGTCTTCTTCTCCAGCTATTATTATTACAACGACTATTGGCGCCTGGGCCTGGGCGCGCCGCCCTATGGCTATCGCTGGATCCGCTATGGCCCCGACCTGCTGCTGGTCGAGGTCCGGTCACGCCGCGTGGTCGATGTCGTCTATGGCGCCTTCTACTGAGGCAGAAACAGGAAGGGCCGCATCATCCGATGCGGCCCTTTTCTCTTGCCCCGATCATTCACCCCGTCGGGTGAAGCGGAAGACCGTCGCTGGCGGGAAATTGCGCACCGTATGGCCGGCGCGGACAACTTCCAGGCCTAGCTGGTCCAGCACCGCACGGCTGACCGGCGGTCGCGTTGAATAGGTGAACTGCACCAGGCTACCGCCCGGCTTCAGCATGCGGAAGGCTTCGGACAATATGTCGATGTGCATCGCGCGGTCCATCGCCAGCAGCGGCAGGCCGCTGACCACGGTCTGATAGTCGCCGGGGCCACCGGCGGCGGCGACCGAGACGATCTGCGCCGGCGTCTCCAGGATCGAGACATGCGGGAAATGACGCCGCAGTCCGCGCGCGAAGGCGGGGTTGATCTCCACCACCTCCAGCCGGTCGGCCGGCAGGCCGGTCTCCAGAATGGCGCGGGTGAAGACGCCCGTGCCCCCGCCCAGTTCCAGCACGCGGCCGCCCTGCGGATCGATGTCGGCCACCATCAGCCGCGCCAGATAGCGACTGCTGGGCACGACAGAGGCGGTCTGCCGGGGCTTCTTCACCCAGGCGGCAAGGAAATCGAGATATTCGGTGGCGCGGGCGCGAAACTCGCTGTTCGGCAGGGCGATTGCCCGGCTGCGCTTCGGCTTGTGCTGCATGGGCGAAATGCGACCGCTCCTTTCTGGTGCCGACTCCCCTTAGCGGGCCGGAACGCCCCCGTCGATTGGCTTAACAAGATTTCATGCCGGACCAGCAACGGCCGGTCCGGCACAAGCCCTTATTTCTGCTTGCCCGCTTCAGCCGCGGCCAGCACGCGCAACACATTGCCGGACCAGATTTTCTGTACGTCAGCCTCGCTATAGCCGGCCTTCAGCAGCGCGTCGGTGATCTTGGGCAGATCAACCACATCCTCCATGCCGACGACACCGCCGCCACCGTCCCAATCCAGGCCGATGCCGACATGATCGGGGCCGACGACCTTCAGCGCATGCAGCATATGCGCCATGAAATCGTCGAAGGTCGGCCGGTCGGTGTCGGGATAGAGTCGGTCGATCTCCTGCCGCTTGGCGAGCATCGCGGCCCGCGCCTCGGGCGAAACCTTGGCGTCCTCCCGCATCTGGCTGTAGAGTGCCATCAGCGCCTTCTGCCGTTCCGGATTGGGCTTGGACGCGCGTAGATAGGCGCCATAGGCATTCATCTGGATCACGCCGCCCTTGGCCGCCAGCGCCTTCAGATAATCGTCATCGATGTTGCGGGGATGGTCATAGACCGCCTTGCAGCCCGAATGGGTCAGCAGCACCGGCGTGGTCGACAGCGCCAGCAGATCGTCCAGCACCTGGTCTGAGCTGTGCGAGGCGTCGGGGACGATGCCGAGGCGATTCATTTCCTTCAGCAATTCCTTGCCGAGCGGGCTGAGGCCGCCATAGCGCGGCTTCTTCGACGGATCGGTCGAGCTGTCGGCGAACTGGTTATGCGCGAAATGGGCAAAGCCCGACACGCGCACGCCCATGTCGTAGAATGTCTTGATCAGCGAGACATCCTCGCCGAGCGGATAGGCATTTTCGATCGACATATAGACGATACGCTTGCCCGCCGCGGCGATTGGCGCCGCGTCCTTCGCCTCCAGCGCCAGCGTGAAATTGTCCGGGTCGGCCGCCACCATCGATCGGATCGACATGCCACGCAACAACGCGAAATCGCGCGCCTTGCGAAAGCCCTCGATCGTCAGCGGCCCCTGGCCGGTGTAGATCGCCCAGAAGCCGCCATCCAGGCCGCCCTTCTTCATCCGCGGCAGGTCGACCTGGGTGTAGTCGCTATGGACGCCATGCTCCTCGTCGATCGACCAGTCCGGCAGGTCGAGCGAGGCCGGGGTATCGAGATGGCTGTCGAGCGTGATCAGCTTCTGGTGCAGCTGATAGACCTGTTTCGACACGGTTTTTGGCTGGGCCTGCGCCGCAATCGGGAGCAGCGCGACCAGCGCTGCCCCCATCAGATAAGCATTCCGCATCAGATCTCGCCCGAAATGGTGAACTGGAAGGTGCGTGGGGACAACGGCCGGAAGGAACCGTCGCCCGTCACCGAGGAGGAGATGTAGGACAGCGTGTCCTTGTCGAAGATATTGTCGACGTTGAAGCGCGCCTTGATGCTCTTCACCGGGCCGAAGC
Organism: Sphingobium sp. VMM; assembly: GCF_056790315.1. Lineage (NCBI taxonomy): Bacteria > Pseudomonadati > Pseudomonadota > Alphaproteobacteria > Sphingomonadales > Sphingobiaceae > Sphingobium > Sphingobium sp. VMM. Next base: position 212,573 of record NZ_JBXGSI010000007.1, read on the forward strand.
TCCAGCCGTCGCCAATATCCACATAACCGCTGAACACGGTGTAAGCCGGTACGCTGGAGCCTGCCGTGTTGGTAAAGGTCGACCAGCGCTTCGACGTATATTTGCCGCTGATGTTCGCAACCAGCCAGCTTGCAGGCTCGATCGTGACGCCACCGCTGACGATCCACTTGGCGCTGTCCGGGATATATTTGCCGGAGGTCGCATAGGTGACCGACGCGACGATATCATCCTGGAACTTGGCGTTATTGTAGGTGACGTTGGCGTTGGCATAGGCCAGGCCGTTGAGGAAGGCCGGCTTGTAGGTGCCACTGGCTTCCACGCCGTAGGATTCGACACGGCCGACATTCTGGTAGAAGGTTTCGGTGGTGCTGCCGCCGCCTTCCTGGAAAGTGGTGATCGACTGGATGCGGTTCTTGAACTTGGTGTAGTAGCCCGCGATCGAGGCGTAGAGCTGCCCCTGGTTGGTACGGAAGCCGATTTCCATATTCTGCGCGCGTTCCGCCTTGGGCTGGGGCACCAGCGCCGACGTGCCGGTGCGCGTCACGGCATAAATGTCATCCATGCCCTTGGGCAGTGCCATCGTCTCGGCATAGGAGGCGAAGATCTGGCTGCGCTCGTTGATCTTGAACAGCAGGCCCGCCATCGGGAGGAACATGTCGCGATAATGGGCCGTATTATACTGCGCCCCCCAGCCTGCGACCGCCGTGCCGCCCACGACACGATAATAGTCGTCGAAATCGCGATAGCCGCCCAGGCTGTAGTCCAGCATCAGCCCCTTGAAGCCGGCATCCAGAATCAGCCGGTCATCCATCAGCTTGAGCGTGTCCTTCAGGAAGATCTGCAGCGTGTCGCGCTTGGACCGATAGTCGCGGCGCAGATAGACCAGTTCGTCCAGATTGGGCTCGCCATCGGGGGCGCCATCCATCGTGTTGTAGCGCGCCTGGGTACGGTGATATTTGTCGACTTCAGCCCAGATGCCGCCTTCCACGACATTATTGCCGCTTTCCCAATGCAGCTCGGTGGTCACGCCATAGCGATCGCCGCCGACGCCCGAACGGCCATATTGCACGCCCTTGGGGGCGGTGACGTCCAGCCCCGCAGCCGCTTGTGCCGTGTAGCGGGTCAGCGAGTTGGAATAGCTGTCGGGCGAGACGCCATAGCCATTCTTGTCTTCATAATAGAGGGTCGATTCCGCCCACACGCCGTCGGCGATACCCAGGTGGAAGGTGCCGCCATAGAGCTTGTCCTTCCGCACGTTGATCGCGAGGTTGTAGACATTGGTGTAGTTGGAATTGGAATAATAGACGCCCGCCGCCGTCGGCGCGAAGCCGGTCGTGGTATTGGGCACATTCTCGATATAGGCGAAGTCGCGGCCGCAGGCGCCGACCACGCTGGTGGCGGTGCAATTATACTGGGCGCGGGTGATCGTCGGCGAGTCATAGTCGAAGAAGTCGTTCGACACGAACTTGAAGCGCGCCCAGCTGTCGCCGCCCAGATCGGCATGGATCTGGCCTTCCCAATGTTCGCGATCGACCGAACCGGGGCCGCGCCACAGGTCGCTGTCCAGCTTGGTGCGGCTGACATAGGCCCGGAACGGCCCCACCCGGCCCGTGCTGGCGCGGATGAAGGTGCGCTTCATATTATTGTCGCCAAAGCTCTGCGACACGAACAGGCCCATCTCCTCCTGCGGGGCGATGCTGTTATACTGCACCACCGGGCCGAGGCTGGAATAGCTGGGCAGGCCGACATCGGCGGCGCCGACGGAGGCTTCCACCACGCCCAGATTTTCATTGTCGACATAGCGGAAGACAGGGCTGCCACCGAAGGCGTCGCTGCGGCCGGTCGGAATGCCGTCGACCACGAAGCCGATCTGGTCGAGGTTGAAGGCGCGGGTCTGGACGCTGTTGCCGAATTCATAGAGGCCCAGTGCACCGTCGGTCTGGACGTTGAAGCCGGGCAGTTGCTCCAGCATCTTCAGGCCCGAAATACCCGACGGCGCCGACAGCAGCGCCTCGCGCGTGACGGCGACGACATTGTTGATCTTGTCTTCGCCGATCGCTTCCGACGATTGCGAGATACGACGACCGGTCACCGTGATGCTGTCATTTTCGTCCGTTGGAGCAGCCTCCTGCGCCCAGGCAGCAGAGGATAAGGCACCCGCGCAGCAGGCAAGCAGCAGCGCAGCGCGAGACACGCGACGAACAGACGAAATCGAAGGCATAGAGGCTCCCTGTAGGCCCTGCAAAAGGGCAGTTCGCGCCAATCAGGAGCGCCCGCCCCTTCGGGCTATCGCGCCGTTCCTCCCCGGACCCTGGCCTGTCGATCGCCGCTTGAGGCGAGCGCAGCCATGTCATCCATTTGTCATCTGAAACGAGCCCTACGGGAAAATCCACCACACGCTTATGATGATTTCTCAAGCGGAACGAGGTGCCTCAAAGCATTGAGATTTCGCAATCAATGCCCGCTTCCTCGCACGCGCGCACAAAAAATCCTCCCCAGGTCAAGCCTGGAGAGGATCACAAAATCGCCTGCCCTCTCTTCGTCGGAGAGGATCGTTCCTGAAGGCCTTATCGCCCCTTCCAGACGCCCGGACGCTTCTCGACGAAGGCGGTCATGCCTTCCTTCTTGTCTTCGGTTGCAGTCAGGATCTGGAACAGGCGGCGCTCGGTCAAAATGCCCTGCGCCAGGTTGGTCTCGAACGCGATATTGACCATTTCCTTGTTCACCATCGCCGCCATCGGCGGCATCGCGGCGATCGCGGCGGCGGTCTTGAGCGCATCGTCCAGCAGTTCAGCGGCCGGCACGATCCGCGCGACCAGGCCAGCGCGCTCGGCCTCCTCGGCGCCCATCATCCGGCCGGTCAGGCACATTTCCATCGCCTTGGCCTTGCCCACGGCGCGGGTCAGCCGCTGCGACCCGCCCATGCCCGGCGCCACGCCCAGCTTCACCTCGGGCTGACCGAACTTGGCGGTGTCGGCTGCCAGGATGAAGTCCGCCATCATCGCCAGTTCGCAGCCACCGCCCAGCGCAAAGCCGGCAACCGCCGCGATCCACGGCTTGCGAGTGGCGACCACCTTGGTCTGCCAGTCGGAGAAGAAATCCTGCAGGAAGAAATCGGCCGCTTCCTTGTCGACCATCTCCTTGATGTCGGCGCCGGCGGCAAAGGCCTTTTCGCTGCCGGTCAGCACCGCACAATGCTGGGTCGGGTCGGCATCATAGGCGGCAAAGGCCGCGCCCAGATCCGCGAGCACCTGGCTGTTGAGCGCATTGAGCGCCTGCGGCCGGTTGAGCGTGATGAGCGTCACCGCGCCCTGCTGTTCCACCAGGATCGTTTCATATGCCATTGCCGTCTCCCTAAGCTGTCAGCGCCGATCTATGTCGGCCAAAAACGGATCGCCAGCCTTTGCGGGGCGGCGATTTTACCGATCCTATCGGCAAAGATGCATGAAATCCTGATCATAGCTGCGCATATGGGCGCCGCCATCGACATAGAGGGTCTGGCCCGTCACCGCCGTCGCGCCGGCGAGATAGAGAACGGCCTGCGCGATCTGCTCCGCCTGCGGCAGGCGACCGAGCGGCATCAGTTGCTCCAGCCGCGCCATCTGCTCCGCATCATAGTCGGGCGTGGCGATGGTAAGGCCGGGCGCCACCGCATTGACCCGCACCTGCGGCGCCAGGCTGCTGGCCGCCGTCTTCGTCAGGCCGGCCAGCGCCAGCTTGGACAGCGTATAGGCCAGCTGATCGCCATGGGGATGGTCGATCCGCTGGTCGAGGATATTGACGATGCAGCGATCGCCGGTCCCGGCCGGCACCGTCGCGAACGCCTTAGTCAGCATCGCGGGCGCCGCGCAATTGACCGCATAATGGCGCATCAGATCGTCGGCGGTGACGCTGTCGATCCGGTCCTGGCCGAAGATCGCCGCACTGTTGACCAGCAGGTCGGGCGGCCGGCCGAAGCGTTCGGCAACCTGCGCGACCAGTTCCTCGGCAGCTTCGGGATCGGCGAAGTCGACGACGAAACCTTCCCACTCGGCGCCGTTCTCCTCCAGCGCGATCGCCAGATGAGAGTCCAGCCGCGTGTCATGGCTGCCATGGATGGCGAGCGAATAGCCGGCCTGCGCCAGCGCCGCCGAAATGATGCCGCCCAGCCGGCGATGGCCGCCGGTCACGAGCGCCAGCCGGCGCGAGGCCAGCGGCAAGGGGCCGGTCGGCCCGGCATCCTTCTTCGCGCCGCCGATCGGGCGATAGGCGGGCTCGGCGCCCTCCCCCTCTCCGGTCACATCATTCACGAGGCGATGAGCTTCAGCACTTCCTCGCGCGACTTTTCATCGTCGCGGAAGACGCCGAGCATGCGGCTGGTCTTCATGATGACATTGGGGGTGCGCACGCCGCGGCCGGTCATGCAGCCATGGGTCGCCTCGATCACCACGGCGACGCCCTGGGGCTTGAGATTTTCCCAGATGCAGTTGGCGACTTCGGAGGTCAGCCGTTCCTGCACCTGCAGCCGGTTGGCATAGGCGTGCAGCACGCGAGCCAGCTTGGAAATGCCGACCACATAATCGCCGGGCAGATAGGCGATGTGCGCGCGCCCGACGATCGGCGCCATATGATGTTCGCAATGCGACTGGAACGGAATGTCCTTCAGCAGCACGACATCGTCATAGCCGCCCACCTCATGGAAGATGCGCGAGAGATGATAGGCCGGATCATCATTATAGCCGCGGCAATATTCGCGCCAGGCGCGGGCCACCCGCTCGGGCGTTTCCACCAGCCCCTCGCGCTCAGGCGCATCGCCCGACCAACGGATGAGGGTGCGGATCGCCTCCGACACTTCGGCCGGGACCGGCTCCTTCGAGCCTTCGCCTACGGTTTCCGCATCGGGATCATATGCCATGAACTGGGCCACTCCATAATTGTTGGCCCCGGCATATGGCGACTGCGTGCCCGTCTGACCAGCCCTTTTGCCCCGGCTGGACACAACATCGCTGTGGTGGCAAATCACAGTCTAACGGGAACGCACCACATAAAAATGTCATTACAATCGCAAGATCATGCGCACTGAACGCATCGCCGCCGTCCTTCTGGCAGCCGGCATGTCGACCCGCTTCGGCGAGGAAGACAAGCTGATGGCTGACCTGCGCGGCAAGCCGGTTGCCGCGCACACGCTGGAAACCATCGCCTCCATGGCCTTTGCCGAACTGGTCGCCGTCGTGCGGCCCATCGAATTTGCACCGATATTGCATCGCAAGCTCGACCGGCGCGGCTTCGATATCGTCGTCAACGAGCATCCCGAGGAAGGCCTGTCGAGCAGCATCCGGCTCGCGGTCGAACATGTTATGGACAAGCGCAAGGTGCGCGGCATCCTGATCTGCCTGGCCGACATGCCCGACGTGCCGCAGACCCATTATAACCATCTTTGTATGGCGGCCGAGGACATAAGATCGGTCGTCGCCAGCACCGACGGCTTCTCTTCCTCCCCGCCCGCCTTCATTGGCCGCAAGCATTTCCCCGAACTGCTGACACTTAAAGGGGATCAGGGCGCCCGCGCGCTGCTGAGCCACGGCATCCAGATCGAGACGATCGGCAATGTGCTGCACGACATCGATACGCCGGAGGATCTTGGCCGCCCCCCGGTGACACCGACCTGAGGCCCCAAAGGGGCAGGCGAAGCCGCTTTGCCTTGCCCCGCTTCAGGTCGATCGCGTCGGATCGGTCAGACCGTCGCCCATTTCCCGCGGATCAGGGGCACGACTGAGCGGCAGCGAGCCGGTCTGGCGTTCCAGCATGCGATGCACCACTGGCGGCTTGCCACCGCTGTGCAGCGCGTGGATCGTGTCGCTGTTGGTGATGTCGGCGATGGTGCGCCGCTGGTTATGGCGGACATAGTCGAGCCAGGTCGACACATGATAGCGTTCGACCCAGAGTTCCGGATCGCCCAGGTCGCGCATCAGCGACCAGCCATGCGCGCCATCGCGCTTGCGAATGCGGCGGCGCTCGCTCATCGCGCTGAGGAAGGGGACGACCGATCCCACCGGGATGCGATATTCGATGGTGATGACCACCGGGCCGCTGCGCGGCTCGACCGGCACCGCCGTCTCCGGCTCGCGCCAGCGGTTCTGGAGATCGAGATTGTCATCGCCGATCTGCGGCAGCGGACGAACGAAGCCGATCAGCGCGGCGACCAGTTGCACCGCGGCGGAGGCATAGAGGGCGTCCACCACGCCATGATCCTCGGCCAGATTGCCGAACAGCCAGGCGCCGATCGCCATGCCGCCGAACGCGGTCATCTGATAGATGGCGACGGCGCGGGCGACGACCCAGCGCGGCGCCGACATCTGGACCGACACGTTGAAGGTCGACAGCGCCATGACCCAGCCCGCCCCGGCGAGCAGATAGCCGAGCAGCGCCAGCGCCAGATAGCCCGACATGGCCGTGATCGCCGTTCCCGCCGCAAGCGACAGGGCGGCGGACCGCACGATCGCCTCGATCGAGAAGCGCGCGCGCAACCGCCGGGTGGAGAGCGCCCCGGCCACCGCGCCGACGCCGAAGGCACCGCTGGTAAGGCCGAAGGTCAGCGCGCCGCCGCCCAGCACATCGCGCGCCACCAGCGGCATCAGCGCCGACACCGCACTGGCGCCGATGCCGAAGGCGCCGCCGCGCAGCAGCACGAGTTGGATCTTTGGCGACATCGAGACATAGCTGACACCGGCCCACATCGCGACGCCCAGCCGCTCACGCGGCAGCAGTTTGGGCGGCAATTCCGGTCGCCACCGCGCCAGCACCGCGACCAGGCCGATATAGCTGACCGCATTGGCAAGGAACGCCGCCGCCGCGCCCGCCGCCGCGACGATCACGCCGCCCAGCGCCGGGCCGGTGCTGCGGGCGAGGTTGAAGCCCATGCTGTTCATCGCGACGGCACTGGGCAGCACGCTGCGCGGCACCATGTCGCCGACCGATGCCTGCCAGGCGGGGCCGTTCACCGCCGTCGCGCAGCCGATCAGGAAGGTGAATCCCAGCAATGTCCAGGGCGTCAGCGCACCAAGCCAGGCGACCAGTGCAAGGGCCGTGGACACCAGCAGCATGAACAGCTGGCAGGCCATCATCACCTTGCGCCGATCCAGATTGTCGGCGACCGCGCCGGCCCAGAGCGAGAACAGCATGATCGGCAGCGTCGTCGACGCCGGCACCAGCGCGACCAGCACCGGCGAGGCGGACAGCGAAGTCATCATCCAGGCCGCACCGACCGACTGGATCAGCCCGCCGAAATTGGACGCCAGGCTCGCGATCCAGATCGCGCGGAAGATGGGAATGGCAAAGGGCGAGGAAGGCTGGGGGGACTCGGTGTCAGGCACGAAAACCATCAAGCGGATTTAGGAACGTCGGTCAAACCCGCGACTCGGCCTTTGGTTCACATCCGTCCGGTACGCAGCGCCCGGCCCCAGTCGGGCCGGCCGCGAGCATCGGCCGTGGCGGCCGCGCGTTCGACATCATAGGCGACCAGCATGATCTCCGCGTACCAGCCGTCGGCCATCCGCTCGACCAATGCATAACGGGCATCGGGCGATCCGGTCTCCACCTTGTGCGGCGAGGGTCGATCATCCTCATAGGCCGGCAGGCCGACGCTGCCCGGATTGACGATCAGCCTGCCATCGACGCGACGATGGATGCGCGGCACATGGGTATGGCCGCACAGGATCAACGGCGCGACAACGTCCCCTGCCCGCGCCTCGACCTCCACCTCAGTCGCGGCGCGCAAGCCGGTCGGTTCGACCGTTTCCAGCCAATAGTCGATGTCGCTGTCCGGCGTGCCATGGACCATCAATATCTCATCCGTCAGCCACAGCGTCTCGGGCAATCCAGCGATCCAGTCGCGATGGCGCGGCGCCAGCAGATCATGGGTCGCCCGGTCCGACGCGCCCATCCGGTCGGGCGCCAGTGTCAGCAATTGCCGCTCATGATTGCCTCGGATCGTCGGCATATCCAACGCCATCAGCCGATCGGCGGTCTCGCAGGGAAACAACGGCCCCGACAAGATGTCACCGAGATTGACACATAGATCGACATTGCGCGCAGCCACGTCCGCCAGCACGGCGTTAAGCGCATCGATATTGCCGTGGATGTCGGAAAGAACCGCAATCTTCACCTGGCGCTTGTCCCGCTGCAATCACGCCCCACATCAGGCCCGCACCTGACCTTACGGCAAGGCCATGTCGGCGGAAACCGACCAATTGAGGCTTGCACTTTACGTAAACGTAAATACATTCAGGGCCACTTCCGGTGCGCCAAAAGCCGCCAACGGAGAGGGAAAAGGAACCATGGAAGCCTATATTTACGACGCCGTCCGCACGCCCCGTGGCCGGGGCAAGAGCGACGGTTCGCTCCACGACATCACCCCCATCCAGCTTGCGACGCAGATGCTCGAAGCGGTGCGCGACCGCACCCAGATCGACACCGCAGACGTCGATGACGTGATCCTGGGCTGCGTCAGCCCGGTGGGCGAACAGGGCGCGGACATCGCGCGCGTCGCCGTGCTCAACGCCGACTATGCCCAGACCGTGCCGGGCGTGCAGATCAACCGTTTCTGCGCATCGGGCCTGGAAGCGGTCAACATGGCCGCGGCCAAGGTCTATTCGGGCGAGGCGATGTTCGCGATCGGCGGCGGCGTCGAATCGATGAGCCGCGTGCCGATGGCATCGGACGGCGGCGCCTGGGCGATGGACCCGGCGGTCGCCTACAAGACGTATTTCGCGCCCCAGGGCATCGGCGCCGACGTGATCGCCACCAAGTTCGGCATCAGCCGCGACGATGTCGACGCCTATGCCGTCGAGAGCCAGCGCCGCGCCAAGGCCGCCTGGGACGAAGGCCGTTTCAAGAAGTCGATCGTGCCGGTCCGCGACGTGATCGGCGGCATCGCGCTCGACCATGACGAACATATGCGCCCCGACGCGACGATGCAGTCGCTCGGCAGCCTGAAGCCCAGCTTCCAGGCACTGGGTGAGGACATGCCCGGCTTCGATACCGTCGCCCTGCTGCGCTATCCCGAGCTGGAAAAGGTCAACCATGTCCATCACGCCGGCAACAGCAGCGGCATCGTCGATGGCGCCGCCGCGGTTCTCGTCGGCAACAAGGAAATCGGCGAGAAATACGGCCTGAAGCCGCGTGCGAAGATCAAGGCGATGGCCTCGATCGGTTCGGAACCGCTGATCATGCTGACCGGCCCGGAATTTGTCGCCGGTAAGCTGCTGGCCCGTGCTGGCATGACCACCGCCGACATCGACCTGTGGGAACTGAACGAAGCCTTCGCCTCGGTCGTGCTGCGCTACATGCAGGCGATGAACCTCGATCACAGCAAGATCAACGTCAATGGCGGCGCGATCGCCATGGGCCATCCGCTGGGCGCCACCGGTGCCATGGTGCTGGGCACCGCGCTCGACGAGTTGGAACGCTCGGGCAAGGGCACCGCGCTCATCAATCTGTGCGTCGGCGCAGGCATGGGCACCGGCATCATCATCGAGCGCGTGTAAGCGGCGGACGCAAGGAGAGACACACATGGAAACCATCCGCTTCGACATCGATGCCGACGGCATCGCCACCCTGACGATCGACGTGCCCGGCCAGTCGATGAACGTCATCGGCCCCGACTTCCTGGCTGACCTCGACGCCGCCATCACCCGCATCGCGTCGGAAGAGGGCATCAAGGGCGCGGTCATCGCATCGGGCAAGGACAGCGGCTTCATGGCCGGCATGGACCTGAAATATTTCGGGTCGATGCTCGCCAGCGCTGATGGACAGCGCCCCGCCCCCACCGCGATCTTCGACAATGTGTTCGTGCTGAACCAGTTGTTCCGTCGCCTGGAAACCGCCGGCAAGCCGGTCGCCTGCGCGATCGAGGGCACCTGCGTCGGCGGCGGCTTCGAACTGGCGCTGGCCTGCCATCGCCGCTTCGTCGGCGACAGCCCCAAGACCCAGCTCGGCCTGCCCGAAATCCTGATCGGCCTGTTCCCCGGCGGCGGCGGATCGCAGCGCCTGCCGCGCATCATGGGCGTGCAGGCGTCGCTGATGTACATGCTGCAGGGCAAGCTGTTCCGCCCGGCCGAAGCCGCGATGCTGAAGGTCGTCGACACCGTGGTGCCGCAGGGCACGGCGCTTGCCGCCGCCAAGGACTGGGTCAAGGCGAACCCGACCGCCAATACCCAGCCCTGGGACGTCAAGGGCTTCAAGGTTCCAGGCGGCGCGGGCGGCTTCAACCCCGCCTTCGTCCAGACCATGGCCGGCGCCCTGCCGATGACGCTCAAGCAGACCCAGCGCAACATGAACGCGCCGATCGCTTTGCTGTCGGCGGTCTATGAGGGCATCACCCTGCCGATGGACCGGGCGATCCGGATCGAGAGCAAATATTTCGCGAAGGTCGCTGCCGATCCGCAGGCGTCGAACATGATCCGCACCCTGTTCGTCAACAAGCAGGCGGCCGAGCGCGGCGCGCGTCGTCCCAAGGACGAGCCCAAGGCGCCGACCACCAAGCTCGCCATGCTGGGCGCCGGCATGATGGGCGCGGGCATCGCCACCGTCGCGGCGCAGGCCGGCATGGACGTGGTGCTGTTCGACCGCGACCAGGCCTATGCCGAGAAGGGCAAGGCCCATGTCGAAGCGGTGCTGGCCAAGCGCCTGGGCCGTGGCATGACGCCCGAGAAGATGGCCGCCACCCTGGCCCGCGTGACGCCCACCACCGACTATGCAGCACTCGCCGGCGCCGACTTCGTGATCGAGGCGGTGTTCGAGGATGTGAGCATCAAGGCGGAAGTGACCAAGCAGGTCGAAGCCGTGCTGGGCGCCGACACCATCTTCGGTTCCAACACCTCGACCCTGCCGATCACCAAGCTGGCCAATGCCTGGTCCAAGCCCGAGAATTTCATCGGCGTCCACTTCTTCTCGCCGGTCGAGAAGATGCCGCTGGTCGAGATCATCCTGGGTGAAAAGACCGGCCCGGCCGCGATCGCCAAGGCGCTCGACTTCGTTGCCCAGATCAAGAAGACGCCGATCGTTGTCCATGACAGCCGCGGCTTCTACACCTCGCGCAGCTTCGGCACCTATGTGCAGGAAGGCGCGGAACTGGTCGGCGAAGGCATCAATCCGGCGCTCATCGAAAATGCCGGCAAGCAGCTTGGCATGCCGACCGGCCCGCTGGCGGTCAGCGATGAAGTGTCGATCGAACTGGGCGTCAAGATCATGACCGCCGCCAAGAAGGAACTGGGCGACGCCTATGTTCCCCAGGGGTCGGACGACATCATGCTCAAGATGGTCGAGGCCGATCGCCTGGGCCGCAAGAATGGCAAGGGCTGGTACGACTATCCCGAAGGCGGCAAGAAGCATCTCTCGCCGGTGCTGGGCGATCTGTTCCCGCGCGCCGACGCCCAGCCGGATGTCGAGGAAGTCAAGGAACGCCTCCTCTATCGCCAGCTGATCGAATGCGCCCGCTGCTTCGAGGAAGGCGTGCTGGAAACGCCGGAAGATGGCGACATCGGCGCGATCTTCGGCTGGGGCTTCGCGCCTTACACCGGCGGTCCGTTCAGCCATATGGACACGGTCGGCATCGCCCATGTCGTGGCCGTGCTGGACCGGCTAGCCGCCGCCCATGGCCCGCGCTTCGCCCCCACGGCGCAGTTGCGGGAAATGGCCGCCAACGGCGCGACCTTCTATCGCCCCGTTCCGTCTCGCGCTGCAGCATGAGCGATTTGTAAATCGTAACGCTTCTGTATTAGGTCTCCCCGGACATATTCGGGGAGACCTTTTTCTTATGAGCAAGCCAACGGTTCTGGTCACGGGCGGCGCCGGCTATATCGGCAGCCATGCGGTGCTGGCGCTGAAGGATGCCGGCTATGGCGTGGTGGTGATCGACAATCTGGTCACCGGCTTCCGCTGGGCCGTGCCGCAGGACGTCCCCTTCGTGCAGGGCGACATTGCCGACCAGCCGCTGGTACAGGCGACGCTGCGCGAACATGGCGTTCAGGCGATCATGCATTTCGCCGGATCGGTGGTGGTGCCGGAATCGGTCGAGAACCCGCTCAAATATTATAACAATAATAGCGCCAAGACCCGCGACCTGCTGGAGAGCGTGGTCGCCGTCGGCGTGCCCCATTTCATCTTCTCCTCGACCGCCGCCACCTATGGCATCCCGGAGGAAAGCCCGGTCAGGGAAACGACGCCGCAGCGGCCGATCAATCCCTATGGTATGTCGAAGCTGATGACGGAGTATATGCTGCGCGACGTCGCCGCCGCCCACGCCATGAACTTCTGCGCACTGCGCTATTTCAACGTCGCCGGCGCCGATCCGCAGGGCCGCACCGGCCAGTCGACGGCTGGCGCCACTCACCTGATCAAGGTCGCGGTCGAGGCGGCACTGGGCAAGCGCAGCCATGTCAGCGTCTTCGGCACGGATTTCGCCACGCCCGACGGCACCGGCGTGCGCGACTATATCCATGTCAGCGATCTCGCCGCCGCCCATGTGCTGGCGCTCGAAGCGCTGATCGCCCACCCCGATCGCAATTACATGCTCAATTGCGGCTATGGCCGGGGCTTCTCCGTGCTCGAAGTGCTGGACGCGGTCGACCGGGTCACGAACATGACGATCGAGCGCCGGTTGGAAGGGCGCCGTGCGGGCGATCCCGATGCGCTGATTTCCGACAATAGCGCGCTGATGGCGGAATTTCCCTGGCAGCCGCGCTATGCCGACCTCGGCCAGATCGTCGACCATGCGCTCGCCTGGGAACGCAAGCTCAGCGATATCCAGAAGGCATGAGCGAAGCCAGCGTCCGCGCCTTCTTCGCCGCGCAGGCGCCCGATGTGGCGATCATCGACCAGGGCGTCAGCACTGCAACGGTGATCGAGGCGGCCGCCGCGCTGGGCGTCGAACCGGCGCGCATCGCCAAGACCCTGTCGCTGCGCGTCGGCGAGACGGTGGTGCTGGTCTGCGCGCGCGGCGACGCCCGCCTGTCCAATGGCAAGGCGAAGGCGGCGCTGGGCGCCAAGCCGCGCATGCTGGGCGCGCATGAGGTGGAGGAGATTACCGGCCATCCGGTCGGCGGCGTCTGCCCCTTCGGTCTCGCCAGTGCCCTGCCCGTCTATTGCGATGTCTCGTTGCAGGCGTTCGGCACCGTGTTTCCGGCGGCGGGATCGCGCACCGCCTCGGTCGAACTGACGCCCGAACGGCTTGCCGCCTTGACCGGGGCGCAATGGATCGACATCTGCACCCTTCCCGAAATCGTCGAGTGAGAGCCATGCCGACCGAACATCTTTTCGCCACCGGTGCGCAGGCCGCCACCGATATCGCCGCCCGCATCGCCATGCTGTTGTCGGAGGCGATCGCCGAACGGGGTGTCGCGACGCTCGCCGTCTCGGGCGGCCGCTCGCCCCGCCCCGTGCTGGAAGCGCTGTCGAAGGTTCCGCTCGACTGGACGAAGCTGATCGTCACGCTGGTCGACGAACGCTGGGTCGATCCGGTCAGCGCCGACAGCAACGAACGGCTGGTGCGCGAAACCCTGCTCCAGGGCCCGGCGGCCGCCGCCCGCTTCGTGCCGATGAAGAACGGCGCCGCCGACGCCTATGCCGGCCAAAGCGCGGTCGAGGCGGACTTTGCCGCCCTGCCCTGGCCGTTCGACATCATCCTGCTCGGCATGGGCGATGACGGCCATACCGCCTCGATCTTCCCGGAAGGCAAGGAATTGGCCGAAGGGCTTTCCACTCAGGCTTACACTATCGCTGCCACCCCTCCGGTCGCGCCGCACCAGCGCCTGTCGCTGACCGCGCACGCGATCCTGCAAAGCCGCCATATCTTCCTGCAGATCGGCGGCGCGGGCAAGAAGGCGGTCTATGACCAGGCGCTCGCCGGCGGCCCGGTCGAAGAACTCCCGATCCGCCTCGCCCTGCTGCAGGACGAGGTGCCGGTCGAGGTGTGGATCGCGGAATCCTAAAAACATCCTCCCCCGCAAGGGGAGGGGGACCATGTGCGCAGCAAATGGTGGAGGGGTATCCCGTTTGCGATAGGGCAACACCCCTCCGTCACGCGCTTCGCGCGCGCCACCTCCCCTTGCAGGGGAGGATCATCGGTCCCGTACCTTATGTTTCGAGATCAGATAACGCCACACCCCGACCGCGTTGATCGCCAACAGCGCGACATTCTGCCAGCCGATCCCCTCGCTGTCCTTGTCGAGAAAGCCCCAGCCGATCAGCGCGATCGAACTGGTGGCGAACAGCACGAAGGCCCAGCCGGTAATCCGCCGCCCCAGGTTCAGCGACACCACCAGCGCCGCGAGCGTGGCCGCTCCCGCGCCATAATATTGCAGGGCGGTGAGCAGCGCCTGGTTCATGCCAGACAGAACGTAGCGGCCATGGACATGGTTGCCCGCACAGAATAGGCACCCGGCATGATTGCCCAGATCGATCCCTTCCACGCCATCGCCATCAGCCGCGAGGCCCATGCCCTCAAGGCTGCGGGCCGCTCCATCCTGCATATGGAGTTCGGCCAGCCCTCGACCGGCGCGCCGGCCGCCGCGATCGCGCTAGCGCATGAGGTGCTCGACACCGATCCGATGGGCTATTGGGAAAGTCCGGCGCTCAAGGAGCGGATCGCCCGCCTCTATACCGATCGGCACAATGTCGCTGTCGATCCAGAACAGGTTCTGCTGACCTGCGGCGCGTCGCCCGGCCTGGTGCTGGCGCTCACCAGCCTGTTCGCGCCCGGCGCCCGCGTCGCCACCGCACGGCCGGGCTATGTCGCCTATCGCAACACGTTGAAGGCCCTCTATCTGGAGCCGGTCGAGATCGCCTGCGGTCCGGCCGAACGCTATCAGATCAGCGCCGACGCGCTGGCTGCGCTCGATCCCGCGCCAGACGGCCTGATCCTCGCCAGCCCGGCCAACCCGACCGGCACGATCATCCCGGCCGACGAACTGGCGGCGATCGCCAGGGTCTGCGCCGACCGTGGCATCCGCATCATCTCCGACGAAATCTATCATGGCCTCAGCTTCGGCGAGCCGGCCCGGTCGATGCTGGAATTTGCCCCCGATGCGGTGATCGTGAACAGCTTCTCCAAATATTTCAGCATGGCCGGCTGGCGGCTGGGCTGGATCGTCGTGCCCGCCGACCTGATCGGCGCGGCGCGGGCGCGGATGGGCAATCTGTTCCTCACGCCGCCGGTGCTGGCGCAGCAGGCGGGGCTTGCCGCCTTCGACTGCACCGATGAGCTGGAGGGCCATGTCGACACCTATCGCCGCAACCGGCAATTGCTGCTCGACGCCCTGCCCGCGCTCGGCCTCGCCAGCATCGCGCCGCCCGATGGCGCCTTCTATATCTATGCCGATATCAGCCATCTCACCAATGACAGCCTGGCCTTTTGCCAGAAGTTGCTGCGCGAGACCGGCGTCGCCACAGCGCCCGGTATCGATTTCGATCCGGTCGACGGCCACCGCTTCATCCGCTTCAGCTTCGCCGTCTCGACCGACCGGGTCGAGGATGCGATTGCGCGGATGATCCCCTGGTTCCAGGCGCAGCCGGGCCGCTGAAAAAAGAAATGAGCTAACGGACCCGAGAGGGTCCGCAAGGCCAAAGGCCGTCCGAGCTTATGCGAGGAAAGCCAAGCGGGCGGATGCCCGCGCCGGCGCCTGAGGCCAATCAAATAGTGGTGCGGGCGGTCGGAATCGAACCGACACTCCTTGCGGAACCGGATTTTGAGTCCGGCGCGTCTACCAGTTTCACCACGCCCGCATCTGATCGTGGAAGGGGGCACCTAGCAGGTCATGAACCGGCTGCAAAGCCCCCAAAAATCACTCCCGCAACAAAGCCGCCAGGCAGGCGAAACAAGGGCCTAGCGGCGGGCCCGCAACCGAGCGCGCAAGGCGAGGCCATAGCCGATCGTCACGGCCATCCCCACCGCCACCGCGATGCAGCCGCCAACGACCGCCACCGGTATCGGCGCGAACGCCCAGAAGCCGGCATAGATAATGCCGCTGAGCGCCATCGACCAGCCGCCGACGCGTGCCACCTGCCGCGCGCAGGCGTCGGGCAGGAAAGCCTTGGGCATGCGATTGCCATACCAGGCGATCATCAACCCGTTGGCGCCGATCACCAGCCGCGTGACCATGTCACTGTCCAGCCAGTCGAGCTTGCGCCCCTGACTGGCGGCCAGCGCCAGCAGCAGGATACCGCCGCCCCAGAGCAGGCCCGCCTTCAATTCCCTGTCCATCCTGCCTTCTCCCGATGCTGATCCGGCGCCTCCACGCCGATGCCGAACGACTGGGCAAAGCCCAGCAGCGCCTCTTCCAGCACCGACAGCTTGAGATGATAGATGACCGACTTGCCGGCCTTTTCCGCATGGACCAGGTCGGCCTCCTTCAGCACCGCGAAATGCGCCGACATGGTCGGTTTGGAGACATCGAACTGGTCGCTCAGCTCACCCGCGCTCATCGGCCCCTGCCGCAGCAATTGCAGCACCCGGCGACGGGTCGGATCGGACAAGGCGCGGAAGACCTGGCTCATGATGAGATGATTAGCTAAATATCGAAATGAGTCAAGCGGCCATGACGATCCTCGTGGCGCTGCCGCGCCGGCTGCGATAGGGAGCGGCCAAAGTTTCCTTCAATCCAGGCAGAGACATGGCCCGCAAATATTCCAAACATGGCCCCTATGAAGATGTGCAGCGCGAGGAAGCGGAAGCGCCGCCCCCGCCGCCCTGCTGGTTGTGCGGGCGTCCAACGGGCACGACCATCGTGTGGCACCATCCCGTTCCCAAGAGCCGGGGCGGCCGCGATGTCGTGCCGATGCACGGCATCTGCCAGCAGACGCTGATCGCCAATTTCACCAATTCCGAACTGCAGCGCCACCGCATGGACGTGGAGGGCCTGCTGCTCCATCCGCCGATCCGCAAGTTTGTCGACTGGGTGGCGAACAAGGATCCCGATTTCACCGCGACCATCACCAAGAAGCAGCGCTGATCACAGTCAGCGCTGCCACCTGATCGGCCGGCCGGTCAGAACAGCCCCGGCACCTCGCGCTGGGCCGGATTGGGCCGCTGCGGCGCCAGCAATTCGCGCGGGGCGGACACCGGCGACGTCACCGCCTTGCGGCTGAGCGTCGCCACCGCGCCGCCGATCGGCGTGCAGCTGCGCCCGGCGATGAAGTCCAGCGCCTGTCGGACCGACGCTTCGCGCGGGTCGCCCAGCGGATAGCTGATATCGTCCCACGACTGGCAACTGGCCTTCATGCTGCTCGCCAGCCCGTCATAATAATCGGCATTGCCCGCGCTGTTCTGGGTGGCGAAGGCCACCACGCGCAACCGGTCGTCACAGGCCGCGCGATCGACCGCGATCTGGCCGACCGGCTTGCCATAGGTGTTGGCGCCGATCAGCCCAGCCTGCGCGCCCAGATAGGGGATGAAGGCGTTGATCACCAGTTCGCTCGCCGATGCCGTCCCGCCGCTGCCGATGAAGGCGATCCGCGTGGGCGCCACCGATTGCGCCAGCGGCTCGAAATTATAGGTCTCGTTCTCCGCGCTCTTTTCCGGGCGGAAGGTCATGCGGGTGAAGACGTCGGTCGGCGCCCGGTTCGCGCCCATCAGATCGCCCAGCAGCTTGGCCGTCGACACCAGGCCGCCGCCATTATAGCGCAGGTCGAGGATGATGTCGGTCACGCCCTGCGCCTTGAAACCGGCAAAGGCGTCGCGCAGCGGCTGTTCCGCCGACAGGATGAAGGTGCGCAGATTGACATAGCCGACACGGCGGCCGCCATCGTCGATCACTCGTGCGCCATAGCGGTTCGATACCGGCATCAGGTCGAAGTCGCGCTTGGTTACCGATACGGTCCGCGTACTGGTCGCGTCGGCGATGCGCAGCAGCCGCGTGGTTCCGGCACTGTCCGGCCCCATCGCATCGGCCACGGCATCGGCACCGCCCGACGCGAACAGCGACGACACGCTGCGCATGTTGGTGATGCTGGTGCCGATCTCCAATATCTCCGCGCCGCGATCGATGCCGGCGGCCAGCGCCGGGCCGTTCTCGAACGCTTCGATGACGAACAGGCGGGTACCCCCGCTGTCGGTCGCGAAGCGCAGGCCGAAGCCGGCGCTCGACCCCGACTGATAATAGGCATCCTCCGCCTTGATGGAGGTGAGATAGGTGAAATAGCGATCCCGCCGCTGCGACCGCGCGCCCTGCGTCAGCGCGTCGATATAGCTGTCGACACTGGCATAGCCGGCCGGGCTGAGCGCGGACGGCAGGGTTTCGGGGAAAAGATACCATTCCTTGAGCGTCGCCGCCGCCCAATCCTGCCGCTCCCGCACCGAACAGGTGGCGGTCGGCGTGGGCGTGGGCGTCACGGTCGGCGGCGCAGTGCCCGCACTGTCGGATCCGCCACCGCCACAAGCGGCCAGCATCGCCAGCCCACCCGCCAGCAACGCCAGGCGCGCAACCCCATGCTTCATCATTATTCCCCCCAAAGACCGCAGACGGGATAGGCCGCGCACCGCAGCACGGCAAGACAGCGTTGAAACAAAAGCGCTTTCCGCGCCGTCAACCAACCGCCCCGGCAACGCCTTCCGTCCCCCTGCCCTTGACTTCCCATGCCCCCATATCGATATGGCCGATGAAAATGTAACATTATATCATTTAGGAACCATCATGCCCCATTGCGAAGCGCCGGAACGCGATCCGGCCGGCCGCCCCCGCTCCTGGCTGGACGGCTTCGCCATCTGCGCCTCCGCGCTCTGCACCGTCCATTGCCTGGGCCTGCCGCTGCTCTTCGCCTTGCTGCCGACCATCGCCGCCCGGATCGATCCGGGCGAATCCTTCCACCTGCTGATGCTCGCCATCGCCGTGCCGACCAGCCTGTTCGCGCTGTTGCAGGGCTGGCGCCGCCACCGCGCCGCGCTGCCGCTCGGCATCGGCCTGGCTGGCCTGTTGCTGATGGCCGTGGGCGCGCTGCTGGCCCGCACCCCGTTGAGCGAAGCGATCTGGACCGTCGGCGGCAGTGCCCTGCTGGCCGGGGCGCATATCCTCAACTGGCGCCGGGGCCTGCGCACCGCCTGCTGACCGACGCCATAGACCGCCCCGCCTTCCCGCGAGTCGTTCGCAGTTGCAGCATCATTTTCCTGCCTATAGCCTGCTTGCGTAACGAAGCATGGCCGGTATAAGAGCCGCATCGTGCAGATATAGATAACTAACGGAGAAGGACTGTCCTTTGACCGAACCGTCTGCCACGTTCCTGTTGTTCGGTGCCACCGGCGATCTTGCCCGGCGCATGATTTTCCCATCGCTCTACAATCTTCTGTCGGACGGACTGCTGCCCGACGATTTCCTGATCATCGCTTCGGCCCGCACCGAAATGGATGACGAGGCCTTTCGCGAGGAAGTCTGCGCGGCGCTCAAGCAGTTCCTGCCAGCCGACCGCTATGATGCCGACATCGCTGCGCGTTTCCGCGCGATGATCCTCTATCAGCCGGTCGATTCCAGCAACGGTGCGCATTTCGCCGAGCTGGCCGAGCGCGTCGATGGACGCTTGGAACGCGGCATTTCCGTCTATCTCTCCACCCCGCCCTCGCTGTTCGGCCCGACCGCCCAGGGGCTGGCCGATGCCGGCCTGCTGACGCCCAGGACGCGGATCGCGATGGAAAAGCCGATCGGCAAGGATCTCGCTTCCTCCAAGGTCGTGAACGACAGCATCGGCCACCTGTTCGCTGAAGAGCAGATTTTCCGCGTCGACCATTATCTGGGCAAGGAAACCGTTCAGAACCTGCTGGCGCTCCGCTTCGGCAATGTCATGTTCGAACCGCTGTGGAACGCCACCGCGATCGACCATGTCCAGATCACCGTCGCCGAAACCGTCGGCCTCGAAGGCCGCGTCTCCTATTATGACGGCGTCGGCGCGCTACGCGACATGGTGCAGAACCATATCCTCCAGATCCTTTCCATCCTGACGATGGAGCCGCCCGCCCGCATGGACCCCACGGCCGTGCGCGACGAGAAGGTCAAGGCGCTGCGCTCGCTGCGCCCGATGACGGCGGAAACGGTCAAGACCCACAGCGTGCGTGGCCAATATACGCCCGGTGCCGTCGGCGGCCAGATCGTCACCGGCTATGCCGACGAACTGGGCCAGCCGTCCGACACCGAAACCTTCGTCGCGCTGAAGGCGCATATCGACAATTGGCGCTGGCAGGGCGTGCCCTTCTACCTGCGCACCGGCAAGCGGCTGCCCGCGCGCCAGTCGGAAATCATGATCGAGTTCAAGCCGGTGCGCCATTCGATCTTCGGCCGTGACGGACAGCATTCGGGTGGGGGCTCGGGGCTGGAACCGAACACGCTGGTGATCCGCCTGCAACCGGAAGAATATATCCGCCTGACCATCATGTCGAAGCGACCGGGACTGGAGCGGCAGGTGCAGCTGGAGGAAGTGACGCTCGACGTGTCGCTGACCGCCGCCTTTGCCGGCCAGCGTCGCCGCATCGCCTATGAACGACTGATCCTGGACCTGCTCGCCGGCGACCAGACCTTGTTCGTCCGCCGCGACGAGGTGGAAGCCCAATGGGCCTGGATCGATTCCATCATCGACGGATGGAAGGAGGCGCACATGAAGGTGTCGACCTATTCCTCCGGGAACTGGGGGCCGTCCTCGGCCATTGCCCTAATCGAACGCGACGGAGCCAGCTGGCATGACTGATCTTCACCCCGTGATCGCCAAGGTCACAGAACGCATCACCGAGCGCAGTGCGGCGACGCGCCTCAAATATCTCGACCTGATCGAGCGGGGCCGCGACGCCGGCACCAACCGCGCCCAGCTGTCCTGCGGCAACCTCGCCCATGGCTTTGCCGCCAGCGGCGAGGACAAGGCTGTCATCCGCACCGGCCGGGCGATGAACATCGGTATCATCACCGCCTATAATGACATGCTCTCGGCCCATCAGCCCTATGGCCGCTATCCCGAGCAGATCAAGATCGCCGCGCGCGAGATCGGCGCCACGGCGCAGGTCGCGGGCGGCGTGCCCGCCATGTGCGACGGCGTGACCCAGGGCCAGGCCGGCATGGACCTCTCCCTGTTCAGCCGTGATACCATCGCCCTGTCGACCGCCGTGTCGCTCAGCCATGCGATGTTCGAGGGCAATCTGATGCTCGGCATCTGCGACAAGATCGTGCCGGGCCTGTTGATCGGCGCGCTGCGCTTTGGCCATCTGCCGACCATCCTGATCCCGGCCGGGCCGATGCCCTCGGGCCTCGCCAACAAGGAAAAGGTCCGCATCCGCCAGCTCTATGCCGAGGGCAAGGTGGGTCGCGAGGAATTGCTGGAAAGCGAAAGCGCCTCCTATCATGGCGCGGGCACCTGTACCTTCTATGGCACCGCCAATAGCAACCAGATGATGATGGAAGTCATGGGCCTGCACATGCCCGGCGCCGCCTTCGTCAATCCAGGCACGAAGCTGCGCAGCGAACTGACCCGCGCCGCCACCCATCGCATCGCCGACATCGGCTGGGACGGCAACGACTATCGCCCGCTCGGCCACTGCATCGATGAAAAGGCGATCGTCAACGCCATCATCGGCCTGATGGCCACCGGCGGTTCGACCAACCATGCGATCCATCTGCCCGCCATCGCGCGCGCGGCCGGCATCCATATCGACTGGACCGACTTTGCCGAACTGTCGGACGTGGTGCCGCTGCTGGCGCGCGTCTATCCCAATGGCTCGGGCGATGTGAACCATTTCCACGCGGCGGGCGGCATGGCCGTCATCATCCGCGAACTGCTCGACGCCGGGCTGCTCCACCGCGACATCATGACCGTCGCGCGCCAGGATCTGACCGATTATGGCAAGGAACCGGTGCTGCAGGATGACGCGCTGGTGTGGCAGGATGTCCCCGCCAGCCGCGACGAGGCGATGCTGCGTCCGGCCTCCAACCCGTTCCAGGCCGATGGTGGCATGAAGCTGCTCCAGGGCAATCTTGGCCGCTGCGTGATGAAGGTCAGCGCGGTCG
Source organism: Sphingobium sp. VMM (assembly GCF_056790315.1). Lineage (NCBI taxonomy): Bacteria > Pseudomonadati > Pseudomonadota > Alphaproteobacteria > Sphingomonadales > Sphingobiaceae > Sphingobium > Sphingobium sp. VMM. The sequence continues at coordinate 234,580 of NZ_JBXGSI010000007.1, forward strand.
ACAAGGAACGCTGGACGATCGAAGCGCCGGCCGCGATCTTCCACGATCAGGACGATGTGCTGCGCGCCTTCAAGGCGGGCGAACTGGAACGTGACGTCGTCGTCGTCGTCCGCTTCCAGGGCCCGCGTGCCAATGGCATGCCCGAACTGCACAAGCTGACCCCGGCGCTGGGCGTGCTGCAGGATCGCGGTTTCAAGGTCGCCCTGCTGACCGACGGCCGCATGTCGGGCGCGTCGGGCAAGGTGCCTGCCGCCATCCATCTGTCGCCCGAAGCGCTGGGTGGTGGCCCGATCGGCAAGCTGCGTGACGGCGACCTCGTCCGCGTCTGCGCGGAAAGCGGCCAGGTCGAAGCACTGGTCGATGCCGCCACCTGGGACGCGCGCGACATTCCCGCCGCCCCGCCCCCGCCCTATGACACCGGCCGCGAACTGTTCGCGCTGTTCCGCCACAATAGCGACCTTGCCGAACAGGGCGCTTCCCCGATCCTCGCCGCGATGGACGCCGAACTCGCGATATAAGCACAGCCATTCGTGCCGGCGCACTCGGATGCGCTGGCGCGGATGTCCGGAGAGAGAGACAAATGACCGACATCATCGCCGCTGACATTGGCGGCACCAATGCGCGCTTCACCCGCGCCTCGCTGGACGACAAGGGCGTGCCGACACTCGGCACTGTCCGCAAATACAAGGTCGCCGATTATCCCAGCCTCCAGGCCTGCTGGGGCGCGTTCGTCGAAGACGAAAGCAAGGATAGCGACACCCCGTTGCCCGACGCCGCCTCGATCGCCTTTGCCACCGCCATCGGCCGCGAGGTCATCAAGCTGACCAATAGCAACTGGGTGATCCGCGCCGACACGCTGGCGGAGGATCTGGGCCTGCGCACCGTGCGCCTGGTCAATGATTTCGAGGCGGTGGCCCACGCCGTCTCGCGCCTGCCCGACGAAAATCTGCCCCTGCTGTTCGGCGAGGACCGCCCCTTCCCGCGCGACGGCGGCGTCACCGTGGTCGGTCCCGGCACCGGCCTTGGCGTCGCGATGATCGCCTATGACGATGGCCATCCCCATGTCATTGCGACCGAAGGCGGCCATCTCGACTTCGCCCCGCTCGACCAGATCGAGGTGAAGATTCTCGACTATCTGCGCGACAAGTTCCTGCGCGTCTCGACCGAGCGGATCGTGTCGGGTCCGGGCCTCAACTATATCTACAAGGCGCTCGCCACCATCGGTCACGACCGGGTCATGCTGATGGAAGACCCCGAACTGTGGCAGGCCGCGCTCGACGGCAGCGACGAGTTCGCCCGTCGCGCGCTCGACCGCTTCTGCCTCTGCTATGGCTCGGTCGCGGGCGATCTGGCACTGGCGCATGGCCCCCATGCGGTGGTACTGGCCGGCGGCCTCACCCAGCGGATGAAGGATTTTCTCGAACAGAGCGGCTTCCACACCCGCTTCAAGGCCAAGGGCCGGTTCGAGAGCCTGATGGCGACCGTGCCGATCCGCTGTGCGATCCATGAAGAAATCGGCCTGTTCGGCGCTGCCGCGGCCTTTAGGGAGAAGAATGCATGAGCTTGACCGTCGAACAGGTGATGGAACTGGCCCCGGTGATCCCGGTGCTGGTGGTCGATCGGGTCGAGGATGCGCTCCCCATTGCCCAGGCGCTGGTGAAGGGCGGCCTGCCCGCCCTCGAAGTCACGCTGCGCACCCCCGCCGCGCTCGACGTCATCCGCGAGATGGCGAAGGTCGAGGGCGCGGTCGTCGGCGCCGGCACGGTGCTGAACCCGGCCCAGCTCGACGCCGCGATGGAAGCGGGCGCCCGCTTCATCGTCAGCCCCGGCCTCACCGAACCGCTGGGCAAGGCCGCGATTGCCGCCAACATTCCCTTCCTGCCGGGCACCGCCACGGCCGGCGACATCATGCGCGGCATGGACATGGGCCTGTCCCACTTCAAATTCTTCCCGGCGGAAACCTCGGGCGGCCTGCCGGCGCTCAAGGCGCTGGCCGCGCCGCTGCACACCGCCCGCTTCTGCCCGACCGGCGGCATCACCGCCCAGAGCGCGCCCGAATGGCTGGCCCAGCCCTTCATCAAATGCGTCGGCGGCAGCTGGGTCGTGCCCAAGGGGCCGGTCGATCCCGACAAGATCGAGGCACTGGCGCGCGAAGCTGCCGCCCTGCCCCGCTAATCTATCGCGCGGGACCGGACAGAGGGCCATTGCACCCCGTTCGGTCCCGCCCTAGATGCAGATCATGATCACGCGCCGCTTCCTTCCCACCATCGCCCTGATCCTGTCGGGCTGCGCTGGCGCGCATGAAGGCTATCCCTCGCTTGCCAAGCGCCCGGTCGAAAGCGCGCCGATGGCCGAGGCGACTGCCGCCCCGCTTCCCGTGCCGGCCGACGACAAGCTCAAGGCCCAGATCAGCCAGCTCACCAGCCAGGCGCAGAGCGGCGGCGCCAATTTCGACAAGGCCTATGCCAGCGCCGACCGCGCCGTAAACAGCGCCGGTCGGGCATCGGTATCAAGCGACGCCTGGGTCGCGGCGCAGGTTGCGATCAGCGCCGCCGAATCCGCCCGCAACGACAGCGTCTCCGCCCTCGCCAGCCTCGACACCCTGTTCATCGAACGCTCCAACGCGGTCGCCGATGGATCGGAAAAGGGCGGCGTCGCGGATATCGACGCGGCACGCGCCAGCGTCCTGTCGATGGTCGACAGCCAGAATGACCGCATCGACGCGCTGAAGAACCGCCTGCCCCAGCCCTGACCGGAGCGTCGGGCATTAGCCCATCTGTCAGCCCGCCAGCCCCGGCAGGCAGGATTTCGCCGACACCGTCGTCGGCAGCGGCACGAGCTGGCTGATCGGCGAGCTGAACGGCTTGTTGATCTCGACCATGCTGGCCTGGCCGACACCGCGACACGCCACATTGGCCTGAATGCTGACATTGGCCGCAGCAATGACGATGCCGTTCGCCTTGGCCCGCGCCACGGCATAGCTGATCTGCTGCTGCGTGGTGCCGCACGCGCTGTCATTGACCATATGGCAGCGCGCCGTGCTGTAGGCAGCCTCGCGCAGCGCCTGCTTGGTCCAGGCCAGCCGTCCCAGTTCGATCACGCCGAACAGGCAGGCGAAGAAGACCGGCGCCAGCAGGGCAAATTCGACCGCGACCGCGCCCGTCTGGTTCGATCGGATAGGGTTCAGCCATCGGGTCATTGCAGGCGCACCGTCGTCTTCTGGGTGATGACCGCCTTTTCCGCGAGCGAGGCCGGGACGAATTGCGGGTTGAACTTGTAGCTCGCGACGATGTCGAGATAATAGCCCGACCGGCTGTTCGCGCTCGCGCCGCTGCCACAGTTCTGGCCGCAACTGTTGGTCGGAATGAAGCTGCCCGTCTGGCTGAGGCAGGCGCAGACGCGGGAACTGTTCGTGCAATTGCCCGTCCCGCCATTGCAGCCGACGGTGACGGTGATCGGGCTTTGCCCCGGCGCCGCCGCCATCGCCTGGACATAGGCGGGAATGGACTGGAACTGCACCGCGTCGCGTGTCTTGAAGGCCGACAGCGATGCACCGCTGACCGCTTCGGCCAGCCGCCCACGCTGGATGGTGAACTGGGCGATGTCGATCGCGACCAGGCTGATGGTGAAGAACAGGGTCAGCCACAGCGCGAACTCGACGGTGGCAACGCCCCGTTCCGAGCGGCGCAGCGTTCGCAAGCCGCCGATCATGCCACCAACTCCACATCGCCGCCGCTGCCGCCGACCAGATCGCTGATCGACTTGCAGGCGGTGCCCGCATTGGCGCCGCCGCTTGCCGTGACGCGATAGGCGATCAGGGTGAAGCACTGGCCCGCCGACAGGCTGTTGTTGCCGCCCGACATGGTCACGGCCGAATTGGGCAGATGGACCACGCCGGAAAAGACATTCTGCGATCCTGCGCCCCAGTTGGTCGCCTGCGATGTCAGGCTGTCGACCAATATGTCGGCGATGGCCGCCCCTTCGACGGTGCTGGTGGGGGCGATCAGCTTGGTCTTGGCCCCGCCGGCCAGGTTGATGGTCCCGCCCAGGATGAAGCTGACATTGACGCCGGCCATGTCATAGCCGGATACCGACACGCCCTCCAGCGTCTGGCCCCAGCTCTGGTTGGTGATCGGCGAGGTATAGGGCCAGGTGGTGCCGCCGGTGCCGTTGGTCAGGCCGCCGCTCACCGTGTAGCGTCCGGCGCCGAACAGCACCGATCCGGCGATCGACAGATTACCGTTGATCAGGTGATTGGCGGTCTTGCCGAAGACCAGGCGGCTGCCGCCGGCCGTCACGATATTGCCATTCGCGCTGAACAGCCCGTCCCCCATGAAGAAACGGCCGCTGCCGCTCAGCGTGATGGCGTCGCCGCCGGCATTGGCCAGGGTGTAGTTGCCGGTGCCCGCGATCAGGGTGGAATCACCATCGATCCTGATCTGGCCGGCGACGTCCAGATCGCCGTCGCCCAGCGTCATCCAGCTGCCGCCGCCGACGCTGATCCCCTTGAAGCCGTGATTGCCCGCGCCCACCGCCAGCGACGTGCCGCCCGACAGCGTGATGTTCGCCGCGATCGAGACCGGGCCGGTGCCGATCCGGTTGGTGCCCGCAAAGCTGACCGTGCCGGCGCCGATCGACACTTCGCCATTGCCGAAGGTGACGCCGCTCGATCCACTGTTGAAGCCGCCATTGATCCGCCAGACATTGTCACCGAAATTGACAGTCGAACCGCCACCAACCGACACGCCATTGGCGACGGTGACGGTGGAGCCAGCCTGGAAGGTGACAGTGATGCCACCGTCGATCGTGATCCGCGACAGGCAGTAATTGCCGGCAGGCACGGTGAATTTGGCGCTGTTGCCCTGACGGAAGGGGGCGGCACCGGCCGAGGGCGAATTGCCGAACGTCCATATGTCGGCGCAGGCCGGCGTCACCGGATTGGCGATGGTCCGCGGCGTGCGGAAGGTGCCGAGCAATTGCCGCGCGGTGGCGAGATCCATCGAATTGGCGAGCGGGTCGCTGATCGCGGTCGACTGGTTGATCCGCTTGTCCGCCGCCGGGACATTGCCGTTCCAGCTGGGATTGGAAAAGCTGCCGGCATAGCGCAGCAGATCGGCCGACAATGTGCCATAATTGTTGATGATGTCGGCCGCGCCCGAGACGATTTCCTTGGCCGTGATGCCCGACCCACCATTGTTGACCGATCCGGCGCCGACCACCGAACAGTCGGTCGCGTTGATCGTCGCGCCGCCCTGCGTCTCGACCGCATTGCCCGACGAGGCGAGGCCCAGAATGCAGGGCGTGGCCGATGCGCTGCCTGCCAGGCGCGCCATCGCGCTGACCTTTACGGGCATGGTCGCCGCTGCGCCCAAAATGCGGCTGAGGCTGAGCGGTAGCGGCGTCGTCAATTCGACGCGCACCGCCTTGGCCCCGGCTTCGGGCGTGTCGGCCAGCAGTGCGACGTCGATGGTCGCATCGGTGATACCATGAGCGGTGACCAGGTCGACCGCGGTGGGGCGCAATATCGCCTGCGATCCGTCCGCCTTGTAGGCGACGGCTGCGGCCAGCGCCGCCATGTCGGCCACGCGCTGGGTCGCGATCCGCCGCTCATAGCCGCGATTGAGATCGACAGCCAGACCCGCCATGCCGATGACGCCGATCAGCGACAGGGCAGCAACGACACTGACACTACCGTCATGCCTCAGAAATAAATTGCGGAATTTCATGGATAATCCCGAATGAAATGTCGGGACTGCCATTCCGCGCAAAAACTTGATTAATTGCTAATTCACGCAATTTTCGCAAAATAATGTCGGACAATTGGTCGGGTGATCATTGTCCGCCGGCGACCAAAATAAGCCGTGCCTCACCCCATCTGGCGTACCGCCCCCTTATGCGCCTTGCCATTATGGACATAATGGTCGACGCCCTCGCGCATGGTGATGATCGCCTCGTCGGTCAGGTCGCGCATATATTTGGCCGGGCGCCCGGCCCAGAGCTGCCGGTGCAGCACCGTCTTGCCGGGCGAGAGTAGCGCGCCGGCCGCCAGCATCGCGTCGCTCTCCACCGTGCAGCCGCTCATCACGATCGCGCCCAGCCCCACGAACGCGCGGTCCTCCAGCACGCAGCCATGGACCATCGCCATATGGCCGATCAGCACATCCTCGCCGATGATGGTGGGATAGCCCTCTGCCGGATAGCCCGGCCGGCCGTCGCCGGGGCTATCGCAATGGACAACCGTGCCGTCCTGGATGTTGGTGCGCGCGCCGATGCGGATATGGTTCACATCGCCCCGGATCACGCAATTATACCAGATGCTGGCATCCGCGCCGATCTCGACATCGCCGATGATCCGGCATCCCGGCGCGATGAAGGCGCTGGGGTGGATCAGCGGCGTCTTGCCGTTCAGCGGGATGATCGAAACATCAGGATGGTCGGCGGGATGATCGGTCATCTGCGCCTCAACCGTTCAGCAGCCGCGCCGCATGCAGCGCATGATAGGTCAGCACGCCCGAACAGCCGGCCCGCTTGAACGCCATCAGCGTTTCAAGGATCAGCGCATCGCGATCGCCCGAGCCGGCAGCGGCGCCATGTTCGATCATCGCATATTCGCCCGACACCTGATAGGCGAAGACCGGGACGGAGAAACGATCGCGCACCCGCGCGACGATATCCAGATAGGGCAGGCCCGGCTTCACCATCACGCTGTCCGCGCCTTCGGCCAGGTCCAGCGCGACCTCGCGCAGCGCTTCCTCGCCATTGGCCGGGTCCATCTGATAATTTTTCTTGTCACCCTTCAGCAGCCCGCGCGATCCCACCGCGTCACGGAACGGACCATAGAAGGCGCTGGCATATTTGGCGGCATAGGCCATGATCTGGACATTGGCGTGGCCGGTTTCCTCCAGCGCCTCGCGGATCGCACCGATGCGGCCGTCCATCATGTCGCTGGGCGCGATGATGTCGGCGCCTGCCGCCGCCTGGTTGAGCGACTGGCCGATCAACATGTCGATCGTCGCGTCGTTGATCACATAGCCGGTCTCGTCGAGCAGCCCGTCCTGGCCATGGGCGGTATAGGGATCGAGCGCCACGTCCGTCAGCACGCCGATATCGGGCACCGCATCCTTGATCGCGCGGATCGCCCGACACATCAGGTTATCGGGGTTCAGCGCCTCGGCGCCATCGTCGCTGCGGCGTTCGGCCTGGGTATTGGGGAACAGCGCCAGACAGGGGATGCCGGCGTCGCGCGCTTCCTTCGCCCGCGCGACCATCAGGTCGACCGACCAGCGCGACACGCCGGGCAGTGCCGCGATCGGCTCCTCGACGCCGTCCCCTTCGGTCACGAACAGGGGCCAGATGAAATCGCTGGGCGACAGGCGGTTTTCGGCATGCATCGCCCGGCTCCAGGCGGTGGCACGGGTGCGGCGCATGCGCAGCGCCGGATAGGAGGCAATAGTCATGCCGCGGGTGTAAGCCGCGACCGGAAGGGGATCAAGCCGGACCGATTGTCCTGCCCTGGGGCAATGGGGTGGAAACAAGACATTCCTCCCCGGACCGGGGAGGGGGACCATTTGCGCAGCAAATGGTGGAGGGGCACAGGCCCAATAGCGCGGCGTTAGAGTGTTCCTGCCCCTCCGTCAGCGCTTCGCGCTGCCACCTCCCCGTGCCGGGGAGGAATGTCCGCTTCTGCTAGATACCCGGCCTACGCCGCCTCAGCGCCCGTCGTCGTCCGCGCCGGCGCCGCCACCGATAACCGTTCGGGTATAATCGATGCGGATGCGGACCCAGGCGCCGACTTGGGGCTTGCCGTCGACGCGGGGCGGGCGCACCAGGAACTGCCAGGCGGCCAGGCGCACGGCGCGGCCAAAGCCCGATCCGGTCGGATATTCGCTGATCATCTGGCAATTTTCGACATGATAATGGTCGATCGTCTTGCACGCCACCAGGCCATAGCCCTGCGCCGGCGCATTGGCGGGCAGATAGGTCGACAATTCGGCGTGGGTCGGCCGGCGATACCATTCAGCCTCGAACAGTTGCACTCCGCCCGGCCCCTCGCCCGGCCCCACGATCGCCTTGGCATTGCCGGTGCCGCTGTCGCCGACGCCCGCCGTCTTCTTTTCCATCTTGCCGATGTCGGCCGCCGCCATCTGGCGGCTGTCGAGCGTGATGAAGGGGAAAGGCGATGGCGGCTGCACGCTCGGCGTCTCGACCGGCTTTGGCGGCGTCACCACCGGCTCGCTCTTCTGCTTGGGCGCGGCGGTATCCCGCTCGCGCTTTTCCGCCTTCTGCGCCTTGGACTTTTCCTTGTTCGCCTGCTTGGCCGGCTCGATATCGAAGCTCACCGGATTGCGATCCTCGACCTTCTTGGGATCGATATGCGGCGCCATCGTCAGCAGCGCCAGCAGCAGGATCGCGTTCAGCACCAGCGCGAATGCCAGGCCGCCGGCCCGCTGCCGCAACTTGTCCCAGGGAATATGCGAAATTATCAAGCGTGCTGACCGGTCTCTATGCGTTGCGCGTCATGCCCAGACGGCACCGCACAGTCAACGCCGTGGCGGCTGACAAATCGGTAATGTCGCCCATATCGCCCCCATCCGCCGACGGACCGCCCCTATGGCGTGACGGGCGGCGGCCCGTCGCACGGCGTTGCATCGTCCAGCCAGTCGATCTCATCCCCCTTGGCCAGCATCGGTTCCGGGCGTCCGACATCCGCCTGCAAGCTGGAATCCTGATCGACGCGGGTCATGCTGGTGTTGAAGCCGGGGATCGCGGCATTGAGGATATTGGCCTCGGCCGCGCTGATTTCGGGCACCAGGCTATGGCTCGACTGGACCGACCGCACGACATTGTCGATCAGCGATATGCCGCGCCAGTAGGCGACACCGCCAAGCGTGCGATTGACCCGCTTGCCCGCGACATTCCAGTGCCAGTCCCCCGTTGGCCGGGGCAGGCGCAGCACGGTGGCATAGCAGCGGAAGCGCGGAAAATTGATCGCATAGGGCGCGGCCTGGTCCTGGTCCCTGGGCCGCTTGCGATTGTCGGGCGCATAAAAGCCCGCGCCGAACAGATAATGGGACCAGCCGTCCTCGTCACTGCCCTTCCATTCGGTCCGACCCGTTCCCTCCAGCGTCAGCACCAGCGCGGCATGGGCCTCGTCATAACGCCAGCCAACCTTGTCGACATCGACCCAGCCGGCCTGCTGGCGCCAATAGGTCTGCACCGCCCGGTCGGCGTCCTGCGCGGTCATCCCCGCCAGTTGCACCCGCAGTTGATAGGTTTCATCGCCGCGCAATATGTTGCGGGCGACGATCTTGGCCGGCTTGTCGATCCCCGCGCGCTGATCGATGTCGATATATTCGACCAGATCGGGCTGGCGCGGAACGCCTGCCGCGACGGCCTCCAGCCCAGCCCCCTCCTGCCGAAGCGGCAGCACCCAGCGATAGGGAACCGGCCGCTGGCGCGCGATATCGCGATCGCCCTGACGCGTGCCGTCCAGCCAATAGGATTGATCACCGATCCGTGCCCGGACCAGCACATGGTCGAACATCATCGGGCTGGCCAAGCGCGCGTCCAAACCGTCACCGCCATTGCTGTTGACCAGCACGGCCTCGGCCGGCACGCCCAGTTCGCGCAGCAGCGCCATCAGCAGCACCGTCTTCGCCTTGCAATCGGCAAACCGCCGGCTCCAGCTTTCATCCACCGTCGCCGGACGATAATTGCCGCCGCCCAGCCCGACATAGACATAGCGCAGCTTGTCCTGCACCAGTTGCAACGCTGCCTGCGCCCGCCCCATTGGATCATTGCTCTGCGCAGCGATGCGGGCGATCTCCTGCCGCAGCGGGGATGCCGCGCCGATCAAGGCAGCCTGATCGAACAGGGGCCAGAGCTGGGCCGACATGTCCTTCCAGCTGGAAAAATTGCTATATTCGATCAGGCGCCGGATATTGTAGCGCGCGGGCGCGCCTTCGGTCATCAGCGATGCATCGGGGTCGCGCAGTTCATAGCTGATACTGGTCAGGTCGCCCTCTGCCTGCGGCACGATCGGCCCCATGTCGGGACTGGCCTGCCAATGGATCGGCACCGTGCTCGGCCAGGACAGCCGCATGCGATAGGCGCCCGGATTGCCCAGCGGCGACAGCATGGAAAAGCCGAAATGATGGTCACCCAGCGTCGGATCCTTGCTGCGCACCGTCGCTGCAAATTCCAGCTCGTCGCCGACCTGCAATCCCGGCACCTGCAGGGTCGCGGTCAATTGCCCGTCGAGCGCAGCGGATTCCAGATTGGCTTCGCGCTGCACCACGGCAAAGCGCGTGCCCGACAGGACATTGATGACCTTGCCGTCGCGGATGATGTTCAGATGATGCACCGTTGCGCCACCCGCCGCCGGATTCCATGTCGCGGAGATATTGCCAACCGCCAGGGCGTCGGCGGTCAACAGCTTCATCCGCCAACTCGTATAGACCTCGTCTCCCTGCTCGCTGGCGCGGGTCTGGATGTCGGAATAAACGACACGCACCGCCGCCCCGGACGGCGTTGCCCCCGACGTGGGCGCGGGCGGTGGCAACACCCAATTTCCCGGCTTGGCATATCGGACATTCTTTTCAGCCGCCATCGCCGGCGCAGCGCTCACCAGCGCCAACGCCAACATCCCCCTTGCAATCACCAGCAACGCCCCCTGAAAAATCGTCAGCAGACATCCTCTTCGCGCACCACCGGCCGGCTCTCGCGCGTGGCCCGCATCCGGCTGGCCTTGTCGTCGACATCGGACGTCAGCACGACATGATCGTCATGCACTTCCAGCAGCACCCCGGCAAAGGGAAAGCCCTCCAGACTGCCGGTCACCCGATAGCTGACCGAATCGCCGACCTTGAAGCTGGCCGGGTCCATGTTGAAGCTGAAGGGGCAACTGCCCTCGCCCATATCCTGCATCGCGCTCTCCTGTTTGTTCCGATCCTATCGCGGCCGGCGCATCCCGATCAAGCATCGCCGCATCCCTATGATCGGGACTTTTGCAGCCATCGCCGCCCCGCTAAAGGCGGGGCCATGGATATCTGCCTTGCCGCCCCCGCCGACCTGCCCCTGCTCCACCGCGTGATCGAGCGCGCCTATCGCGGCGACGAGGCGCGGGCCGGCTGGACCTTCGAATCCGACCTGCTGACCGACGCCCGCACCGATATCGAGGAATTGCAGGAGATCCTCGCCAGCCCGACCGACCGGCTGCTGGTCGCGATCGACGACAAGGGCATGCCGATCGGCTGCGTCCAGATCACGAAGCGCGAGGAGGGCGTCGCCTATCTCGGCCTGCTCTGTATCGATCCCCAGCTTCAGGCCGCCGGTCTTGGCCGGCGCATGATCGCTGCGGCGGAGGATCAGGCCGCCCGCGATTTCGGCGCGACCATGATCGAGATGACAGTGATCGACCGGCGGCCCGAGTTGATCGCCTATTATCAGCGGCGCGGCTATGTGCTGACCGACGAGAAGCGCCCCTTCCCCATCCCGCTCGATCCGCCGCTCGAAATGGTCGTCCTGGCAAAAGCGCTGGCGGCCCCCGTTCAACTGAGCTAGGCCCGCTCACGATGCTCACCAAGCTCTATCAGTGGATGCTGGCCAAGGCCGCTCACCCGCACGCCGAACGTTGGCTGTTTGCCTTCAGTTTCATGGAATCCAGCTTCTTTCCGATCCCGCCGCATCCGCTGCTGGGCCTGATGTGCCTGGCGCGGCCGGAAAAGGCGATCCGCTATGGCCTCATCTGCACCATAGCTTCGGTGCTGGGCGGCCTGCTCGGCTATGGCATCGGCCATTTCCTCTATCAGGCGGTCGGCGCGCAGATCCTGCATTTCCTTGGCCTGTCGGCGAAATTCCCGGTCGCGGCCTGCTATCTGCGCGACTATGGCGCGGAGATCATCCTGATCAAGGGCGCGACCCCGATCCCGTTCAAGCTGATCACCATCACGGCGGGCTTCATCGGCCTGTCGCTCTTCACCTTCCTGTGGGCCAGCATCCTGTCCCGCGCCTTCCAGTTCATGATCGTCGGCTTCCTGTTCTGGAAATTCGGCCGCCCGATCAAGGCGTTCATCGAGAAATATCTGGCACCGCTGTCGGCGTTGTTCCTGGTGCTGGTGGTCGGCGGTTTCGTCGCGGCATCGATGCTGTCGGGCGGCGGGCAGAAGAGCGATCGCTGCTCCAATGCCACCATGGCCACCATCTCCTGATCCGCCGCAAATGAACGCCCTGCTCGCGCGCCATCCCCGGCTTGCTGCCCTGCTCGCCGGGTTCCTCTCGGCGACCGGTTTCGAGCCGCTGAAACTCTGGCCGGCCACCATCGGCTGCTTCGCGTTGCTGATCCTGCTGATCGAGCGCGCGCCCGATCGCCGCGCCGCCTTCCTGCGCGGCTGGCTGTTCGGGGTCGGCCATTTCACCCTGGGCCTCAACTGGATCGCCCACGCCTTCACCTATCAGGACGCGATGCCGCACTGGTTCGGCTATGGCGCTGTGATCCTGCTCTCGCTCTATCTCGCCGTCTATCCCGGTCTTGCGACTTTGGGCGCATGGTGGGCCGGGCGCCGCTTCGCCTCCACCGGTCCGGCCTTCTTGCTGCTGTTCGCCGGCTGCTGGATCGCCAGCGAATATGCGCGCGCCACCGTCTTCACCGGCTTTGCCTGGAACCCGCTGGGCGTCACCCTGCTGCCGACCGGCGCCGCGATCGCCGCGACGCTGATCGGCACCTATGGCCTGGGCGCGCTGGTCCTGCTCGCCGCCGGGGCCTGCCTGCTCGCCGCGCGCCGCCAGTATCGCCCCGCCGCCGCCATCGCCGTGCCGCTCGTCGCTCTGGCGCTCTGGGGCCAGTTCTCGCCCGCGCCGACGACGCCCGCCGGCGCGCCACTGATCCGTGTGGTTCAGCCCAATATCGGCCAGGACGAGAAATATTCGGCCGAACTGGAACAGGTGCATTTCCGCACCCTCGCGACCCTGTCGGGCAAGCCCCGCCCCGCCCCGCGCCTGATCTTCTGGCCCGAAGCAGCGATCCCCGCCTATCTCGACATGGAACCCGAATGGCGATGGCGCCTCGCCGACCTGATGGGGCCGGGCGACCTGCTGATGACCGGCGCGACGAAGGTCTATTTCAAGGACAAGGGGCCTTATGGCACGACCGAACTGGCCGGCGCCAACAACAGCCTGTTCGTCGTCACGCCCGATGCCCAGCTTGCCGCCCGCTACGACAAGGCGCATCTCGTCCCCTATGGCGAATATCTGCCGATGCGCAGCATCCTCCAGCCGATCGGCCTGTCGCGGCTGGTGCCGGGTGACGTCGATTTCTGGCCCGGCCCCGGCCCGCAGAGCCTGAGCCTGCCCGCCACCCTTGGCCGCCCCGCGCTCAAGATGGGCGTGCAGATCTGTTACGAGATCATCTTCTCCGGCCAGGTGGTCGACCGCGCCCATCGGCCGGATTTCCTGTTCAACCCGTCCAACGATGCCTGGTTCGGCAGCTGGGGGCCGGTCCAGCATCTGGCCCAGGCGCGGCTGCGCGCGCTGGAAGAAGGGCTGCCGATCATCCGCGCCACGCCCACCGGCGTGTCCGCCATCGTCGATGCGCGCGGCCATATTCTCCACGCCCTCTCCAGCCATCGCGCCGGCTATCTCGACAGCCGCCTGCCGCCACCGCTGCCCGCCACCCTGTTCGCGCGGATCGGCAATTGGGCGCCCCTCGCCTTCCTGATCCTGTTGATCGGCACGGCTATTGCCTTGCGCAAAGGCAAAAGCTAATAACCACATAAAGTTTTCTTTATATCCTTTCGTCCGCCCATGTCTTACGGGAGTCTCATGCGTAACCAATTCCTCTTCACCTCGGAATCCGTTTCCGAAGGCCACCCCGACAAGGTCGCGGACCAGATTTCCGACTCGATCGTCGACCTGTTCCTGTCCAAGGATCCCGAAGCCCGCATCGCGTGCGAAACCCTGACCACGACCCAACTCGTCGTCCTGGCCGGCGAAATCCGCTGCAAGGGCGTCTATGAGAATGGCGAATGGGCACCGGGCGCCAAGGAAGAGATCGAGGCGACCGTCCGCGCGACCGTGAAGCGCATCGGTTATGAGCAGGACGGCTTCCACTGGGAGACCTTCCGCTTCGAGAACAACCTCCACGGCCAGTCCGCCCACATCGCGCAGGGCGTCGATGAAAGCGGCAACAAGGACGAAGGCGCCGGCGACCAGGGCATCATGTTCGGCTATGCGTCGGACGAAACCCCCGACCTCATGCCCGCCACCCTCTATTATTCGCACAAGATCCTGGAACGCATGGCGGCCGACCGTCATGGCAAGGTCGTTCCCTTCCTGGAACCCGACGCCAAGAGCCAGGTGACGCTGGAATATATCGACGAAAAGCCGGTCCGCGCGACCGCGCTGGTCGTGTCGACCCAGCATGCCGCCGGCATGGACAATGACGACAGCCGCGCCGAACTGCGCGCTTACGTCAAGGGTGTGATGGCCGATGTCCTGCCCGAAGGCTGGCTGCCGGGCGACGAAGCCATCTACGTCAACCCGACCGGCCTGTTCGAAATCGGCGGCCCCGACGGCGACGCTGGCCTCACAGGCCGCAAGATCATCGTCGACACCTATGGCGGCGCTTCGCCCCATGGCGGCGGCGCGTTCAGCGGCAAGGATCCGACCAAGGTCGACCGTTCGGCGGCCTACATCACCCGCTACCTCGCGAAGAACATCGTTGCCGCCGGCCTCGCTCGTCGCTGCACGATCCAGCTCAGCTACGCCATCGGCGTTGCCGAACCGCTCTCGCTCTATGTCGACCTGCATGGCACCGGCACCGTCGAAGCTTCGGCGATCGAAGCCGTGCTGCCGACCCTGGTGCGCCTGACGCCCAAGGGCATCCGCACCCATCTCGGCCTCAACAAGCCGATCTACCAGAAGACCGCCGCCTACGGCCATTTCGGCCGCACGCCCGACGGCGACTATTTCCCCTGGGAAAAGACCGATCTGGTCGACGCGCTCAAGGCGAAGCTGGCCTGAGGCCTGCGGTCTGACGACCAATAGCAAGGGGCGCGGAGAGCTATGCTTTCCGCGCCCTTTTCGCATGTCCGTCACAAGTTGTTACCGGCCTGTCGAAATAAGACGATTTTCCATCGCATTGTCATGACTCGGGGTTATGATGCAGTGCGGTCAGGAATGGGGGTCCGCCGCGACGTCTGAACGCGTTTCGGAAGGCCAGCCATGCCCAAGACGACCAGCGAACCCACAACATCCACCGCTTCCATCCCGCTCTGGCCGCCGCTCGACTGGTTCGGTCAGGCCTTCGACTATGGCGTCGACGCGCTGCAACGCGCCGTCCTGTTCGCCGACGTCAAGCGCCAGCGCGGCGACCAGTATAAGGCGCATCTGGCCGAACGCGTGCCCCATGTGCTGAATTTCGACGGCGAGATCATCCTGTCCGGCGCCGATCTGCCCCGGCCGGTCAATTATGGTCTGGTCCGCATCACCCCGCCGGAGGGCCTGCCGGTCGACCCCGCCAAGCGCCCGGTCATCGTCGTCGATCCGCGCGCCGGCCATGGCCCCGGCATTGGCGGCTTCAAGCCCGACAGCGAGATCGGCGCCGCCCTGCGCGAAGGCCATCCCTGTTATTTCATCGGCTTCACTCCCAATCCGGTTCCGGGCCAGACGGTGGAGGATGTGATGCGTGCGGAGGCCGCCTTCGTCGCCCATGTCGGCGAACTCCACCCCTCCGCCGATGGCAAGCCGGTGGTGATCGGCAATTGCCAGGCCGGCTGGCAGATATTGATGACCGCCGCGGTCTGGCCCGAGCTGTTCGGCCCGATCATCGTCGCCGGCGCCCCGCTCTCCTATTGGGCGGGCGACAATGTCATGCGCTATGGCGGCGGCCTGATGGGCGGCAGTTGGGCGACGGCGATGACCGGCGACATGGGCGCCGGCCGCTTCGACGGCGCCTGGCTGGTGCAGAATTTCGAAAATCTCGATCCTGCCAACACGCTCTGGAAAAAGGATTACACCCTTTATTCCAAGGTCGATACCGAAGCCCCCCGCTATCTCGGCTTCGAGAAATATTGGGGTGGCTATGTTTATCTCAACGATGTCGAGATGCAGTATATCGTCGACAATCTCTTCATCGGTAACCGGCTCGCCACCGCTCAGCTACTGACCTCGGACGGCATCCGCATCGATCTGCGCAACATCCGTTCGCCGATCCTGGTATTCTGCTCGCATGGCGACAATATCACGCCGCCACCCCAGGCCTTGGGCTGGATCACCGACCTCTACCGCAACGACGCCGAGATCGTAAGCCATGACCAGACGATCATCTATGCTACCCATGACAGTATCGGCCATCTCGGCATTTTCGTATCGGCCAGCGTCGGGCGCAAGGAGCATCGCGAATTTGTCAGCGCCATCGACCTGATCGACGTGCTTCCCGCCGGCCTCTATCAGGCGACGGTGCAACAGGATCCCGACGGCGCCCTGCCCGGCGCGGTCGATGATGACGGCCAGTATCTCGCGATCCAGCGGCGTGGCATCGCAGATGTCCAGGCGATCGTGCAGCAGGATTTCGGCAGCGAACGGCGCTTCGTCGCCGCCCGCCGTGCGTCGGAAGCCAATCTGGAGCTGTATCACCGCTTCGCCCAGCCGCTGGTGCAGGCGATGGCCAACCCGCAACTGGCCGACTGGCTGGCGCAATGGCACCCGATGCGCCTGTCCTACAGTTGGTCGAGCGACCATCCCATGGCGCAACTGATCGAGGGCTGGGCCGGTGTCGTGCGCGACAATCGGCGCCCGGTCGCGCCCGACAATGGCTTCCTGGCCGGCCAGACCATGGTGTCGGACATGATGGTCGGCGCACTTGATGCCTATCGGGATGCCCGCGACAGGCTCCAGGCACTCAGCTTCGATACGATCTATGGCGCGCCGCTGGTTCAGGCCGCCATGGGCGTCGCCCCGCAGGATGGCCGCCCGCCCCGCCATCACCCCGGCGACACGCCGGAACATCGCACCTTCGTTGCCGAGGAAATGGCCCATCTCAGCGCCGAACTGCACGAAGGCGGCCTGCTGGAGGCGCAGTTGCGGGCGATCTTCCATGTGCTGCGCACCCGCGAGCAGACCGACGCCCGCCGGTTCGAGGAGGCACGCCGGCTGCATATCGACATGCTGCCCGCGGGCATGACGCTGCCGCTGTTCCGGGCGCTGGTGCGCGAGCAGGCCAAGCTGCTGCGCCATGATCCCGATGGCGCGATTGCCGGCATTCCCGAACTGCTCGCCCGCGTCGATCCCGATGCGGTCCGCGCCGGCGGGCAAAAGCTTGCCGCCCTGTTCGACCGGGACGAAGGGCTGACGCAGGAGGAGGCTGCCCGGCTGGGCGCCATGCTCGACCTGTTCAATGCTGCGGCCGATGCCGACCGTGGCTGAGCCATCCTGTCCGGAACATGACGAAAAGTTCATTGGCCTGCGCCCGCGGAACCGCGCATAGAGAGGGCGTCGGGCTCGCACCCCTGTCGAGCCCGGCACCCTCCACCCAGGGCAACGCCATGACCCGTCCTCTTGCTACCGCCTTCATCAGCCTTGCTTTTCTGGTTGGCAGTGCCGCTCCTGCACTGGCAGCTCCCTGCAAGGATGCGAAGGGCAAGTTCGTCAAATGTCCGCCAAAGGCCGCCCCGAAAAAGGGCCCCTGCAAGGACGCCAAGGGTCGCTTCGCCAAGTGCAAGTGACCTGACGAACTGGACAGACCGGTCGGGCCTTGCCTCCCGGCCAGCCTTCGGGTCGCACCACGGCTAGCCAGCTTCAAGGGCCATCCTGCCGCTCTCCCCTGTTCGGCATCCCATGGCCCTTGTCTCCTGCCCCCTTCCCGTCACCTTGCCTGCATGCATGGCGGGAGGGGGCAGATATTCATGTGGTTGCGGATAGTTGGCGGCTTTGCGATGGCAACAGCCCTGCCCCTTGCCCCGTCCGCGCAGGCCCAGCCGAGCCCCATCGCCGTAAAGACCGACAAAAGCTGGACACACAAGCCGTCCGGTATTGCCTTCCCGTCGAAGATTGACGGTTTTGCTCGCAGTGCGGTCGAGGATCTGAGCAACGGCGCGCTCCTCGATACATCGATCGCCTATGACGATCCGATCAGTCGCACCCATGTGAATGTCTATGTCTATCATGCCGCCATGCCGGCTACCGCCATCTGGTTCGATGTCGCGGCCACCATGATCGCGACCAATGACAAGTTCGGGCGCCCCGCAGCCCTGGGCGATCCTGTGGCTTTTGCCCTTCCGGGCAGTTCAGTGCCGGCCGGACTGCGCCAGAGCTTCGACATCACCCAGGTCGGCCGCAGCAGCGGCGTTGCCGTCATCGCGATCGGGGAATGGGTGGTAAAGCTGCGCGTCACCTCGCCCGTCCATGATGCGTCCCAGCTTGATGCCCTGTTGGATCGGATGATAGCCCAGATCGGCTGGCCCCGCGCGCTACCGCCGCTCGCGACGGCCGTTCCGCTCAAACCCTGCCCCCAACCGCTTGTCTTCGGCGCGCCTGCGGACAAGGTGACAAAGGACGGCGCGTCCGTCATTGCCGGCGCGATGATGGGCAATATCGACCGCAGCGTCAGGGAAAAGGCGGCGAAGAATAGAGAAGCCCCGGCCGCCCCGGCCTATTGCGTCCACCCCGATCGGATACAGGGCCGCCTCCCCATCTATCAGGGCGAGACGAATGAGGGCAGCTATGCCATCCCGCTCGGCGACTCGGGCACCATGCTGGTCATCGCCCGAGACACGCTGACCGCCTTGCTCGGCGGCAAGGATGAAAGCAGCGCGCCTTGGACGATCACCGTCCGCAAGCTTGACCAATGGCTGCAATATCCCAGCTATGCCAGCGCGCCGCCGCCGGCCCAGGCGATAGAGATCGTCCAGTCGGAAAAGCCGCTGTCGACCACCAGCGTCTATGGCAAGCAAAGCCAGATAAGCCTGTCGCCGGACGCCGTCGCCAACTGATAGGGCGCACGCCGCTTGCTCCCTCGGCCTGCCCCCGCTATCGGCCCAACCCATGACCGCGCATAAATCGGGCGACCCGACCACCCTCAACCGCCTTTATGGCCGCCAGTCCGGGCCCAAGCTTCGCAAGGGCCAGCAGGAACTGGTCGACACGCTGCTCCCCGCCGTATCGGTGCCGGCCGAAGGCGACGTCACGGCCGCCGACCTGTTCGGCTATGACCGCCCGCTCCATTTCGAGATCGGCTTCGGCGGCGGCGAGCATATGGCCTATCGCGCCGACATGTTGCCCGACCATGGTTTCATCGGCTGCGAGCCGTTCCTGAACGGCGTGGTCCAGGCGCTCGGCCATATCCGCGACGGCGCGCTCGGCAATGTCCGGCTGCACATGGGCGATGCGCTCGACGTTCTCAGCCGCATCCCCGACGGATCGCTCAGCTTCGTCTATCTGCTCCATCCCGATCCCTGGCCCAAGGCGCGCCATGCCAAGCGGCGGATGATGAACCCCGGCCCGGTCGACATGATCGCGAAGAAGCTCAAGCCCGGCGGCGAGTTCCGCTTCGGCACCGATCATCCGGTCTATCTGCGCTGGGCGCTGATGGTGATGAACGGCCATCCCGAATTCGATTGGCTGGCAAGCGATCCCAAGGATTTCCTGACCCGTCCAGGCGGCTGGCCCGAAACCCGCTATGAGGCCAAGGCCCGGCGCCTGGGCCATGAGGTCTGGTATTTCCGGTATCGGCGCATCTAGTGGTCCGAAAAGATTTTGACATTTGCAGCCCCATCCCCGCCGACGGGGGATGCACATGTCAAAATCAATCCACTAGTCAAAGACCCGAGAAAATTAGAGATATTCAAGATAGTTAAATCTACCACCGTGCGAAGCGATGGCCGAAATTTTCCGCAACGGTGATTATTTTCGTGGTGCCTGAAATCTTGCCATCGCCACCGGAAAGTCAGCAAGCGAACGCGAGGTCCACGCCTCTCTGGGCAGGTTGCCGCTTTCCAAGGGACGAGGGCCTGCAGGGTTTTGGTCGATAATCGCAGCCGGCGTACGAACACGGGAGCCGCTCTGACGCGGCCCCATTTACCATCGCTGCAAGCGAACAAAGTCCACGAAAGCCCGCAAGGGCGCCGGCAAATAACGGCGCCCGGAATAATAGAGCCGGGGACCAGAGAAGGTCTGGCACCAGTCGTCGAGAACGGATTCGAGCGCCCCACTCGCGATATACGGTTTAAGCCAATCCTCGAACAGATGCACAATTCCAAGGCCAGCCACGGCAGAATCGATCAGCAATTCGCCCGCCAGACCAGGCTGCACCACCAGCGGCCCGGTCGGATCGACAACGAGAATTTCCCCCTCTCTCTCGAATTCCCATCCCGGCATGGCCCCGCCGGAAAAACGGCCGCGCAGGCAATTATGGCCCAACAGTTGCTGTGGGTGCGAGGGGCGCCCATGATGATCGAAATAGGCTGAAGATCCAGCCGTAACCAACCGCTGCGTCGCTGGGCCGATGGGGATCGCGATCATGTCCTGTTCAAGCCGCTCCTCATAACGGATCCCGGCATCCGCACCGGATTTCAATATGTCGACAAAACCATCCTCCACCGTCACCTCCACTCGAATATCGGGATAGACCCGAAGGAATGATGGGAGGATCGATGGGAGCACGGTGCGGGCGACATTAGCTGGAACATTCAGGCGCAATGTTCCAGCGGGTCTGTCACGGAAGATGTTGACGACATCGAGCGCGTCGCGGATTTCCGAAAGGGCCGGCGACAGCCGCTCGAATAGCCGCGCGCCCGCTTCGGTCAGGGCCATGCTGCGCGTCGTGCGGTGGAGGAGACGAACGCCTAGCCGGGCTTCCAGCCGCCTGAGCGCGTCGCTCATCCCAGATGCCGAGGTGCCCGAAATACGGGCTGCATCTCGGAAGCCTCCTGCCCGCACTACTTCCACGAAGGTGGCAAGATCATCGAGTTCCGTCGCCATTGTTCGATTATCCGTACAGCCTGTTCTGATTACTACGACTTATCGTTCGCTGGCCACAAGCCCATATCGCGGTCTCCAAATGAGGAGACAGGACATGATGGATCTTCGCAAAGCCGGCACCTTCAAGCTGGGCGATCATCTCGTGAACCGCATGGGCTATGGCGCGATGCAACTGGCTGGGCCTGGCGTCTTTGGCCCGCCCAAAGATCGCGATGCCGCCGTCGCGGTTCTGCGCGCGGCAGTTGCGGCGGGCGTGAACCATATCGACACAAGCGATTTCTACGGCCCTCATGTGACCAACCAGATCATCCGCGATGCGCTTCATCCCTATAGCGACGATCTCCTGATCGTGACCAAGGTGGGCGCGATCCGCGGCAAGGACGCCTCATGGCTGCCGGCACAAAGTGCCGCCGAATTGCAGCAGGGCGTCGAAGACAATCTGCGAAACCTTGGCCGCGACACTCTCGACCTGGTCAACATGCGCATTATGGGCGACATCCACGCGCCGTCGGAAGGGTCGATCGAGGCGCAGATCGTCGCCCTTGCACAGCTGCGCGAGAAAGGACTGGTTCGACATATCGGCCTCAGCAACGTGACAGAGAGCCAGGTTGCGGAGGCCCAGCGCATCGTCCCGATCGCGTGCGTCCAGAACCAGTATAACCTGGCGCACCGCGCGGATGACGCGCTGATCGACAGCTTGACGAGCCAGGGCATCGCCTATGTCCCATTTTTTCCGCTCGGAGGCTTTTCGCCCATCCAATCGCAGGCATTGGCCCATTTGGCGGATCGCCTAGGCGCTACGTCGATGCAGCTGGCGCTTGCATGGCTGTTGGCGCGCGCACCGAACATGCTGTTGATCCCCGGCACGTCCAATGTCGCACATCTGACCGAGAATTTGGCAGCAGTGGAGCTGGATCTGTCGCAGGAGGTCAAGGCCGCACTCGAAGCCATTGCGTTCGATCCGGCCCACTGAACCTCGATGAGGGGCGCATTCCCGACTGCGGAATGCGCCCTCCGCCTCCCCCCCTGTCTTTCGAAATCGGACAGCCTGCGGTTCGATGCGCCTGTTATGGGCGCGAACGGTTCGTCTGCCGCTATTCTCAAACGACATGGGGCTGACACTCAATCGGCGGAACGCAGCCATTCTCCTTGCGGCCAGTGCCGGGCATCCAGAGCAGCATAGCGAGTTGGCCGCGACCTGGACCGGAAAATCGGTGACTGAATGGCCGTAAAGGGGCGTTAAAAGATGACCGGAATTCCCCCTCGCCTTCCCGCAGCGGAAAATAACATCGCTGTCTTTTCCAGATATCCGCATGCGATCAAGAACTTGTGACGCGACAGGATCTGCAAAATACATAATTTTTTGGGTCATTAACTTCGACTAAAGGCGCGCATGCTAGAGGGGTGTGGTTAAGGGATCCAAGCGGCTCATCAGGCCGATGAGCTGCGCGGCAAAGCCAGGACGCTGCGCGATGCCGTGCGTACCCATGGATGGAACAGCCTGGATGCCGCGCGAGGCCGCATTTACATCATGCTCGACGTGCGCGATGCAGTCTCCAACGTCTATCGCGATGGCCATGCTTCGCTGGCGGGGCGGGCGATATTCGGCTGGTATCCCGACGATCAGCCCGAATCCGCAATCCAGATTGTGCAGGATCCGCTGGTCGATGGTGCCAAGATCAGCACATGGATGAAGCAGGGCGTCATCGTGCGCACGCGGACCGATGCCAATACGGTGGAGGCACGCGCCGGCGATTATCGCAAGGCACGGGCGGCCATGGACAGCGGCGCCCAGGCGCTCAGCACGGACTATTATCCCGGCGCGCCCGATCCGTTGCGCAGAGGCTTTTCGGTGATGCTGCCGGACGGCGCAATGGCGCGGTGCAATCCGGTGCGCGTTGTGGCGGGGTGCGCGGCCCTACCTTGCGTTTGCGCTGACTGATTTATCACCTTCGGTGTCGCGCATAGACTCATGATGCCCGGCGTCCTGGACAAATTGGAGCCGGTATCTGGCGGTGGCGCAGTTGATCTTGCGGTGGCCGCGCATGCGCTCGATGAGGCTGCGTTGCTCGTAGAGCGCCTCGTTCATGCTCGACTTTCACTGGCAAACAGCGCGTCGGATTTGAGGATTTCTTCGAGATGAGCCGTTTGGCTTCCTCTTTATCCTTAGCCCACAGGAACAGCATGATTTCATGCTTACCGAGGGTAGCGCGCATTTTATCGGGCACAATCCGCCGAGAATAAGAAACTTCGCCGCCATTAGCGAAATAGGACTGGATGCTTCGACAACTGTTACAGATGTAACAAACGTCCGCAAAAAGTCCTTATCTTTCAACGCATTCCAAGCCTTTCAACAGCTTGGAGACAATGGTGGGCCCGGCATCTACTTAGAACGACGTTTAACACTTTGAAAAACAACGATTTTATAAAAATATCCATGAAGGATACCCCCGCGGATACCCCCAGTACAAAATAGTATACAATTTTTTAGCGATGTATCAGCCATCCAAAAATATACTATGAGACCGGCTATTACTGAAATCGGATTTTCTTATAATTTGAACATTGCGGCGTGAAATCTACGCGTGTTTGGATAAGGGGCCGAACGTGAGGGACGGCCCCTTATCGATATTTCAGGCCAGGCTGTGCTTGAGCTGGCTCATCTTATCGTGCCCTTCACGCACGGAATGAAAAGCGCGCTCGACGACCTGACGCGACGCCGGATCAAGATCGGCGTGCCCCAAGGCATCTTCATACTTGGCTTTGATGTGGTCTTCGCCTCGCTCGACTTCCTGGATGATCGCCTTGTCATCCTTACCTGTGATAGCCTGCTTCAAATCCATGAATGTGCGGTGAGCTGCCGCCAGGAAGCTACTATCGCTCTCCGGATCGCCGCCGAGGCGACGCACCTCGGCCTGCAGTTCAGTGGCGGCGGCACTGCGGTCGCGCGCGAACTCGGCGAACATGGTAGCGAACTGCGTGCTTTCCGCATCCTTCGCCGCATCCTGATAGCCTTTCATGCTGTCCAGGGTAACCTGAATAAGGCTGTTCAGCGTCGAAACGGTTTTCTCAGTGCTCATGATGCTCTCCTTGTTAGAAGCCTTACAACTGTCCGATCGACGACCCGATCCTGCTAGTCGTTGCGCCAATTCGATCAGTTGCAGCTGGATCGTGGCGAATGGAAATTTTGGTTCGCCACTGTGCTGACACGTCAACGGCGTTAGACGACGGTATTTGGAACCACTGCGTGGCTCCCCTCCTCGCTACCCTCGATCGCGCCGCCAAAAAGCATTTTCAGTTTCCCGCTGAGCGACATGTCCGTTTCCCACAATTCCGCGTCATCGATGTCGAAGCGAAGGAGCGCGAGGTTGGGATCATTTTTGCCTCCCGGAAACCATGCCTCGACGGTTTTAGACCAGAGCTTGTCGATCATGGCCGGATCATTATCGACGGTGACATTGCCAGACAGGCACGCAAAGAAATCTTGTCCCTTGGAGACAAATTGCGCCATCGCTGGCCCGCCGGTTGCCAAACGATTGTTCTTGCCGATGAAGAACCAGATTGTGTCGATCTGATCTTTGTCCAATTGCGCGGTTAGAGGCTCCGAATGGCTTCGACCATCCGCCAAACCTACCATGAGAAATGGCCCTTTCTCGAGCTTGTCCCACATATGCTGTTTCAGTTTGTGCGTATCGACTGGCATGCTACTCTCCTTCTTTCGCTCCCTTCAACGCTAGGAAAGTGGCTAAGTTGCGCCGCGCGGGATGTAGATCTGGGCCTAAACCGAGATCGTAAATCGTTCCCGATGACCCAAACTTCCTACGCTCGCGCAACCGCCTGGACGAAACGAGCGTAAACGCGGGATTTCAGGCCAAGCTTTTCACTCTAGGATCCAAGTTTCCGCGTCGGCCTCATTATCAAAGAATTTGACGCCCTCGCGATCGGTCAATCGCTGCGCCTGAAGGCGAGCCAGGGTAGAATTACAAACGAAAGCAAGGCGTCGCGAGCGCACATCCGCCGACGCAAGTAGAGAGGAAAACGCTTCCACGACCGCCTGAGGCTGAATTTTCATGTTTCTGATATCTACCAAAGTCAGATGCCCAGGTGCTCTGAGCTTCAGCAGCATTTCGCGATACCTAGCAGAAAAGCGATGAACGTCTGCCTCATCGAAAAATCCCGACATCTCCACGCGCATCAAATTGTGCTGAATATCTGCATGAATTGCGAAGACCGCATCCACTCCCATTCTCCTAAACACGTCGCGATCGGCATTATGCAGCTTTCAAAGATGTTCCGTAATATTTTAGTGAAAGCCTTGAACCGTCGGCGATCTCAACGTCGCAGAATTTCCCATACCACTTGCGAATATCGCGGGCTTGCAATCACCTCGCACAAATTCTTGTGCGTTTATTGACCCAGCAACCTTCTTCGAACGTTACGGTTCCAAGAGAATCCATAGCCTTGTCGTCGTCGGGATCCGCATTCCAGCTGGCGTCTCCCTTCCCTTCACCGTCGACTATGACAACGGCAAAATGTGAGTTTTTGGGCTTGCCCGAGCTCCACGCGTTCAGAGTGTAACCGCCGTCTCCCATTGGATAGACTTCGCATTTTTCGTTGACGTGAACCTTGCCTTCAACCTCGAACCGACAATATCTCATTTCGGAGCGGGGAACATCGGCTGCTCCTGCGTTGGCCGCTTCTTCCGGCCGGGCATACGGTGCACTCTCCTTCTTGGCCCCCGCAACATTAGAAACGGTGTTGCTGACGCTCGCCCTGCCCGAGACCTGTTCGCTCTGATTTGTTACGGAACCGTTACAACCAGCAAGCAGGGTAAGCACGCTGGACCATATGGCGAGGTAGCCGAAACGGTCTTTGTCCATTTTCTTGCCCTCCATTCTTCTCTCCCGTGAACTATCCACCGGCGTTCACAGGATAAAGTGGCGCGCGATGACGCGACTTCGCAATCAGGTAGAGCACCAAGCTATGCAGCCCGTTAAACGGACAGTTAAGTTACGAAAAACCTTCAGAAACCAACATTGATTAAACGCTTCGTTAATCCTCTCTTCGCTTTCCTGGGTGTAGGAGGCGTCTCGAAATTGGAGATGATATGAAGCGCCTACTCTACATCAGCACGGCCCGTTCCATCTTGCATGCGTCCGAGCTTGACGACCTTCTGCTCAAAGCGCGCGAGGCAAATTCCCGTGTCGGGATCACCGGCCTGCTGATTGTAGGCGGACGCCGCTTCCTTCAAGTGCTTGAAGGTGCCGACGAAGCTATTGCCGCGACATATGAGCGAATAAGGCATGATCCCCGTCATTTTGCTCTTGTTAAACTCCACGACAAGGAGGTCGGGTCAAGGGCGTTTGGGTCGTGGGCAATGGGTTTCGAGCAGGTTGTAGATGCCGCCGGTTCGGTTAGCGGTTCGTTGGAAGAGCAGGTCAACGCCTTGGTTGCCCCTATCTCAGACCCTACGTTGCGCGCATATTTTACGGGTTTTGCGAAGACGCATGCTGCGAACTGACCGGATGTCAGCATCCAGCATGCAAGACCGGGACATTGTGCCTGTAGACGACAGCAGCGCTTCTCACCGGAGCAAGGGGGTGGCTGTTCATGATGTCTGATATTGTGTCTCGCCAATCAGTCCGTGGCAGGATGAGCGATTCCTGAAGCATTATCTCCAATAGCATTTACAACATTCTCATCGATTCGCTCCGGTGCCGTAACAATCATTCGACGTCCGGCATCGATCTGCTTCATGCCCATCATGCGGGCAGCCATCCTTTCAGGCACATGCCAGCTTTCTGGCAAGGATCGAGCGACGGCGCCGGGGAGGGTCGTCCAAAGTAGAATGCCGGACAGGAACCCGCCCAGGCAGAATAATATTACTTGAATCTCCTGCTCGGCCGCTCCGCGTCCGCGCGCTATCATCCGGTCTATTTGCGAGGCCTTCCGAGAAAACCCGTCTTGCGCTTCATGCAGCATCGTTCTGTCTTCCGCCCTTGCTATTTGCGCAGATGCGATGATCCGCTCCACCAGCGCTTCAGGCGTCATCTCCATCGCCGGACGGCTCTGGATCATGTCGAGCTTATGCGCATGCACGCCGAGCGATTTGTTGATTTGCGCCAATGTCGCGCTGTAATCGGGGATCTTCTCCCTCGCAGCTGTAAGGCCTTCAAGCGCGTGACGCAGGAGGCTCAGTTCCCGACGCACAGCATCAAAAGCTTCTACGGGATCATCCTGTTGGGGGTCTTGTTGGATCATGGCTGGAGCCTAGAGCCAAAGGCCCCGGCCTAGCGAGCGGCCGAGATGACGCTGGAAATCCTGCGACAGCGATCGGCCGCTTTGGACGGATAGACCGACCTCCTACGTGCGATTGCGCAGCAGCAGCTTCAACTGTGGATCGCGTTCATGGTGCCAGTACGCCATTTCTTCACGCTCCCGCTGCAGGGCGATATATTTTGAGGCATGGTTGGCTTTGTGCTGATGACATCCGTCAACGCGCCGCGCTGTGCGGCATAAGATTATGGGTCCTTCGCAAACCCTCGTCATCCGCACAAGCTACCACGAACTGAATATACTCGGTTCGATGGGATTGCACGCCGTTACCCACCATGACGCCGACCACTTTCGCGTTTTGATACAGATCTGATCACCTCAGCCGCTGTTGCGCAGCGCGGTCGCGATCGCATTGATCGACAGTTCGATGCCTTCCTTGATCCGGGCATCATCCTCGCCGGCGCGATAGCGCTTGAGCAGTTCGACCTGCAGCAGATTGAGCGGCTCGATATAGGGAAGCCGCAGCCGGATCGACGTCTCGGTCGTAGGGCTCCTTTCCAGCAGGCGCGACTGGCCGGTGGCCGCCAGCAACCCGTCATGGGTCAGCGATCAGCCCTCGCGGATGCGACCGAACAGC